>JBBRZA010000014.1:0-46374 GCA_038237145.1 Gaiellales bacterium
GCAGTTCGCGGAGATCGACCTCCACCCGAACGTCGTCTCGAACCTGGAGATGGGCTACCTGTACGAGGAGCTCGTCCGCAAGTTCTCCGAGCTCTCGAACGAGACGGCCGGCGAGCACTTCACGCCGCGCGAGGTGATCCGGCTGATGGTCAACCTCCTCTTCGTCGAGGACGAGGACGTGCTCACGAAGCGCGGAATCGTGAAGACGCTCTTCGACCCGGCCTGCGGGACAGGGGGCATGCTCTCGGTGGCCGAGGACCACCTCCGCGAGCTCAACCCGGAGGCGCGCCTCGAGGTCTTCGGCCAGGAGCTGAACGAGGAGACCTACGCGGTCTGCCGCTCGGACATGATGCTCAAGGGCCAGGACGCGTCGCACATCGTCCAGGGGAACTCGTTCGACGACGACGGGCACGCCGGCCGCACGTTCGACTACATGCTCGCGAATCCGCCGTTCGGGGTGGAGTGGAAGTCGGTCGAGCGCTTCGTGAAGGACGAGCGCGAGCGGCTTGGCTTCCGCGGTCGCTTCGGCGCTGGCCTGCCGGCGATCAACGACGGCAGCTTCCTCTTCCTGCAGCACATGATCTCGAAGATGAAGCCGGCCGAGCAGGGCGGCTCGCGGCTCGCGATCGTCTTCAACGGCTCGCCACTCTTCACCGGCGGCGCCGGCTCCGGGCCGTCGGAGATCCGCCGCTGGGTCATCGAGAACGACTGGCTCGAGGGCGTGGTCGCGCTGCCCGATCAGCTCTTCTACAACACCGGCATCTCGACCTACTTCTGGGTCGTCACCAACCGCAAGAGCCCCGAGCGGGCCGGCAAGGTGCAGCTCGTCGACGCGCGCGAGCTCTGGGTGAAGATGCGCAAGAGCCTCGGCGAGAAGCGCAAGCAGATCTCGCCGGAGCAGATCGACGAGATCACCCGCCTCTACGGCGCCTTCGAGGAAAACGAGCGGGTGAAGATCTTTCGCAACGAGGCGTTCGGCTACCAGCGGATTACCGTCGAGCGGCCGCTGCGGCTGCGCTATGCAGGCGAGGGCGCGCGCGAGCGGCTCGAGGCGTCGAAGGTGTTCGCCAGGCTGGCGGAGGATCAGCGCGAGGGCCTGCTCGGCGTCGTCGGTGCGCTCACCGGCCTCGCGACGACGGATCGCGGCGAGGCGCTTGAGGCCGCGGCGGTGAACGGGAAGCTCGCGAGGCCGGAGGAGAAGGCGCTGCTCGAGGCGCTCGCCGTGCGCGACCCGGAGGCACCGGCGCTCGACGAGCCCGACCCGGAGCTGCGCGACCAGGAGAACGTCCCGCTCGCGCCCGAGCCGTTGCGTTTCGAGCCCGACCCGTCGGCGCGCCTCGCGAGCGAGCCCTACCGTCGAGGGGTCGAGGAGTACGTGCAGGTCGAGGTGCTGCCCTACGTCGCGGACGCGTGGGTCGACCACGCGAAGACGAAGATCGGCTACGAGATCCCGCTCACGCGGCACTTCTACCGCTACGTCCCGCCGCGGGCGCTCGAGGAGATCGACGCTGAGATCCGCGCGCTCGAAGAGAAGACCCAGGAGCTGCTCGGTGAGGTGACGCAGTGAGACTTCGTCACGCGGCAAGGCTGATTCGTGGAGCCGGATTTCCCCATGAGCACCAGGGCCGCGAGAGCGGCGACCTTCCCTTCTTCAAGGTCGGAGACCTATCGCGACCAAGCCTGGGTCCGCTGCTCACTTTCTGCGATAACTGGATCGACCGCAAGACGGCCCGGCTGCTTCGTGCGCGCGCTGCACCTGCTGGATCCGTACTCCTGCCAAAGATCGGCGCGGCGATGCTTCTGCGAACGCGACGCATCACGACACGCGAGTCGGTCTTCGACAACAACGTTTTGGCGGTCGTCCCGATCGCGATCGAGAGCCGCTATCTGCGGTACTGGCTTGAAATCATTGATCTCGCGGAGCTTGCGAATCCTGGTCCAGTGCCGTCACTGGAAGAACGGGCGCTTCTCGATCTTCCCGTTCCAGTTCGCGACTCGGTGACGCAGGGAGAGATCGCCGACTTCTTGGACGCCGAGACAGCGCGGATCGACGCGCTGATCGAGAAGAAGCGCCGAATGATCGACCTCCTTGAAGAGCGGCGGGTGGCCGTCGCCGTCGCAGAGGTCGGCAATCCGTCGTGGCCGCGCGTGAAGCTGGCGCTCCTCGCACAGCTTGGCAGCGGGCACACGCCGAGCCGAGACCGCCCGGATTGGTGGGAGAACGTGACGATCCCGTGGATCACGACAGGCGACGTGGCCCAGATGCGCGGCGATCGGGTCGAGTTCATCGAGAACACCAAGCTCTCAATCAGCGAGCTGGGTCTTGCGAACTCGGCGGCCGAGTTGCACCCGGCGGGAACGGTCGTGCTCTCGCGAACGGCGTCGGTCGGCTTCTCGGCGATCATGGCGAGCCCGATGGCGACGAGCCAGGACTTCGCGACATGGACGTGCGGACCCCGCCTGCGGCCGCGTTTCCTAGTCCTGTGTCTCCGCGAGATGCGCTCCGAGCTGCTCGGGCGGCTCGCGATGGGCTCGACGCACAAGACGATCTACATGCCGGATATCGAAGGGATCCGTGTACCGCTCCCGACACTCGAGGAGCAAGAGCGAGTCGTGACTGAGGTGTGGGAGCGCCTTCGGCCGATCGACGCCGCCGTCGCGGCGATCGTTCGACAGCTCGAATTGCTTCGCGAGCACCGCCAGGCGTTGATCACTGCCGGCGTCGCCGGACAGGTCGACGTCTCGAGGGCTGCAGCGTGACCGGTGCGACTGAGCGGAAGTTCGAGGGGGCGATCGAGACGTTGCTGCTCGAGCACGGCGGCTACACGAAGGGCGACCCGCGCTCGTTCGATCAGGCGCTTGGGCTCGATCCCGGCGAGGTGCTCGCGTTCGTCCAGGCGACGCAGCCGGACGAGTGGCGCGAGCTTCCGGCGCGACACAGCGGCGAGCAGGCAGCGTCCAGCAACTTCCTCAGGCGGGTGGCCGCGGAAATCGACGAGCGCGGCACGGTCGACGTGCTGCGCCACGGTGTCAAGGACCTCGGGGTCGAGGTCCGGCTCGCGTACTTCAAGCCGGCGCACGGCCTGACGCCAGAGCTCGTGGCCCGCTACGAAGCGAACCGGCTCACGCTCGTCCGCCAGCTCGCGTACGGCGCCGACGAGACGAAGACGCTCGACCTGGCGCTCCTCCTCAACGGCATCCCGGTCGCGACCGCCGAGCTCAAGAACCCGATCACTGGCCAGAATGTCGAGCACGCGATCGCGCAGTACCGGCACGATCGCGACCCCACCAACGTGACGCTCGCTCGCCGCGCGGTCGTGCACTTCGCGGTCGACCCCGACCTCGTCGCGATGGCGACGAAGCTCGCGGGCGAGGCGACCCAGTTCCTGCCGTTCAACCGCGGCTCGGAGGAGGGCGGCGCCGGTAACACGTTCAACCCCGACGGCCATCGCACGGCCTACCTGTGGGAGCAGGTCTGGGAGCGCGAGGCGTGGCTCGACCTGCTCGCGCGGTTCGTCCACGTCGTGCGGCCCGAGAAGGGCTCGGCGGCCGAGAAGCGGGCGAACACGCGGATCGTCTTCCCCCGCTACCACCAGTGGGACGCTGTGCGGCAGCTCGAGGCGCACGCGCGCGAGCACGGAGCGGGGCCGAGCTACCTCGTCGAGCACTCGGCAGGCTCGGGCAAGTCGAACTCGATCGCCTGGCTCGCGCACCGGCTCTCGAGCCTCCATGACGCGGCCGACCAGAAGGTCTTCGACAAGGTCGTCGTCATCACCGACCGGCTCGTACTCGACCGGCAGCTACAGGAGACCGTCCACCAGCTCGAGCACGTGCACGGCGTCGTCGTCCGGATCGACAGGGACTCGCAGCAGCTCGCCGAGGCGCTCGCGGGCGAGCAGGCGCGGATCGTCGTCACGACGCTGCAGAAGTTCCCGTACGTGCTGGACAAGATCGAGGCGCTGCCGGCACGACGGTATGCGGTGATCGTCGACGAGGCGCACTCCTCGCAGACGGGCGAGGCGGCCGCGGACCTGCGGCGGGCGCTCTCGCTCGAAGCCGCCGAGGCCGAGGAGCGAGCCGAGGAGGCGGAGCGCGGCGACGGCCAGGACCTGCTCGCGCGTTCGCTCGCCGGTCGCGGCCGCCCCGACAACCTCTCCTTCTTCGCGTTCACGGCGACGCCGAAGGCGAAGACGCTGGAGCTGTTCGGGACGGCGGTGGAGACGGCGGAGGGGCTGCGCTACCGGCCCTTCCACCTTTACTCGATGCGGCAGGCGATCGAGGAGGGCTTCATCCTCGACGTGCTCGCGAACTACACGACCTACAAGACGTACTTCCGGATCGAGAAGGCGGTTACCGACGATCCCGAGTACGACAAGGCGCGGGCGCGGCGGGCGATCGCGCGGTTCGTGACGCTGCACCCGCATAACCTCGCGCAGCACGCGGAGATCGTCGTCGAGCACTTCCGCACGCACACCGCGAAGAAGATCGGCGGCAGGGCGAAGGCGATGGTCGTCACCAGCTCGCGGCTGCACGCAGTCCGCTACAAGCTCGCGCTCGACGCGTACATCGCCGAGCACGGCTACTACGAGCTGCGCACGCTCGTCGCCTTCTCGGGCAAGGTGATCGACGACGGTGACGAGTTCACCGAGCCGAGCATGAACGCCTTTCCCGAGTCGGAGACGGCGGAGAGGTTCGGGAGCGACGACTACCAGGTGCTGATCGTCGCCGAGAAGTTCCAGACCGGCTTCGACCAGCCGCTCCTGCACACGATGTACGTCGACAAGGTGCTGACCGGGCTGAACGCGGTGCAGACGCTGAGCCGGCTCAACCGCATCCTGCCGCCGGAGAAGACGGACACGTTCGTGCTCGACTTCCGCAACGAGGCCGAGGAGATCCAGGAGGCGTTTCGGCCCTGGTACGAGCGGACGGAGGCGGTGCCGACCGACCCGAACCTGCTCTACGACACGCACCGGGCGCTCTGGGACTTCGACGTCCTGCGCGACGACGAGGTCGAGGCGGGCGTGCAGGCGCTACTCGCCGTCACCGAGACGAGCGGGCACGGCGCCGTCTACGCCGCGCTCGATCCGGCGCGCGACCGCTTCCTCGAGCTCGACGAGGAGGTGCAGGACGCCTTCCGCGACCTGCTCGCGCGCTTCGTGAGTCTGTACGCGTTCGTCTCGCAGATCGTCCCCTACGTCGACCGGCGGCTCGAACGCGACTACCTGTATGCGCGGGCGCTGCTTGCGTGCCTGCCGGGCCAGGCGGCCGAGCGCCTCGACCTCGGCAGCGAGGTCGCGCTGACGCACCTGAAGATCGCACAGATCTACGAGGGCTCGGCCTCGCTCGAGGAGGGAGGCGGCGAGGTCGTCGCGATCTTCTCCGGCCGTGGGCCGGAGCACGAGCCGGAGACCGAGCACCTCTCCCGGATCGTCGACGTGATGAACGAGCGCTTCGGGCTCGAGCTCGGCGACGCCGACCAACTCCTCTTCGACCAGTTCGAGGAGACGTGGGCGGCGGACGAGTCGCTCGCAGCCCGCGCGCGCAACAACGACTTCCAGAACTTCCGCCTCGTCTTCGACCGCACCTTCCTCGACACCGTCGTGAGGCGGATGGACGACAACGAAGACATCTTCAAGCGCATCCTCGACGAGCCGACCTTCCGGCAGACGGTGCTCGATTACTACGCGGAGAAGCTGTACGGGCGGTTGCGAGCCGAGCACGACCAGCTCGGATTGACCGAAGCGCCCTGATCGCGGCTGCGGAGAAGTTACTCCGCTTGGTTCCCTCGGGGGCCACATACGCGACGCGACCTCGCCGCACTCCCTCCGAGGACGTGCGCCACCCGATGACCGTTTGTTGTCGGCGGCCGCGGCGCGCGCTTCGTTAGGGAATGAGAGCCCGTTGCGTGGTAGGCGACCCAGTATGTACATCCGGCTCGGGTCGTAGAGTCAAGGCGTGTCCTCGCCAAGGCCGCTCTCCGGGACCTTCGTCACCGCCGCCGAGGCTGAGCACGGGCAGCTCGCAGCGCGCTTGGCCGAAGCATACGAGCGCATCGAGCACTTCGAGACGCTTGCGACCCAAGCCCGAAGCGAGGCGGAGTCACTCGCCCGGCTGATCCGCGACCTCGAGGAGATGCTTGGGATCGCGCCGCAGATTGCGATGTGCGAGATCGACGGGGAGCTCCGGGGTGAGCGACTGCGCGAGGTAGCACTCGCGATCCTCCGCGAGAGGGCGGGTGACGGGACGCCGATCCACTACCGCGACTGGTTCGACGCGCTCATCGAGGCGGGGTATCGCGTCGTCGGCCGGGACCCGCTCGCAAGCTTTCTGACACAGGTTTCCCGTATCGGCCGGGTCGAGAAGATCGGCCGCCGCAGCGGGCTGTATCGCCTTCGGGTCGCCGCGTAGAGGCTGGGAGTTCGTGCCGTCCGAGGCCGTTTCTACCTTGTTAACAGCCGTACTACGGTGTAGGTACACGACTACCGTGCTCCTCACCCTTGCTACGGAAGCTGACGAGGTGGGGAGGTGTAGGTCGTGAAGGTCAACGAGTCGCTGGCAGAGGCCGGCGAGCGCGCGAGGGAAGAGCTGACGACGCCGGTCGAGATCGTCGAGCCGGAGACGTTCCCGGAGCCGGAGGAGATGTACGTCGACGCGCGCAAGTGGATGAAGATCGAGGACGTGGTCGCGGTCGTTGTCGATCTGAAGGGATCGACGGCGCTCGATTACAAGGGCAAGCACGCGAACACAAGCGCTCGCCTCTACGAAGCCGTCACCGGCTGCGGCGTCAAGCTTCTGAACCAGTTCGAGCCACAGTTCGTCGACATTCAGGGCGATGGCTTCTTTGCGCTGTTCCATGGCGAGCGCGCTCACGAGCGCGCCCTCTGCGCCGGTATCACGCTCAAGACTTTCAGCTCCCGCGACCTCGTGCCGGCGATCGAGGAGACGATGAGCGACCGCTTCCCGAAGACAGGCCTCAAGGTCGGACTGGCCGCGAGCACGCTCACGGTCAAGCGTGTTGGGACGCGCAAGACGAACGAGCCGGTATGGGCCGGCAAGGCCGTCAACTGGGCGACGAAGTGCGCGCAGAAGGCCGACGCGCACGAGCTGATCGCGACAAGCAAAGTGTTCATCCAGTTCGCCGAGAACGACTACGTCACCCATTCCTGCGGCTGCGTCGGTGGCGAGCCGGCCGGCAGCATCAGCTATCTCTGGAGCGACACCCATGTCGAGACCCTCGGCGAGGGCAACGTCGACTGCAAGCTCCTGAGGACTGCCTGGTGCGAGAACTGCGGCGACGAGTTCTGCCAGGCGATCCTGGACGGCAAGACAAAGCGAGACGAGGTGACGAAGGCGATCGCCGCCTGAGGAGGAGTGGATGACTGCGCCGGTGAGGTCCGTCGACCCTCGTGAGCTGCTGAGCGAGAGCCGCGAGGAGCTCGCCCGGGCAGACGGGAAAGCCTCGATGCTGCTCGCAGCGCTCGGCATCGCAATCGGTGTCATCGCCGCAGCGCTCCTCGCCGGGGACTGGTCACCCGACCGACTCGACCACGCGTACCGGATCGTTTGGTGGGTCGGCCTCATGTTTGCCGCCGCGGGATCGCTCGCGCTCTGCCTCGCTGTTTGGCCTCGGATCCGCCATCGCCTACCCGGTCCATCCGCCACTTACTTCGACGAGATCGCGCTGCTTGGCACAGTCGACAAGGTGAAGGCGGCACTTGCCCATACGGACGCGGCGGAGAGGACGATCACTCAGCTCGTCGCCGTCGCGCGGATCGTCCGCCGCAAGTACGTCCTCATCCGCTGGGCGATGGGCTTGCTCGGAATCGCGATATTGCTCGTCCTCGTCGCGGTCATTGCCGGTCGATGACCGTTCCTGCCCTGCCTCAGGATCCGCCTGTTACGCTCCGCGCTGCGGAGCGGCTCGTAGCCGGCACGGCCTCCGGGGCCACGCCGGGCGACCGCGCCGAGCGGTTCCACGGAGACCGCAGTCAGCCCGCCGCGGATCGAGCCTGACGAGTCGCCGGCGAATCGGGATCATAGAAAAAGCCCCGTTACCAGGGCTTTTTCTGTAGCAGGCCTGTAAGCCGGATTCTGTTTGTGGTGACCATCCCTCTATGCAGCAACCCGGTCCCTCGGCGGGCCGCCTGATGGCGGGACCTGTTTGCCTTGCACCGGACGGGGTTTGGCTAGCCGCCGTGTCGCCACGACGCTGGTGGGCTCTTACCCCACCTTTTCACCCTTACCTTCAGCGTCTCCGGAGAATCGCTGCAGGCGGTCTCCTTTCTGTGCCACTTTCCGTCGGCTTTCGCCGCCTGGGTCGCCCCAGCGTCCTGCCCTTCGGTGTCCGGACTTTCCTCGAGCCGTAAAGCCCGCGGTCACCCGGCCTGCGTGTCGAATTGTAGCTGGGTCTCTTCCGCTCCGAGCTCCGCGCGCAGGCTCGAATTGCACTCCGGGCAGGTGACCATCCCGCCCGCATGCAGCACGAACTCGCCGCAGACGAGGCACTCCAAGCTGGCGCCGCGCAGCAGCGCCTGGAGCTCCTGCTCGAGAGTCCGATGGAGAGGCGCGACCGAGCTCAAAGCGAACGGAACACCCCGGTGACCCGGCCGAGGATCTGGACGTGTGGCGCATAGATCGGCTCGAGGGCGTCGTTCTCGGGCTGGAGCCGGACGCGCCCGTTCTCGCGGAAGAAGCGCTTGACGGTGGCCTCGTCGGCAGACTCGTCGTCGCCGGCGAGGGCCACGACGATCTCGCCGTTGCGCGCTTCCTGCGCCCGTTGCACGACCACGAGGTCGCCGTCGAGGATGCCCGCGTTGATCATCGAGTCGCCCTTCACCCGCAAGACGAAGTCACCGCGCAGCGTCTCGGGCACGGCCACGTGATCCTCGACGTTCTGCTCGGCAAGGAGCGGCCCGCCGGCCGCGATCTGCCCGACGAGCGGCAGCTTCTCGAGGGTCCCCGCAGGCGTTTCGTTGCGCTCGCGACCGACGAGCTCGAGGGCTCGGGGTTTGGTCGGGTCGCGCTTGAGCAATCCGGCGCGCTCGAGGTTGGCGAGGTGCGCGTGCACCGTCGAAGGCGAGGCAAGCCCAACTGCCCCGCCGATCTCCCGCACGGTGGGCGGGTAGCCATGTGCGTCGACGTAGTCGACGAGGAAGTCCCAGATCTCCTGCTGTCGTCCCGTCAGCATCTCCGCCTCCAGGGGTTAGTTAGCCGATCGAACGTGTGTTCGTGACCAGAATAGAGACTCCTCCGGACGGTGTCAATCAAAGTCCGGCCGCGCGTCGCGCGGCCATGATGACTTCGATTGAGATGTCCCTTCGGAGGCTGGCCTGAACCGGCGAGACCGGGCAAAGCCCGGTCTCGCTGCGAAATGCGCTGGAGAGGACTTGAACCTCCACGGCCTTTTAAGGCCACTAGGCCCTCAACCTAGCGCGTCTACCAATTCCGCCACCAGCGCTCGAGGGGGACGCCAGTGTAGCGGGAGGCTGGCAAATCCTCTGGCCCGGATCGACTAATTTCGCCTCGTCTAGAAAGCCCCGTCGGGCAACTCCCGGGACTCTGTTTAGGCTTCCGCGCGTGCATGAGACTCTTCGCCGCGGGGACGGGCTTCGCCCGGCCCCGCTCACCAATGCCCGGATCGAGGATCGCGGCACAAAGTCATCATGGGAGCGCAGCGAGCGGACTTTGGGCCGTTAAGCGTGCGAGAGCTATGTGCAGCTGCGGTCGACGCGGCGACCGGGGCTGGGGCCGAGTACGCAGACGCACGCGTCGTGATGAAGAGAAACCAGTTCGTGGCGACGAAGAGCGGGCGCGTCGAGCGGATCTCCGACTCCGAGAGCGAGGGCATCGGCGTGCGGGTTCTTCTCAACGGCGCCTGGGGGTTCGCTTGTGACCGCCGGCTCTCCGCGGACGGCGCCCGCGACGCCGCCCTCCGAGCCTGCACCTTCGCGAGCGCCTCCCCGGCAAAGCACTCGCGACAACTCGCTCCAGTGGCGCCGGCGAGCGGCACACACCGCACGCCGGTCGAACGAGATCCGTTCGAGGTTCCGCTCGAGGACAAGGTGGCGCAGTGCCTTGAGGCTGACGAAGCGATGGCCGGCCCGGACATCCTCGTCCGCCAGACGATGGTGCGCGCGCAGCGCGAGCACAAGCTCCTGCTCACCTCGGAAGGGACGGAGGTCGAACAGGAGCTGATCGAGTGCGGGGCCGGCATCGAGTGCGCCGCAGTTCGTGACGGTGTCTTCCAGATGCGGAGCTATCCGAGTGCGCACGTCGGTTCGAGCTGCCAGAGCGGCTGGGAGTACGTCGACGGGCTGGACCTCTCGGGGGAAGCGCCACGCGTCGCCGAGCAGGCGGCCGCGCTCCTGCGCGCCGACGAGTGCCCGAGCGGCGTGATGACCGTCGTTCTGGACGGGGACCAGGTTGCGTTGCAGGTCCACGAGTCGGTCGGCCATCCCACCGAGCTCGACCGCGTCTACGGCACGGAGGCCTCGTACGCAGGCACGAGCTTCCTCAAGCCGGGCGACCTCGGGTCGATGCGCTACGGATCAGAGCTGATGAACATCACTGCAGACCCGACGACAGGTGGCGGGCTCGGCAGCTTCGCATTCGACGACGAAGGCGTCCCGGCCGAGCGCACGCCGATCGTCGAAGCCGGCCTGCTGACGGGCTTCCTCACCTCACGCGAGACGGCGGCACACATCGGCGCCGGCGCCGGCGGCTCGATGCGCGCGGATGGATGGAACCGGATGCCACTCGTGCGGATGACGAACCTCCATCTGGAGCCGGGCGAGGGAACGCTCGACGACCTGCTCGCGGACGTCGGCGACGGCGTGTACATGGAAACGAATCGCAGCTGGTCGATCGACGACAAGCGGCTCAACTTCCAGTTCGGCACGCAGATCGCCTGGGAGATCAAAGGCGGCAAGCTCGGGCGCATGTTGCGCGACGCGACGTACACCGGAATCACGCCGCAGTTCTGGAGCTCGCTCGACGCCGTTGCCGGACGCGACTCGTGGCGGCTGTATGGAATGACGAACTGCGGCAAAGGTCAGCCTGGTCAGAGCGCGCACGTCTCGCACGGCGCCGCTCCCGCGCGCTTCCGGAATGTGCAGGTCGGCGTCCCGTCGTGAACGCGCTCGACGTGGCGAAAGCGGCGCTCGATGCGGCCGGCGGCGAAGCGGAAGCCGTCGCACACGTCGAGCACTCCGGTCTCGCGCGCTTCGCCGGATCTGAGGTGCACCAGCCGACGTTGATCGAGAACGCGTGCGTCACGCTGCGCGTCGTTCATGGCAAGCGTGTCGGCATCGCGACGACGAACAAGATCGACGCGCCTGGGCTCGCAGAGGTGGCTCGCCGCGCAGCGGACGCCGCGGAGAGCTCGCCGGCTGACGAATCCTTTCCCGGGCTCGCCCCGCCTGCGCACCCGCCCGCCGTCGAGGGGTACGACGACGAGACCGCAGCGCTCGGGCCGGGCGACCAGGCTCGCCTGGCAGCAGCGTCGATCGACGCGGGCGGGGACGTCCCGGTCTACGGCTTCTTCACGAGCGCCGTCTCCGAGCTCGCGGTTGTCTCCTCGACGGGACTATCCGTCCACCAGCGCATGACGGACGCCACCGCGCTCGTTGTCGCAGCGGACGAAAACGGCTCGGGCTACGCCGAGCAGACTGCGTGGCGCGCAAGCGGCATCGATCCGGCCGCCGTCGCGCGGGAGGCCGCGGAGAAAGCGCAGCGAACCAGAGATGCCGCGGAAATCGATCCCGGCGTGTACCGCGTGGTGCTCGAGCCGTACGCGATCGCCGATTTGCTCGACTCTTTCTCGCACGACTCGTTCGGCGCGCTTGGAGTGCTCGACAAGCGCAGCTACTTCACCGACCGACTTGGTCAGAAGGTCTTCGACGAGAAGATCTCGATTGTGGACGATGCACTCGATGCGCGTGGACTGCCGAAGGCGTTCGACTTCGAGGGCACACCCAAGGGCCGCGTGCAGCTCGTGGAAGCAGGCGTCGCGCGTCGCGTCGTCTGGGACCGGGCGACGGCCGCACAGGCCGGCGACGGTGCCGAGTCGACCGGACACGCGCCGCCTGCCGAATTGCGCGACTGGGGCCCGCTCCCTTCGGCGCTCTGCGTGTTGCCCGGCGACGCCAAATCGGTCGAGGAGCTCGTCGAACTGGTCGGCGACGGCCTCTACATCACACGCCTGCACTATCTCGGTATCGTGCATCCGCGCGAGGGGATCATCACCGGCATGACGCGCGACGGGACTTTCCGCATCCGCGACGGCAAGATCGCAGAGCCGCTCGTCAACCTGCGCTTCACGATTGCAGTCCCGGACTTACTGTGCGACGTCTTGGGGCTCACGAACGAGGTCGCGCTCGTGAACTCGCAGAACTTCTACGGCGAGCGTTACCCGTACGGGGTCATGACGCCCGCCGTCGCGTCGGAGCGCTTCACCGTCACGGGCGTCGGCTCGAAGCCCGGGATCTGACCACCGCGTAATCGACGTTCCCGAGCACGTCCTCGCGCCAGCCCTCCAGTCGCGGGGAAACGAGGCGAGCGTCGACCACCCACGCGATCGGGATGGCACGCGCCGAAGCCCACAGCCCTTGGTCGACACGCTCGAGGTCATGACGTTGCTGTATCGCGCCGAGTGCGCGAAGGAGCGCGTCGCGCGGTTTCAACGCGTTGCGCAAAACGAGCTCCGCGGGAATCGCTTCCTCCTGCGGATAGACGGCAAGCACCCGCTGCAAGCTTGCATGCGCGGGGAGCAGTGGCCCGGCGGAGAGCTGAGGTCCCAGGCCGACGTCCCGCCACTGCGCGTACAGGAGTCGCGCCCCGGCCCGAAGCGCCGGTAGGGGCGGAACATAGATCCTAATCGCGCGGCGCGGCAGCGACGGAATAGCGTCGAGCGCGCGGCGAAACCGCGCCGGGTCCGCCTTCTCTCCACCAAGAAAGCCGTACGCGCTCGAGCCGGAGAGCCCGGAGATCAATTCCTCGTAGTCGCCCCGGTCCGCGGTATCGCGGTAGGCGCGCAGAAGCCTGTAGCCGATCGGGCCGAACCCGACGAGATCGAGGCCAAGCAGGGTGCGCGCTCGGACCGCGCTCCCCAGTTGCACATCTGCCTTCGTCGCGACTATGTCGCCCAGCGGCACCGGCGCCTCGTCTAGCTTCCCTTGCCTGAACTCCCGCGCGGCCGCGCGCGCACCGAGGCGGCGGAACTGCAACGTCAATCCCTCGTGCCGCGCGACGACGAGCCGCTTCGTTCCGTTGACGAGCTTGAACGGTCCTTCGATGAAGCGCGGGGCGGCTCCGACGACGGTCAGCGCGTAGGGAAACCGGCGCCAGGAAGAGCGCAGCCGGATCGTCAGAGTCGTCGCATCGGCCGAGATCGTCTCGGTCTGCGCGAAGAGCCAGCGCGCCGGCGCGTCACGCAGGTGCACCAGACGGCGGAGGGCGGCGGCAATCGACGGCGCTGAGCGGTTGCAAGTGAAGACCCAGCGCCGGAAGTCGCGAGACGCCTTCCATGCCGTGCAGAGCCCCGGAACCACCGTGCCCGTGGCGGGGTCGGTTCGAAGCGGGGTCGAGTAGATCGCACGAGCAAGCGTCGTCTCGTCGCGCCCACGCGCGAGTGCGGGATCGAGCGGCCAGCGAAAGTCGGTCAGCGCGATCCGCACGACATCGGGCGGTCCGGCTGCAACCAGCGGCCGTACCCGCGGTGCGTGAATCGAGCTACACCCCGCCGCAATCAGCGCGACGGCCGCGCAGAGCGCAGCTAAGCCAGCGCGTGAAACAGCAGGACGGAGTTCGTGACGAAGAGGGTGCCGATGACGACGGTGAGCCTCGTGAGGTTGCGCTCGACGATGTGCGTACCGCCCTGTGAGGCGGGCGTGAAGCCCATCCCGCCGAGGCCCGCGTCCCGGCCGGAGTGCATCAGGATCAGGGCGATAAGACCCATCGAGAGCAGTACCTGGATGACGGCAAGCGCCTGAACCATCGCGAGGGCAGGGTAGCAGCGGTGTTACGACGCGACTTCGAGAATCGCGTCGATCAACTCGGCGGCGATGCGATCCTTGGTCACGTAGCCGGCCGCTCCGGCCTCCCGGGCACGGTCGACGTCGATGCGCGAGTTCGACCCCGTGAGCATCAGGATGCACGCCTGGGGCCGCTGTTTACGGATCTGCTTCGTTGCTTGAAAGCCGTCCATGATCGGCATGGCGATGTCCATGAGGATCACGTCCGGGTCGACCGAAAGCGCGAGTTGCACCGCCTCCGACCCGTCCCCGGCGTGGCCTACGACCTCGAGCCGGTCGTCCGTCGCAAGGATCGCCTCGAGGGCCTGTCCGAACAGACGATGGTCGTCCGCGATCAGGACGCAGATCCCTTCCGGCACGTTGACGGCAGCCTCCATGACGCGGTTCCACCCCCAATGTGAACTGTTACGGTCGATTTGTGAAGGGGGACGAGGCTCGGGAGCGGATTCAGAAGCTCCTCGTCACCGGAGACAACCGGCTCAAGCAGGGGGTCGACCCGGCCAAGGTGCGCCAGAGCTACGAACAGGCGCTCGAAGCCGCGCGCGAGGCAGGCCTCGAGCAGGCGATCCGCCCGCTCGTGGAGATCAGGCTTGCGGACCTCGAGCGGCTCGCTCCAGAATCGCCTCCACCTTCTCCGCCTGACGCTTGACGTCGTGCTCTTCGGCCGCCGCGCGGGCGGCTGGATTCGGACAGGGCAATGCGGCAGCACTTCGCAGCGCCTCGACAAGCGCGTCTTCGTCAACCGGATCGACGAGCACGCCTGCATCCGGAGGGACGAACTCGGGCGGCCCGCCGATCCTCGTCGCAACGACCGATCGCCCGGAGGCCATCGCTTCGAGCACGGCCTGTCCGAAGGGCTCGATCAGGCTCGGCTGGCAGACGACGCGCGCTGCCGCGATCTGCGCAGGGATCCGGTCGTACTCGAGCGTACCCATGAGCTCGATCCCCGGCCTGCCCTCGAGCTGCTCGCGCAGCGGCCCGTCGCCGACGAACGTCAGGGTGCCTTCGCCGAGCCTCTCGAAGGCGCTTGCGAGCCGAGCCACGTTCTTTCGCTGGATCAGGGAGCCGATACACAAATAACGCGGCGGGCCTTCGGGCCTGGGCTGCACGGTGAAGCGTTCGAGGTCGACGCCCGAGTCGACCACCTCCGTCTTGCCGCGTGCCTCAGGCACCTTCGCCTCCAGCTCGCGACGCAGGTAATCGGAGACGGCGATGATCGACGCTGCCCGGCTCGCGACGAAGCGTGTCGCCGCCCGGATGCCCGGCAGCCAGCCGACGTTGCGGACGTCGCGCCCATGTGCGGTCACGACCAGCGGCGCGCGGCCGGCCAGTGCGCCGATCAGCCCGGTCGGGACGAGGAAGTGTGCGTAGACGACGTCCGGCTCGAACCGCCGCGCCGCTGCGGACGTTGCACGCGCGAGCCTTAGGTACTTCAGTTTGCTGCCGCCGCGCCGGTCGAGGACCGCGCGCTCGACCTGGTGTCCACGCGTGACGAGCTGCGCTTCTAGGACGCGTACGAACACGCCGAGGTCTGGGTCGGTCAGGCCCGGGTACATCTGTGAAACGAGCAGGATCCTCATCCGTCCCTATACTCCCTGGCCGCGTGACGCGTCGAGCGAGAGGCGCGGCTCCGCGGGCCGCAAACGAATGGCATCCCTGCCTAGGTTCCTGAGGCAAAGGGCCCATCTAGCTGTCGATGACAACCTCGAGCGCGCTCCCTTGGGACGAGCCTGGCTGGCTTGGACGCGCGGCCGCCTGGACCGTGGCCCAGCTCGCCCGTCTCAACATCGAGCCGCGCGGCGAGCTCACACTCGAGCGCACCCGCCCCTGGGCGGCCGTGGCGCGGATCGACACCGACCAGGGCAGAGCCTGGTTCAAGGAGCCGGCGCCCACGATGGCCTTCGAGCCGGCATTGACCGCAGTCGTCTCCGGCCGCCGCCCCGACGTCGGCCCCGAGGTGTTGGCCTGGGAGGGAAGTTGGCTACTGACCGACGACGCCGGGCCCCAGCTACGCTCGCTGCTCGAGGCCGACACGGCTGCCGCACCACCTTGGGAAGCGATCCTGCCGCGCTACGCCGAGCTCCAGCTCGCCCTCGTCGACGACGTCGACGAGCTCTTGGCGCTCGGCGCGCCGGACAAACGCCCCCAGGCGCTCCTGGCCGACTACCCGCGACTGGTCGAGGAGGTCCGGGGCCTCGAGCAGGTGCCCGTCGCGCGAGCACGGCTCGAATCGTTGCGGCCGGCGCTCGAGCGGGTCGCCGAGGCCCTCTCAGGCCCCGTCCCCATGACCGTCATCCACGAGGAGGTGCACGAAGGCAACGTCTTCGTCCGCTCGGCGCACGCCCGCATCCTCGACTGGGGCGAGGCGGCGATCTCCCACCCGTTCGCAGGCCTGACCAACACGCTCCGCGACATTGCCTACCGTCGCGGGCTCGAGCCCAGCGGCCCGGAGGTCCTGCGCCTGCGCGACGTCTACCTGGAGTCCTGGACGCGCTTCGCGCCGCTCGGCGAGCTGCGCAGGATCTTCGCCGACGGCTATCTGCTCGGGACGCTCTGCCGTGCCGTGAGCTGGGAGCGCTTCCTCGCGCAGGCACCCCAGGTCGCGAGGGACGAGTACGACCGCAATGCCGCTGTCTGGCTGGACATCCTTCGCGAGGGCCTCGAGGACGGAGTCCGGCTCGGCGCTTCGTAAGAACTGCCCCTCAGGAGTCAGGCGGGGAAGCAAGGCAGCTAGGGAATCGATCGGTACATCCGGAAGAAGACCGTGCGAAAGCCGCGCATCGGCCAGAACCGCGAGGCCAGTAGGTTCGTCATGCGCCAATCAGTGACCATCGTGGCATAGCCGTGCTCGGCCGCGGCAGCGAGCGACGCGTTCGTGAGCGCGACGCCGATCCCGGAGCCCCGGATCTCCGGTAGCGTCGCCGCGAAGGCGAGGTAGCACGCGCGTTCGGGTTGCGCCAGGCCGCGGTAATGGTGGGAGAGCTCGGCGGCGCAAACAGACCAGCACGCGACCGGGCGGCCGTCGAGGCAGCCGATCAACAGCCTCTCCTGTCCGCCGGCGAGCGTCGAACGCCACTCCAGGCGCAGTGCATCATCTGTCGGCAGCGGCTGCTCGGAGAAGACGGGCGATCTTCGCTGGTGCGCCGGCAAGGAGATGTCGACCGCGAGCAATGCCTCGATGTCTTCGTCGCAAGGCTCGCGGATCTCGAAGCCGTCGGGGACGCGAAAATCTACGTGCGCAGGAACCTGACGAAGTGCAAGCGCCTGCTGATGACCGAAGCCGAGGCGAAACCACGCGTCCACGAGTTCCGCGTCGGTCGCCGGCACGAGCGTGTAGTGGCGCCGGCGTCCCTCCTCGAACCACCCGGTGGCCGCAGCCGCGTACAGATCGCGGACATCCTCCGCCTCCTCGACCGCATGACCGGCCAGCTCGATCCAGACGTTCTCCCCCCATACCCCGACGTCACGCGGCGCCCCGATGAGGTAGCCGACGAGCCGGCCGTTGCGGAAAGCCGCGGCGCCCGACACGCCCTCGGCGCGCCACCCCGCCGCGACCTCCTCGCCCGCCGCGGCCGGCACCTCGAACCGCTCGGGCAGGAGCGGCTCGACCTCGCGCTGGCGCGCATGCCGGGCGGCGAGCAGCCGGCCGGCATCCTCCACGTGCTCGTCCGAGAAGGGAACGATCTCCAGTCGTGCCATCGTCAGGCGACGACCGGCGGCGACCAGACGAACGGCGTCGTCGTCGTCACCGCGACAAAACCTAGCCGCTCGAGAATCGGGCGACTCTCGTCGGAGGCGTCCACCTGCAAATAGCGGAGCCCGCGCTGCGCGGCGACCTTCGCGCGATGACTGACGAGCGCCCGGTAGATGCCGCGACCGCGCCATCCCGGGAGCGTGCTGCCGCCCCAGAGCGTCGCGAACTCCGTCCCGCGAGGGAATCGGACCCAGCCCGCGCATACGACGACGTCGCCGGCCTCGGCGACGACGATCGTCAGCCCCTGATGGTCAACGGCGTGCTCACGCTAGAGGCTGTCGGCCAGCCAGCCTGAACCGTCTTTCCAGATCGCCTCCTGCATCCCCGCGATCCGGTCCAAATCAGCGCGCTCGTGCACCTCGCGCAGCGTCACGCCGTCGGGCACGTTCGCCTCGACAGCGACGGCGGCCACCGGAGCGATTACCACGGTCTCCTCGTCCTCTGGGACAAAGCCGGCTGCTCGCAGCCGCTCCGCGAGGTCGGCCGGCCGATCGTGCGCGTGGAGCTTCCACTCGAAGGGCTCGGTGCGCGCCCCGAATATCCCCACCTGTCGTGCAATCAGTTCGTCAAGTTCGGGACCGTCGAGTCCACCGAGGTCGCGATAGCCGACGAATCCGCGGTGTTCGCCGACGAAGCGCAGCAACGGACCGTCACGCTCGACACGCAGGCCCTCAGGAAGCCGGTCGGGTACATGCGCACGCAACTGCGTGTCATAGGCCCCGAGCAGGGCAGCGACATCGGGATCGAGCACACCGCGGACACTACTTACGGCCGACGGCATGCAGGCGAACGTGGGAGTTTCCGAGAGCCGCGCTTCGGCGGCTCTCGTCTTTCAGGGAGACTCAGGCGACCAGAACTCGAGCAGGTTGCCGTCAGGGTCGTAGAAGTAATACGACTGCGCGTTCATCCACTCGAGCTCGATCGGCCCGTGCACCTCGACCCCCGCGCTGCGAACTCGCTCGACGGCGGCGTCGAGCTCGTCATGCGCGACATCGAACGCGAAGTGCACACGGCCGAAGCGCTCTCCCTCGGGATACGGCGAATGCTCTTCGAACAGCAGCGGGCCGCGATGCAGGGCGACGCGCTGTGGCACGCCCTCCTTGCCGGCCCAGAACCACGCCCATTCGTCTGACGTCTCGTGCTCGAGCGTCAGCCCGACGACGTCCTCGTAGAAGCGAGCCGAGGCGAGAACGTTCTCGACGATCAGGACGAGCTCGGCGAGGCCGCGGCTGCTCATAGGCCACCCTGTGGCCTATGAGCGGGGGAAGGGGCATCGGGGGAAACCGTGCGGTTTCCCCTCTTGTTCTCCTCGGCCCACGCGGCGATCTCAGCGGCGCGGGGGCTGAGGCGATCCCTAAAGAAGGGAGCTCGTGAGGGAAACATGGTTTCCCTCACGGGAACGAGCCGAAGGCGAGCGACGCTCACGACCGCTGCGCGTCGTACATGCCGAACTCATCCCGAAGCGCATTCGAGATCTCGCCGACGGTCGCGCGTGCGCGCAGCGCCTCACGCATCGGCACCATGAGATTCCCTTCGCCGCGCGCGGTCTCCCGCACCGCCTCGATTGTGCGTTCGGCCTCGTCGGCGTTTCGGTCCACCCGCACGCGCGCCGTGCGCTCGAGTTGTCGTTTCTCCGCAGCAGGATCCAGCCGGTGCAGCTCGATCGGCTCTTCCTCGCCCGAGGTGAAGCTGTTGACGCCGACGATCACCCGCTCGCCGGACTCGACCTCTTGCTGCCAGCGGAATGCCGCCTGCTCGATCTCGCCTTGCACGAAGCCCTGCTCGACCGCGGCGACAGCGCCGCCGAGCTCGTCGATCTGTTGGATCAGCTCCCAGGCCTTCGCCTCGAGCTCGTCCGTGAGCGCTTCGATGAAGTACGAGCCGCCGAACGGATCGGCGGTGTCGGTGCCGCCGGCCTCGTGGGCCAGCAGCTGCTGCGTCCGCAGCGCGATGCGTGCGCTGCGCTCGGACGGCAGCGCCAACGCTTCGTCGTAGCCGTTCGTGTGGATCGACTGGGCGCCGCCGGCCACCGCAGACAGCGCCTGGATCGCGACGCGCACGATGTTGTTCTCCGGCTGCTGTGCCGTCAGCGTCGAACCGCCCGTCTGAGCATGGAACCGAAGAGCCTGCGCCTTCGGATTCGTCGCGCCGAAGCGCTCTTGCATGATGCGCGCCCACAGGCGACGCGCGGCACGGAACTTCGCCACTTCCTGGAAGAAGTGGTTGTGCGCGTTGAAGAAGAAAGACAGTCGTTCGCCGAGCTCGTCCGGCGAAAGCCCCGCAGCGACCGCGGCCTCCGCGTACGCGATCCCGTTCGCGAGCGTGAACGCGAGCTCCTGCACCGCGGTCGAGCCCGCTTCGCGGATGTGGTATCCCGAGATCGAGATCGGGTTCCACTTCGGGATTCGGTCGGCCGTGTACGCGAACAAGTCCGTCGTCAGGCGCATCGAAGGACGCGGCGGGAAGATGTAGTTGCCGCGCGCGATGTACTCCTTGAGGATGTCGTTCTGCACCGTCCCACGCAGCTGGTCGCCGCGGACTCCCTGCTCTTCCGCGACGAGCTCGTAGAGCAGCAGAAGCAACGAGGCGGGCGCGTTGATCGTCATCGACGTGGAGACCCCTGCGAGCGGAATCTGATCGAAGAGCAACTCCATGTCGGCGATCGAGTCGATCGCGACCCCCGTGCGTCCGACCTCACCCGCCGCGCGTGGATCGTCGGAGTCGTAGCCGAGCTGCGTCGGCAGGTCGAACGCAACCGAGAGCCCCGTCTGACCGTGCTCCAGGAGATAACGGAAACGCTGGTTCGTCTCCTCTGCGGATGCGAACCCCGCGTACTGCCGGATTGTCCACGGACGTCCCCGGTACATGTCCGCGTATGGGCCGCGTGTGAACGGGAACTCGCCCGGAAGCTCTAGCTCCTCGGGCGCGTCCTCGGCGGTGTAGACAGGCTTGACCTCGATGTCCGAGTCGGTGTGCCGCTCATCGCCCGTGGTCGCCACACCCGAATCGTACGCGGGCGGGCCGGGCGACCTACTTGTAGCGGTAGACGATCCGGCCGCGGTTGAGGTCGTACGGCGAAAGCTCGATCTTCACCCGGTCGCCGGGGAAGATACGGATGCGGTACCGCCGCATCTTCCCGGCCGTATATCCGAGCGTCTCGTGGCCACCGTCGAGTGCGATCCGGAAATAACCGTTCCGCAAAGCCTCGACGACCTCGCCGTCGAGCTCAATCTTCTGTTCCTTCTCGGCGACTACGTGTCCAATCTACTGAGGAACGACGTTGATCGCCTCGGGACCCTTCTGGCCCTCGCGCGACTCGTATTCGACCTTGGCACCCTCGGTCAGAGACTTGAAGCCGTCGCCGCCGATGTTCGAGTGATGCACGAAGAGATCCTTGCCGCCGTCTTCGGGGGCGATGAAGCCGTACCCCTTGGCATCGTTGAACCACTTGACGGTACCGGTTGCCACGTAATTTCCTCCCTTGATTCTTGACGTCGAACAAGTAGAGGAAGGCTGCAAAGCACTACCGGTACTCGTCCTGATTGCCCCGACAAGGTAGCACCCTCCCCTCGCGGGCGCCCTTTTTTCAGGCTGGTGCGGGAGCGGTGTCGCGCAGATCCTCGTCCGTGACAACCCGCTCGATACCGGCAACCGCGTAAGCGTCGGGGCCGTCGAGGGTCTCGCGATCGAGCAGCGCCAATGCGAGATCGTCCAGTTTGGAGCGATGCTCGCGCAGCAGCCCCAGGACATCTTCGTAGGCTTCGTCGACGATGCGCCGCACTTCCTGATCGACCAGTTGCTGGGTCTGCTCCGACGGTGCAGCCGCGCCGGGCAGGAACGTTCCACGGCTATCCATCGCCATGACCGAGACCGGTCCCACCACCGGGCTCATCCCCCAGCGACCGACCATTTGTCTCGCGATGCCGGTGAGCTGTTGGAGGTCCGACTCGGCGCCTGTGGTCAGCTTCCCGTACACGAGATCTTCGGCGGCGCGTCCGCCGAGAGCGACCTTGATCAGTGTGAGCAGGTAGTCCTCGTCGTAGCCGTGCCGATCTTCTTCCGGCGAAGAGAGCGTGACACCGAGCGATATGCCGCGGGGGATGATCGAGACCTTCCTCACCGGGTCTGCTTCTGGGCTCATCATGCCGACGATCGCGTGCCCCGCTTCGTGGTAGGCGGTCTTTTCGCGATCGGCAAGGCTCAGCACGATATTTCGCTCCGCTCCGAGTAGCACCCGCTCGAACGCGTCGTTGAAGTCATCCGCGTTCACGAGCTCGTGCCCGCGTCGCGCCGCGAGCAGAGCCGCCTCATTCGCGAGATTCGCGAGGTCGGCGCCGACCATTCCCGTCGTGCTCGCTGCAAGACGCTCGAGATCGACGTCGTCCCCGAGTGGGACTCCGCGCGTGTGGACTTCGAGGATCCGTTGACGGCCCGCGCGGTCAGGAGGCTGCACGGCAACGCGCCGGTCGAAGCGGCCAGGGCGAAGCAGCGCTGCGTCGAGAATGTCCGGTCGGTTCGTCGCTGCGATCACGATGACGTCGGTGGACGGGTCGAAGCCGTCCATCTCAGTGAGGATCTGGTTCAACGTCTGCTCGCGCTCGTCGCCGCCGCCACCTCCAACCTGGCCTGCCGATCGCGACCGGCCGATCGAGTCGAGCTCGTCGATGAACACGATCGCAGGCGAGGCGTCCTTCGCCTTCTTGAAGAGATCGCGCACACGTGAGGCGCCGACGCCGACGATCGCCTCGATGAACTCGGACGCGGACATCGAGAAGAACGGCACGTTCGCCTCGCCTGCGACGGCACGTGCCAGCAGCGTCTTGCCGGTTCCGGGGGGCCCACTGAGCAGCACGCCGCGCGGGATCCGCCCGCCGAGCCGCCCATAGCGGTCAGGGTTCTTCAGAAAGTCCACGATCTCCGTCAGCTCGTCCTTCGCCTCTTCGATCCCGGCAACGTCGGCGAAGGTCACGCGCTCCGCCGAAGCCTCGTAGCGGCGTGCACGCGAACGGCCGAAGGAGCCGAGCGCCGATCGTCCGCCCCGCCGCATCAGAAGCACCAGGAGGCCGATGAGCAGGAGCGTCGGGCCGAAGCCGAACAGCAAGGTCTCCCACCAGGCAGCTGCGGTTTGCAGTGGCTCGGCGTTGATGACGACGTTGTTCTCCTCGAGAAGCTTGGAGAGTGCGGGTGTGTCCGCGAACGTAGGAATGAGCGTCGAGAATCGGTCGGAGCTGCGAGAGTCATTCCCGGTTGGCGGATAGCGCACGGGACTCTTGAACAGCCCTTGAAGCGATGTCCCTTTGGAGGTGATGCGGTCGACGTTGCCCTGGCGAACCTCGTTCAAAAAGAGCGGGCTGTACGGGATGTGAATGCGTGGCGGCTCCGAGAGCTGACGGGACGCAACCCAGTAGTTCAGGACGAACGCGGCGAGAATCGCCATGACAACCCACTTGCCGACCCGCCCCAACGGACGCCGTGGGGGTCTCCAGCTCGGCTTCGGAACGTCGGGAGCGATCGGCCGCGGAGGCTTTCTGCCGGCACTGCTGCTCTGAGGGGACGCGCGCATCCACTATTAGGCTGCTCATCATGCGCGTCGCCGTCAAGCTTTTCGCGGGTCTCAGGGAGCGCGCCGGCTGGAGCGAGCGTGAGCTCGAAGGGGTCGATCGAGTCGTCGACATCTGGCCGGCGCTCGAGCTCGGCGACGAGCCCGAAGGCCTGCTCTATGCGGTGAACAAGGAGTACGCCGACCGGAATCGCCCGCTCGCGGACGGCGACGAAGTGGCGCTGATCCCGCCCGTTTCGGGCGGCGCCTTCCGGCTCAGCGCGGAGCCCCTGTCGCTCGACGCGGTCGTCGAAGAGGTGCGATCGGACCGGGCTGGGGCGATCGCGACCTTCACCGGCACGACCCGCGTGCAGTCGCGCGGTCAGATCGTCCTTCACCTCGACTACGAGGCCTACGAGGAAATGGCCGAACAGGTCATGGCCGACATCGCCCAGGAACTGAAACGGCGCTACGACCTGTGCGAGATCGCGATCCACCACCGCACCGGCCGCGTCGACATCGGCGAGGCCAGCGTCGTCATCGCCGTGTCGGCGCCACACCGGCAGGACGCACTTGCTGCGTGCAAGGAAGCAATCGACACGCTCAAAGGCCAGGTGCCGCTCTGGAAGAAGGAGTTCTACGAGGGCGGCGAGGAGTGGATCGGACGCGGCTCGTAGGGACGAGTGCTAACCCCGCGCTTGTGTATGAGGGCCCGTCCTATGGGCAGTTCGCGCGAAGGAAACCTAGTCGCGATGAGCTCGGCTCAAACTTGGGAGAAACTGTGCGCGATGGGCCCGACGATCACTTTCCAGGTCCTCCCTCGAACCACCAGAGGATGAAGATGACCACGCCCGCAAAGAGCCACCAGGGTCCGTGGACGACGAACTTCCACGCCACTAGCCCGAGGCCGGACAGAGCGGCGAAAAAGAGCATGCTCTCCCCGAGCCTGTAGGCGAAGCCCGGCTGTTGGTCGTCTGGTGTATGGACGTTGTCTCTCTCCATGGCCCCACAAGTCCACAGCACGGGGGCCGCCTCCTCGATACCCGAAGGTCCTGTGTCGTTGGCCGATCGGCGATGTTCGGAGGATCTGCATGTGTGCCAAACGTCGCGGTTGCCGAACTCTCGCAAACGGCGTCGCTGCGTGAGTACATCGTTGGGACAGGTCAACGGTTCGTGGGCCGCCCGGCACATACCGGGCCGGCGCGACCCTAGTAATTTGGCGTCAGCCGCCCAGACTGGGCGCCTACTTACATGGGGAGGTAAGGGATGGACAAGAGGTCAATCCTCGCGGCTGCGCTGTGTGCAGCCGTCTTCGCGGGTGGGAGTGTCAGTGCCGCTCTCGCTGGTGAGGTAAAGGGCCCTCCGGGCAGCGCCACAGCACAACCGGGTGGCAATCCCAACAAAACGGGTGCCCTGGACCACGCGAACTCGGCCTGCGCAGCCAGCGGGCTGAATGACTTCGACTCGGAATCTGGACAGAACGTGTCCCAGGTTCAGACCGCGGCGGACTCTTGGAAGTACTACCCCTATCCCAAGGGCGCGCCAGGCACGCTTGGTCTCTGCAAGGGCGGGACCGGGGAAAGATAGTCAAGGCGAGCGGTTGGCCCCGACGCTGGTGTCGGGGCCAACCTCCCTCAGACCGGGTTTCATGGTCGTGGTTTGGCCGGGGCTCCTGAGTTGCCGCGGTGCAACCGATACGGGTAGGCACAATGGCCGACATGGAGCAATACCCCCAGGAGTGGCGCCAGTACGAGCCGATTCACCCCCGCGGGACGGATTGGCGCGGGCTCTTTCGGAAGCTCTGGGCGCCGATCGCCGCAATCGGTGCGTTCCTGGCGAAGTTCGGCTTCGTCCTGCTCAAGTTCAAGTTCCTGTTCTCGATGTTCGTGTCGGCCGCGGTCTACGTCTGGATCGGCGGCTGGTGGTTCGGGATCGGGCTCGTGGTGTTGCTGTTCGTGCACGAGATGGGACACGTGCTCGAGGCGAAGCGGCAGGGCCTGCCCGTGTCGGCACCGCTCTTCATCCCGTTCATGGGCGCGCTGATCACGCTCAAGGAGATGCCGCACAACGCCTGGCGCGAGGCAAAGCTTGCGATTGCGGGCCCGCTGCTCGGCTCGGCCGGCGCACTCGCAATCTATGTCGCCGGCGTCGCCTACGACTCGAACTCGCTGAAGGCGCTGGCGTTCCTCGGCTTCTTCATCAATCTCTTCAACCTGCTCCCGGTCGTGCCGCTCGACGGAGGGCGCATCACGGCCGCCTTGCATCCGGCGCTCTGGCTGGTCGGCTTCCTCGGCTTGCTCGGCCTCGTGATCTGGAAGCCCAACCCGATCCTGATCATCATCCTGCTCTTCTCGGCGTCAGAGCTCTGGCGCCGCTGGAAGATGCGTAACCATCCGGAGATGCAGGAGTACTACCGCGTCAAGCCGCATCAGCGACTTATCGTCGGTGTGCTCTATTTCGGCCTCGCGATGCTGCTCGTGCTCGGCATGCACGCGACGCACGTTCCTCGAAACTTCTGATGGAAGACAGGCGGATTCTCTCCGCCGAGGAGAAGACCGAAGACCTCGAGCAGGACATTGCGCTCATTGCCCAGGAGTTCCGCGAGGGCTTCGAGGCAGTCGACAAGATCGTCCAACCGGCGGTGACCATCTTCGGCTCCGCTCGCATCAGGGAAGGCAACCCTGTCTACGAAGAGGCGCGCGCCGCGGGCCGCCGCTTCGCCGAGCTGGGCTGGGCAGTCGTGACCGGTGGCGGCCCGGGGGTGATGGAGGCTGCCAATCGCGGCGCGAAGGAGGGCGGCGGGCTCTCGGTCGGGTTCAACATCCAATTGCCACACG
Organism: Gaiellales bacterium; assembly: GCA_038237145.1. Lineage (GTDB taxonomy): Bacteria > Actinomycetota > Thermoleophilia > Gaiellales > Gaiellaceae > 3-1-20CM-4-69-9. The sequence continues at coordinate 26,161 of JBBRZA010000014.1, forward strand.
AGCAGGCGCCAAACCCCTACCTCGACATCTCGCTGACATTCCGCCACTTCTACGCGCGCAAGACGATGTTCGTGAAAGTCGCAGAGGGCTTTGTGGTCTTCCCCGGGGGCTTCGGAACCGTCGACGAGCTCTTCGAGGCGCTGACGCTGATCCAGACAGGCAAGGTGTTCCACTTCCCCGTCGTGCTGTACGACACTGACTACTGGGGGGAGCTGATGGGCTGGATCAAAGGCGAGTTACTCGCCGACGGGATGATCTCTCCCAATGATCTCGACCTTCTGTTCGTCACCGACGATCTCGACGAGGCGGTCGAACGCGTACGCCATGGCCACGAGCAGCGCTCTTCCGAGACCCCGGCCGCGCCGGTCAAGGCCGACGCGCAGTGATCGCCCCATTCTAGTACTCAGTAGCCTTCGGCCATGAGGCTGCGGGATCTGCCCTCCGTCGACGAGCTGGCGCGTCAGAGCGACGATCCGCTCGCCGTCGAGGCGGCGCGGAATGTTGTCGCGCGTGCGCGTGGACTGATTCAGGCCGGTGGCAACCCGGGCGATCTCGCCGCCCAGTTGCAGGCCGAGCTCAGCGCCGCTCGAGCCCCGCGTCTACGCCGGGTCATCAACGCCACCGGCGTGATCGTGCACACGAACCTAGGTCGCGCGCCGCTCGCCGAGGCCGCGCTCGACCGGGTGCGTGAGATCGCGCGCGGCTACTCGAACCTCGAGTACGACGTCACCGCCGGCAGTCGCGGCTCCAGGCAGGACCACGTCACCGACATCCTGCGCCGCCTGACCGGCGCGGAAGCCGCGCTCGTCGTGAACAACAACGCCGCCGCGGTCATGCTCGCGCTCGCCGCGCTCGCCGAGGGGCGCGAAGTCCTGGTCTCGCGGGGAGAACTGATCGAGATCGGCGACGGCTTCCGTATTCCGGACGTGCTCGAGAGATCGGGTGCGCGACTGCGCGAGGTCGGAACGACGAACCGGACGCGCACGGGCGACTACGAGACGGCGGTCGGCCCGGAAACCGCAGTGCTGTTGCGTGTGCACCAGTCGAACTTCCGTGTGGTCGGCTTTACTGCGCAGCCTTCGCTGCGCGAACTGGCGGACGTTGCCGGTCGTCACGGCCTGCCGCTCGTGGACGATCTCGGCTCCGGTGCACTCGTCGACATCGGAGACGAGCCGACCGCACGGGCGAGCCTCGCGGCGGGCGCCGACCTCGTGTGCTTCTCCGGGGACAAGCTGCTGGGTGGACCGCAGGCCGGCATCATCGTTGGGCGCGCCGATCTCGTGGAGAAGCTCCGCCGCCACCCCCTGCAACGTGCGTTGCGCGCCGACAAGCTGACGCTCGCGGCGCTCGAAGGCACGCTGACGCTGGCGATCGACGCCCCCGACGAGATTCCGGTCCTCCGCATGTTGCGCGAGTCCCCGGAGGCGGTCCGAGCGCGCGCGGCACATCTGGCGAAGCTCGTCGGCGGCGAAGTCGAAGAGACAGTTGCGCGCGCCGGCGGTGGATCGCTGCCGTTGACGGAGCTCCCGAGCTTTGCGTGTGCGGTCGAGGAAGAGCTCGCCGTAAGGCTGCGGGCGGGCGATCCACCCGTGATCGCAGTCGTGCGCGACGGCCGAACGCTGCTGGATTGCCGGACCCTCACGGATGGCGAGGCAGACGAGGTCGCGGCGGCCGTCGAGGCGGCACGGAGATGAGCGATCTCCCGCCCGAAGCACGGCTCTGGAATCTCATCCGCGGTGCGTTCGGCACGAAGGCACTCTGCATCGCAGCGGACCTCGGAGTGGCCGACGCTCTCGCTCATGGTCCGCGCTCCGCGGCCGAGCTTTCGGACGAGAACGGCGCGGATGCCGACATCCTCCACCGCATCCTGCGGGCATTGGCGAGCGACGGAGTGTTCGCGGAGGACGAACCCGGGGTTTTCCGCAACACCGAAGCCTCGGAGCTGCTCCGCAGTGGCAACACCGACCGCTGGCCCGAGTTCGCGCACCTCTGGGGTGAGGCTTCCTATTCCGCCATGGGTGCACTCGACGTGCGCCAAACCGACGTGCCTTTTGCGCGGGCGTACGGGAAAGATTTCTGGTCCTGGCTCGCCACAAACCCCGAGGAGCGCTCCAATTTCGACAGGGCGATGGAGGGTGGCCAGGCAGAACGTGCCGACAAGCTCGCTGCGCTCGAGTGGCGCGAGGACGAGACCGTCGTCGACATCGGCGGCGGCACCGGCCGGCTCCTGCGCGACCTCCTAGAGCGTCGGCCGGAGCTGCGCGGGATCGTCTTCGACCTCCCCGAGGCTGATCGCGACCAGACAATCAGCGGCGATCGAATCGCCTTCGTCTCCGGGAGCTTTTTCGAGCAGGTGCCCGAAGGCGATGCCTACATCCTGTCCAAGATCCTCCACGACTGGGACGACGAGCCCGCCGCGGCCATCTTGCGCACCGTTCATGGAGCGGCACCGGACGAGGCGCGGTTGCTCGTCCTCGATTCGGTCGTGCCCCCGGGCAACGACCCGGCCGGCGTGAAGTGGCTGGACCTGCTGATGCTCGTCCTTCAGCGCGGCCGGGAGCGAACCGAGTCTGATTGGCGCGCGCTTCTCGACGACGCAGGCTTCGGCATTGAGCAGATCGAGAACGGGCTGATTCAAGCCAGATGCCGCTGACAGTCGGAACAGCCGGACACATCGACCACGGCAAGACGTGGCTCGTCCGTGCGTTGACCGGCAAGGACACGGATCGGTTGCCGGAAGAACAGGCGCGCGGAATCTCGATCGACCTGGGCTACGCACCGCTCGACCTGCCGGACGGCCGCCGGCTCTCGCTCGTGGACGTCCCGGGACACGAGCGCTTCGTCCGCACCATGGTCGCGGGAGCAACGGGCATCGATCTCTTCCTGCTCGTCATCGACGCGGGCGAGGGCGCGCGGCCGCAGACGCACGAGCACCTGGCGATCCTCAGGTTGCTCGGGGTCGACCGCGGCGTGATCGCCGTCACGAAGTCGGATGCCGTGGAGACCGATGTGCTCGAGCTCGCACTCGAGGAAGCGCGCGAACTCGTGCCCGGCTCGGAAGTCGTCGCCGTCAGCGCGAAAACGGGCCGCGGGCTGGACGAGTTGCGCACTGCTTTAGCGCGTGCCTCCGTCGAAGGAGCGCGCGCCCACGCACCGACGCGGCTCTACGTCGATCGCGTCTTCACCCTGAGGGGGATCGGGACGGTCGCGACGGGGACTCTCTGGTCGGGAAGGATCGCTCCCGGCAACGTGCTCCGTGCAGATCCTGGTGCCCGAGAAGTGCGCGTGCGCAGCGTGCAGGTCCACGACCGGGAAGTAGACGTCGCAGAAGCGGGCCAGCGAGTCGCGGTTGCCCTTCCCGGCATCGAGCGGAGAGAGCTCGGCCGTGGCGACGCACTCGTCGAACCGGATGCGTACGACGTCAGCTACCGGCTCGACGTCGAAATCGAGGAGCTCGCCCCGATACCGGCGCGCGTGCTCATCCACCACGGCACCGCAACGATGCTCGCGCGCGTCGTGAGGGTCGACCGCTTCGCTCAGCTCCGGCTCGAAGCGCCTGTCGTGGCCGCGCGCGGCGACCGCGTCGTGCTGCGCGCGGAAACGACGGTCGGCGGAGGGCTCGTCATCGACGCAGCGCCTCCGCGCCACGCAGACCCGGAGCGATTCGAGCGCAGCGCCCGCGGCGAGGTGCTGATTCACGCGCCCGTTCGGGACGCGGACGGCGGCTGGGCCTTCTCCGACGATTGGTTCGAAGAGCTTCGTGCCGAGTACGAGCGGCGTCTTGACGTCGCGGACCCGCTCGATCCGGGCGTGCCTGCTCCCACACAGGCGTGGGCGGCGGCCGTCGTGCCTCGGCTCGGTCTCGAGCGGCGCGGAGCGAAGCTCTACCGCTCCGGTGTGGCCGGCTCGCTCGGCGCGCGTGAGCGAGAGGCGGCCGAGCTCGAGGCACAGCTCGGCCTCGAGCCGGTGAAAGTCGAAGACGCAGCGCTGGCGCGCTTCCTCGAGCAGCACGGCCGCCTCGTGCGCGCCGGCGATGGATACGCCGTCTCGCCCGCTGCGTATGAACGGGCCTGCGGCCTTCTCGTGGGAGAGCTCGAGTCCGCCGGGCGCATCACGCTTGCCCGCTTCCGGGACCTGCTGGGCGTTTCGCGCAAGACCGCGCAACTGCTGCTGGAGCGTTTCGACGCCGACGGAGTCACGCGACGCCAGGGCGACGAGCGCGTCCTGAGACGGAGCGCGCTACGCCGTTAGGGGGGTGCGGTCACGCCGGATCGTGAATAGCGCCGGCGACTACTTCGACCCACGCTGAGCCCGGCGTATCAACTGCGGAACGAAAGGCGGCACATGATCAACGATGCACTCAAGCGCAAGCTGCGCGGGTTCCCGACCAACGGCCTGGGCCTAAGGGTCGTTACGGCCTAACCCGGATCTAACGGTCTCGAAGCGCAACACATCCGGCCGGTGGTAATGCCCGGCCGGATCGAAACGCTGGCGTGACTCGTAGAGCCGCTGTGGATCGAGATCGGCGTAGAGAATGCCCTCTTCGTTCCACAGCGGTTCCGCGAGGTAAATCCCGTCCGGCGCAAGAATGGCTGAGCCGCCGCTGCCCACGAGCTCGTCGCCCTCGGCGAGCGGCACATCGGCCGGGTAACCGGAGGCTCGCTGAAAAACGCAGCAGCTGAGAACGAACGCGCGTGACTCGCGGGCGATGTGCTTCATCGAGTCATGCCAATCCTCGGAGTCGTCGGCCGTCGGCGCGAGATACACCTCGACTCCACCCTGATAGAGGGCGAAGCGCGCGAGTGGCATCAGGTTCTCCCAGCAGATCAGCCCGCCGACCTTGCCGACGTCGGTTGCGATCGTCTCCAACCCCCTGCCGTCACCCAACCCCCAGACCAACCGTTCGTGGTTGGTGGGCATCAACTTGCGGTGGTGGAGCGCCAGCTCTCCTTTCGGCGAGTAGATGAGCAACGAGTTGTAGATCGTCCCGCCGTCGAGCTCGTTGACTCCGACCGCGAGCCAAAGGTCGTTCGCGCGCGCGATCTCGGCGAGGCGGTCCGAATCGGGCCCGGGAACCGTCACAGACTGCTGCATCAGGCGCGCGAAGACCTCACGGGCGGCTCCGGCCTCGGGACCGCCCCACCCGGCGAGATAGCGAACCCAGCGGTTCGACGGATAGACGGGGATGAAGGTCTCCGGAAAGAGCGCGAGCCGCGCGCCGGCGCCGGCAGCTTCGGCCGCAAGCCCTTCGAGCTTGTCGATCGTGGCCGCGCGATCGAACGCGACCGGCTCGGCCTGCACGCAGGCGACCTTGACGACGTCGGTCACCGGACGAGCCTACGCCTTCGGGAGACCTGCGACGAGCTCGTCCTCGGCCCCGTACTCGAACTTCAGGTAGTCGGCTCCACGCGTGAGGACCTCGCGCCAGTCGCGGCCCCGGGTGACCTCGGTCAACCAGTGCACCTGCCGGGGCAACGCGTCGGCCCAGGTGGTCGCGGCCCGGTAACCGAGCTCCTGCTCAGCCTTCGACATGTCGACCAGCAGAGGCTTCGCGGCCGACCAGGGCGTCTGACCGACCTCGCCGCGGCCGGCGGGCTCCTCGAGCAGAACTTCCTCGAAGCGATGCCCGGCCGCCTCACCGATTGCGCGGGCGATCTCGAGTACCGTCGGGGGATCCGGGTCACCGCAGTTGAATGCACCGGTCCGCGGCTGCGCGGCGATCAGACGCACGAGCTCGCCGATGTTCTCCGACGCAGTGGTGTGGAACTGTCCGGCGCCGCGATTCGTGAGCACGACGTAGGGGCGGCGATCGAGTGCTCGTTTGACGAAGAACCACTCCCGCCCCATCCGGTCCCCTTCCCCGTAGATCGCGCACGGGCGCACGATCGCCGCCGGAACGCGGCCGTTCTCTAGCAGGATGCGTTCGAGCTTCGCCTTTTTCGTCGAGTACGTGTCGTCGCCTGGCTCCACCGTCGGCTGTGTCTCCGGGATCGGGACGGGAAACTCGGGGAAGTCGTCGACGCCCTGCGCCTCGTCGAGCGTGCGGCCCTGCGCATCCGCGTAGACGGACGCCGAGGAGATTGCGATGAGCGCACCGGCGTCGAGCTCGAGAAGTTGTTCGGCGTGTGCCGCCTCATACGGGATGACGTCCACGACGACATCGAAGCCGTTGGCCACCGAGAGCGCGCCGGCTTCATCCCGGTCGAGCGCGACGTGCTCGAAGCCTGCCGAAGCCGCCCGCTCGGTCTTTCCAGCGAGCGTGACCTGCCAGCCGTCGGCAGCGAGCGCGTGCGCGATGGCGGTTCCGACGTGGCCGGTGCCGCCGAGAATGAAGGCGAGCTGCGCGATCGTCTTTAGACGATCACGACGGCGTCGCCGACGCTGATCTCGCCGTCCGTGAGGATGTCCGCATTCAGCCCACCGCGGTGCACGAAGGCCTTGATCATTCCAGGCTGCGTCATCGCCTCCAGGCTCTGACACGGCTCGCACAGCTCGACGCCTTCGCACTCCACGGTGCCGATGCGGAAGCGCTTGCCGACAAGGGCGTTGACGTCGATCCCGCGCGTCAGCACGTTGCGGCGAGTCGCCGCCGGCTCGACCGAGACGCCTCCTTCGCTCGCGACGGCCTCGACAGCCTCGGAGGCGATCAGGGTGAGCGCCTGGCCGGGAGGAGCGGCGCCGTCGTCCCAGTAGTACCGGTTGCCTTCGAGCCCTCGACCGGCACGGGCACGCACTCGGTCGACGGGGGCAGGCAGCTCCCCGTGTGCGGAACTCAGGAAGATCGCCTCGACTCGGCCACTCATCGATCAGACCCTACCGTCCGTGCCCGCCGCCGCCGGGCGTCTCGATCGTGACGACGTCGCCGGCCCTGAGGTCGCGGGTCACCTTTGCCGGGAGGGGCTCCCCGTTGAGCGAGTTCCGTCCCGGCTTTCCCGCCTCTCCACCGCGTTCGCCCTGCGGCGCGTGACCGCGTCGCTCACTGATGATCGAGAGGCGACAGTCCTCGAGCACGCGCAGCTCGCGGAGGACGCCGTCGCCGCCTTGATGCCGACCTGCGCCGCCCGAACCGCGCCGCAGCGCATAGCGTTCGACGCGCAGCGGGTACTGCAGCTCTAGCGCCTCGACCGGCGTCGAGAGCGTGTTCGACATCGCGACGTGCACGCCGCTCGGCCCGTCCGCGTTCGGACACGCGCCTTGACCGCCGCCGATGGTTTCGTAGTACGTGAAGCGGTCGTTACCGAGCGTGACGTTGTTCATCGTTCCTTGCCCTTGCGCCGGCACGTCGATCGCCTCGCCGAACGCGCGCATCACGACGTCGACGATTCTGGAGGACGTCTCGACGTTGCCCGCGGCGACAGCTGCCGGCGGCCGCGCATTGACGAGGCATCCTTCGGGGGCGGTGACGGTAACGGGCGCGAAGGCACCGCCCGAGGCTGGAAGGTCGGGGTCGACGAGGACGCGGACGACGTAGAAGCACGCAGAGCGCGCGACCGGCAGGGGACAGTTCAGGTTGCCGTCATGCTGAGCCGACGTTCCGGTGAAATCGATGTCGACCGCGTCGCCCCCGACCGTCACGGTTGCGTGCACTACGAGGTCGCCCTCGATTGCCTCCAGCACGTCATGGGCCTCGAAGCGCCCGTCCGGGAGTGCGGTAATGCCCGCGCGCATCCTGCGCTCGGAGTACGCGAACAGCTCGTCCATCGCGTCCACGACGACGTCGTGTCCACGCCGCGCGCAGAGCTCCGCCACACGCTGCTCCGCCAGGCGGTGCGCGGCGAGCTGTGCACGCAAGTCTCCCCGCCGCTCCTCCGGATTGCGCATGCGCGCGATGAGCTTCGACATGACCCTCTCGTCGAGTCGGGTCGGCGGAATCACGACGCCTTCCTCCTCGAGCGTCCGCGAATCCGCCGGCATCGAGCCGGGCTCGCGCCCTCCGACGTCGGCGTGATGTGCGCGGGTGACGGCGAACCCGGCCTCGGTCCGCGAGACGAGCGTGATGTCGGGGAGGTGCGTCCCCCCTGCGTAGGGATCGTTGAGCGCCCAGACCTCGTCGAAGGCCGGGTTGTGTTGCATCACCGCGGCGACGGCGGCGGGCATGGCGCCGAGATGGACGGGGATGTGCTCGGCCTGCGCGATCATGCGACCGCGTCCGTCGAAGAGCGCGGTCGAGCAGTCGCGCCGCTCCTTGATGTTCGCCGAGAACGCCGAGCGAACGAGGACGGCCCCCATCTCCTCCGCAGCCGCGCGCAGGAGGCTGCCGATGATCTGGTGCTCGATCGTCACTGTTTCGCGAGCCGCAGCGTGCGACCATCCCTAGCCCCCACCCACCCGGGGGGAATCCAACACGTGGAGCCGGCGAGCTCGACGACTGCGGGGCCGGCGACTGTCGTCGTTTCTTCTGCGCGCGGCAGCTCGAGCTCGGGTCCCTTGCGGATGTCTGCGGTACGGACCGCCACCAGCTCGACCTCGCGGCCTCTCTCCGCGAACCCGTACTGCTCCTCATGGATGCGGTGAAATGCTTCCGCCAGGTCTTCCTGCAACGGCAACGTCAGCTCGAAGGACTGACCCGCGTAGCGCAGATCTGCTTCGCCTTCCCGCGGAAGCTCGCCGGCGTCCGCGAGCGGTACGAGATACGAGCGAACCGCATCTCTACGTTCCTCCGATGCGACCAATCCGAGCGCCGACAGCACGCCCGCTGCCTCGGGAACCAACACGGTGCGGATCCCGAGCTCGTCCGCGAGCTCGCATGCATGTAACGGTCCCGCTCCGCCGAACGCGACGAGGGCGAAGTCCGCCGGATCGTGCCCGCGCTCGACCGAGACGACTCGCAGCGCGCGCAGCATCTCAGCGTTGACCACGTCGACGACCGCGGCCGGATCGATTCCCGCGAGTGCGCGCTCGGCAGCCGCGCGGTCGAGCTCGACGCCGTCTGCAAGCTGTCCTGGCAGCCTGTCGAGCAGGAGGTTCGCGTCGGTGACGGTGCCCTGCGTCCCGCCGCGTCCGTAACACGCCGGGCCCGGGTTTGCTCCGGCGCTTTGCGGCCCGACGCGCAGCGCACCGCCCGCGTCGGTCCAGACGAGCGAGCCGCCGCCCGCGCCGACGGTGTGCAGATCGACGGTCGGGAGTCGGATCGGGAGCCCGGCGACCGTTCGTTCGCTCGCGCGCTCGGCTCGGCCGCCCGCGATCAGGCACACGTCTGTCGACGTCCCGCCCATGTCGAACGCAATCGCATCCTCGATGCCGGCCAGCGCTGCGAGCCTTGCGGCGCCGACGACACCCGCCGCCGGGCCGGAGACGAGGATCGTCGCCGGGTGCGCCGCCGCTTCATCGGGCGTCGCAACTCCTCCCGACGAACGCATCACGAGTGGCTCGGGCAATCCCTCCGCGGCGGCGGCGGTGGCCAGCGCGTGCAGATATCGCGCCACGACTGGGCCGAGGTAGGCGTCGGCCGTAGTCGTCGACGCGCGTTCGTACTCGCGGAACTCGGGCGCCACCTCGTGCGAGGCGACGACGTGCGCGCCCGGCAGCCTGCGCCGTAGCACCTCGACGACCGCCCGCTCGTGCGACGGATCGCGGTACGCATGGAGCAGGCACACCGCAACTGCCTCGGCGTCTATGTCCGGCAGCGTGTCGAGATCGAGCGCGTCGAGTTCCCCGTCGGGGCCCATGCGTCCGCGCACCCCGTACGAGCGCTCGAGCGGCACAAGCGGCTCGGCCCACGCCGCACACGGGCGGTAAAGATGTGCGCGGGTCTGCCGGCGCAGGTGCAGCAGATGCTCGAAGCCCGCAGTCGCGACGAACGCGGTGCGAGCTCCCTTGCGCTCGAGCAGCGCGTTGGTCGCGACAGTCGTCCCGTGCGCGAATCGGTCGACGCCCGCGGCGCCGGCCGCGCGCGCTGCCGCGAGGACGGATTCCTCCTGGTGCGGAGCAGTGAGCACCTTGGCGGTGGTCACGCGGCCGTCGGCCAGAACGACCGCGTCCGTGAAGGTCCCGCCCACGTCGACGCCGAGCACAGCCATTCAGGAAGACTGACAGCGTGGCAATCCGCGGGCTCCTCTTCGACTTCGACGGCCTGCTCGTCGACACCGAGACTCCCGCCCGGCTCGTCTGGGAGGAGCTCTACCGCGCCCACGGTCACGAGCTCCCACAGGACCAGTGGGCCACGCTGGTCGGCACGATCGGCGCGCCTTTCGATCCATTCGGCCATCTGGAGGGGCTCGTCGGAAGGCGGCTCGACGAGCAGGCGCTGAACACGCGCCGTCGTGCACGTGAGGACGAGCTCACCGACCTCGAGGAGCTCCGCCCGGGCGTGGAGGAGTACTTCGCCGAAGCGGAGCGGCTCGGCCTGCGGACCACAGTGGTGAGCAGCAGCGACGACGAGTGGATCGCGCGTCATCTCGGCCGCCTCGGCCACCTCGAGGGCCTCGACGCGATCGTGGCCGCAAACGGCGATACCGAACGAGCGAAACCGCGTCCGGATCTGTACCTCGAAGCGCTCGACCGCCTGGGTCTGAAGCCGAGCGAAGGGATCGCCTTCGAGGACTCGCCGAACGGCGTCACGGCCGCGAAGGCTGCGGGTCTCATCTGCGTCGCCGTGCCGAATCCGATCACGGCGACGCTTGCGCTCGACGACGCCGACCTCGTACTCGAATCGCTCGCAGACGTTCCGCTGGCCGAGCTGCTCGAACGCTTCTAGTGGGCTAGACAGCCTGGGCCGTACGGGCGCCCGCTTCGCAGGCGAGTTTGAGAGCCTGCGCGAGGGAGTCGTCACGTGCGAGTGACACGAGGAACGCAGCCGCGAATGCGTCGCCGGCGCCAAACGGAGATCGGCGAACAACGGGAGTCGCGTCGTGTCGTTCCACCCGGTCACCGTGAACGGCCAATGCACCTTCCTCTCCGAGCTTGACGCAAACGATCGAGAACCGTGACGCGAGAGCCCGCGCGGCCTCGTCAGGGGCAGCGCGGGTGACTGCCTTCGCCTCCTCCGCGGTGGCGAAAAGGACATTGGCGCTTTTTGCGAGACGGTCGAGATCTGCGCCTGCTGCCAAGCGCGGAGCGGCCAGGTCGATCGCCGCCCAAGCGCCCGCGAAACGTTCGAGCGCTGCGCGCGCCGCGTCGGCGGAGCCGGATTGGAAGAGCGCGAAGCCCGAGATCAGCACGGCGTCGCCTTCCAGCGTGTCCGGAACGTCTGCGGGCGAGAGGCGGGCGTTCGCGCCTCGATCCGCGATGATGCTCACGGATTCGTCCCCGCGTAACGCGACGACTGCCCCCGTGGGAAGATCGGGATCTCGCGAGAGTTTCGCCTCGATCCCGCCTGCGGCGAGCGTCGCGCGGACGAGGTCGCCTGCAGGGTCGTTGCCGATCCTCCCGACGACGCACGCCTCCGCGCCCGCTGCGGCAGCGCACTTCGCTGCATTCACCGCCGATCCACCCGCACCAACCGACACGCCGGCATGGACGCGCGACCCGGGCGCCGGCGTCTCCGCGCAGACGATGTCGATCATCACGTCTCCGACGGCGACGAACCTCACGGCGCTTACGGCGTTGGTGTGCGTCCGGCCAGCGAGAGGATCTCGCTGATCGCAGGCGCTGCCAGGAATCGCTCCGAGCGCGACGGAGCGAGCGTGCCCGCGAACGACTCGATCAGGTCTCCCGCTTGGGCATAGGCGGCGGTGGCCGCGTCGTCGTCGCCGAGCAGGTAGGACACTCGCCCGAGGGCCTCACGCGCGCGCCAGCGTCCGGGCTGGCCGATCAGCTCGTCCGTCAGCGTGACGGCGGTACGCAAAGCGCCGAGTGCTTCGTCCCGTCGACCGAGTTGTCCGAAAGCCTCGCCGAGAATGGTGCGTGAACGCGCCTCGTACTTGCGTCGTTTTGTGCGCTGCGCCACCTCTATCGCGCGCGCGGCCCATTCGACAGCAGTTTCGGGGGTCTCCGCGTGCAGCGCGATCTCGGCGCGTGCTGTCGCCAGCCGACCGGCAATCAGCCACGTTGTCCAGCCGGTGGCATGAGCGGCGCCTTCCCACAGTGACGGCCAAACTGCCTGCGCCCCGCCGACGTCCCCGGCCAGGAGTTGCGTGAACAGGAGGTCCGACCTGGCGAACTGCATCGGCATGCCGAAGCTCATCCCGCCCGAGAGCTCGACTACCTGCTCACTCCGGCTGCGCGCCTCGTCGAGGTCGTACAACTCCCGATAAGCGAGCGCGGAATAGTTCAGCACGACGCGGGGGTTTGGGCCGAGCTCACGTGCCACCTCGAACAGCTCATCCCAGATCGCGATTGCCTCTTCGTGTCGCCCGAGCCCAGCCAAGGCCAGCCCCTCTAGGCCGCCGCCACGCAGCAACGACTCGGCGCTGTGGACGTCGGTCGCCACAGCGCGCGCCTGCCTCGACAGCTCGACGGAACGTTCGAACTGCCCCGACCAGCATTTTGCGTTGGCGTGGAGGTGCAGGAAGTTCACGAAGTCGAAAGGCCTCGCTCCGGGCGCCCAGACCCCGAGGGCGTGGTCCCCGAGTTCGAGCGCCCGTTCCAGATCCCCTTCAGCGCCCCGCATGGCCAGGCCCTCGCTCTCCAGCGCGAGGGCAGCGGCAATCGCCCCCTCGTCGTCGAGGTGCTTCGCCAACGCGAGCGCCTGCTCGGCGGTGACGAGGGTTTCGGCGTCGCTTTCCGTCCAAATCGTTGCGTGGCCCAGAAAGAGCAACGCCTCGAGCTTCTCCTCTCCCCCCAACTCGGGTAGAAGCCCGACGATCTCTTCTTTTGCGCTCTCGTAGTCCTGTAGCTCTACGAGCGCGATCCCTCGTTGCAGGCTCAGGCGGCGTCGCAGATCGTCGTCGCCGGCGAGCTCGAGCGCCTGGGAGTACAGATCGATTGCTGCACCCTTGGCCCAGCTGCGCCGTGCCGCGTTGGCCGAGGCCAAGAGGTACGGGATGGCACGGGCCGGCTCACCGCCCTCACTCCAGTGGTATGCCAGGATGGACGAGGCGGTCTCGGCGGAGCCGCCAAGTGTTTCCTCGATATAGCGAGCGACTGCGGCGTGTCGTTCACGGCGCATCGCGCGCGGCACCGTTGCATAGGCAACTTCTCGGATGAGGATGTGCCTGAATGTGAATTGGGCGTCGCCTGACAGCTGACTCGAGGGATCTCGGCGCACGAAGTCGCGGGACTCGAGCACGCTCAGCGCCTCGTCGACGTCCCTGATCCCACCGACGGACTTCAGAGCGCCCCGCCAGAACGTCTTCCCCACGACGGCCGCAGACAGTAGAGCCGTTCGCACGTCTGACGGCATCGCGTCGATGCGGGCCGCAATCGCCTCACGCACCGTGACTGGCAGCTCCTCACTGTCGCCTAGCTCGACCACCGAGGCCGCCAGCTCCTCGAGGAAAAGCGGATTGCCCCCGGCGGCTTCGACAAGGCGGGCAATGTCAACTGACCCCGCCGCCGTCTGCTGGACGATCCGCTCCGCGAGCGCCGAAGCGTCCGCCGCCCCCAACGGATCGAGCGGGATGGTCGTCTGGGCGGCCAGCCCACTTCCCCAGCTGGAGTGATTGTCGAGCAACTCGGGACGCGCGATCGCGACGAGGACGAGCGGTGAGTCGCGGAGATGCTTCGCGAGGTACTCGAGCAACTCGATCTCGCTCGTCTGCGCCCAGTGCAGATCCTCGAACACGACCAGGACCGGCTGTGCGAGACCTAAGGACTCGAGAAAACGGCGCGCGGCGTAGAAGAGCAGTCGAGCGTCGTCGACTTCGGCGTCGGGAGCCAGCCCGAGCAGGAGCGCGAGGAAGCGGACCGTCTCGGCTGCCTCGGGCTCGGGGACGACTTCGTGCACGGTTCGCTCGAGCTTCTCGCGCGCGACCGCCGGCAGATCCGACGCGACGATCCCGCACGCGTCCCGCACGAGGAACGAGAACGCCTGGTAGCCGGCTTGCCCGCCGTAGGGCAGACAGCGTCCGCGCAAGACTCTTCCGCTCTCCGCAGCGACAATCGAGGCCATCTCGTGGCACAGTCGCGTCTTGCCGATGCCCGGCGGGCCGATCACGGTGACCAGATGTGGACGGCGCTCCGAAAGGGCGCGCGTCCAGAGCGATGCCATCAGCTCGAGCTCACGAGCACGCCCGACGAGCGGGGTCGAGGCGAGCGGCCGATCTGCCGGGGCAGTCGACGGCTCGACAGCGAGCCAGGACTCGACTGGCGCCGCCTTCCCCTTTGCGTCGATTGCAGTCGAGCTCTCGTAACGGATGGCATGGCGGGTCGCGCGGTACGTCTCGCGACCGACGATGAGGCGCCCCGTGGGCGCGGCAGATTGCAATCGCGAGGCCGTGTTGACGACGTCGCCCATCGCCAGCGCCTGGCCCCGGTCCGACGCCATGGACACGACCGCCTCACCCGTGTTCACCGCCGCCCGAGCGGCGAGGTCGAGATCATGGGCCTGGTTCAGCTCGCCGATTCCCTCCAGTACGTTCAATCCCGCGCGAACGGCGCGCTCCGCGTCGTCGCCGTGCGCGACCGGAGCACCGAATACGGCCATCACGGCATCCCCGATGAACTTCTCGAGCATGCCGCCGTAGTGCTCGATCCGCTCCTTCGCGTCGGCGTGGTAGACCTGGAGAGCGTCGCGTACGTCCTCCGGGTCGGCCCCGTCGGACCGCGTCGTAAAGCCGACCAGGTCGACGAACAGGACCGAGATGAGCTTCCGCTCCTCGCGCAGCGCGCCCGACACTTCGAGCCTGGCGCCGCAACTGCTGCAGAAGCGCGCGTCCGGCGCGTTCGTCTCCCCGCAGCTGGGGCACTGGACGTCGACCACGCTCATGGCCTAAGTGTCCCGCCTTGCCGGGCTAATGCCAAACCCTGACCTCGGGCCTGCCTGTTGTGGCATCTATTCCCTGTGGCCGCCACCCTGGAGCTACCTCTGAAAGGGCCTAAAGGCGAGCCGGTTGACCTCTTCCGGACGATGATGTCTCACGGGGTTGCCGACCTCCCGCCCGGCCGCGTCGACGAGGAAGCACGGGCATACACGACGACAGTCGCACTCCCTTCGGCGCCGCCGCGCACGATACGGATTCTCGAGGGCGTTCCAGGATCCGCCCGTATCGAGGTCGAGGGACGAAAGCTCGGCGCAAGAGCCGATCGCGACGTGAGCGCGGCTGTGCATCAGATTCTCAGCCTCGATCAGGACCTGTCGGAGTTCTACGCCCTCGTTGCGAGCGACCCCGACCTCTCATGGGCATCTCGTGGAGCAGGCCGGATGCTGCGTGGGCAAACGGTGTTCGAGGACGTCGTGAAGACGATCTGTACGACGAACACAACGTGGTCGGGCACGCGCAAGATGGCGGCTGCGCTCGTCGACAACCTGGGAGTGGAGGCGCCCGGCGGCGGCCGAACGTTTCCGACACCACAGGCGATGGCCGAGGTGGACGTGGGGTTCTATCGGGAGGTCGTCCGCGCCGGCTATCGCGGTCCGTACTTCAAACAGCTCGCAACCGACGTCGCCGAAGGAACGATCGACCTCGAAGAACTCCACGATCCGGACCTGCCGGACGACGAGGCGGCAGCGCGCCTGCTCGCGCTCCCAGGCGTCGGGCCGTACGCCGCAGCGCACGTGATGCTGACATCGCTCGGGCGTTACTCCCGGCTCGTGCTCGACTCGTGGACCCGCCCGACATACTGCAAGCTCTCGGGTGCCCGCAGTGCGTTGAAAGACGTGACGATCGAGCGCCGCTTCAAGCGCTACGGCGAGTGGGCCGGCCTTGCCTTCTGGCTCTACCTGACGCAGGGCTGGGTCGAGGACGGGCTGCCCGTTTAGCCCATCTAGTTAGTGTCCGCCGAGGAGTGGCTGGGGCCGGTGCCCCAACTGGTCTTCAAAACCAGTACGGCGTCGTAGCCCGACGCTAGGCAGGTTCGACTCCTGTGCCGCTCCGCTCGCTAGAAGCCCCGCTAATCGTCTGGTTTGGCAAGAACCAGTCACAAGCTCGTTCGCCTGGAGCTCCCGCTAAGGCCGGCCTTCTACCGGTTCTTTCTACCGGTCGAGTCCCGCGAGGCGGACTCGTGGAGAACGCGGCGAGCGATCCCGGCGATGTTGGCCTGGGATCGCTCGCTGCCTTGGCTACGCATTCGCGGGTCGGCGCAGCGGACCCCACGAGCTGATGCGGTTGTGATTCCGTGGTTCGCGTCGGGGTCAGTGAACCGGCGTCGCGAGCGGGTTCAGCCGCAGCTTCGGCACGAAGTGGCGTGCCCTTGGGAGGATGGCCAGCGCGACCAGGCTGGCGACGCTCGCGACGACCGCGGCTGCGATGAACGCGTGGGAGATTCCCGATGCGGCCTGTGGGCCGGCGAGGATGCCGGTTCCGGCCGCGATCGTCGAGAAGATCGCGATGCCGATCGTGCCGCCGATCTCGTGACCGGTGGAGTTGAGGCCCGAGATCATTCCTGTCTCCTCTTGCCGGGCGCCGGTGAGGATCGCGATCGAGACTGAGACGACGGCGACACCGAGACCTGCTCCTGCGATGAGCATTCCTGGCAGCACGTCGCGGACGTAGCTGCCTGTCTCGCCGACATGCGCGAGGAGTGTCATGCCGCCGGCCGTGACGACGAATGCACTGGTGAGCGGCCCGCGCACGCCGTGGCGGCTGACGATGTGACCGGCCGCGTGTGCGCCGATCCCTGCTGCCACTGCGAGGGGGATGAAGGCGAGGCCGGTGGCGAGCGGCCCCATACCGAGGACGTTCTGCAGGTAGAGCGAGCTGAGCAGGAATAGGCCGAAGATCGAACCGGCCGCCGCGAGCATGAGGAAGAGGCCGCCGCCGACGGCACGATCCGCTAGCCGCTCGATGCGAAGGAGTGGTGCATCCGTGCGGCGCTCCAAGGCAGCGAAGGCAGAGAGGCCCGCGAGGCCACCGAGACCAAACAGCAAAGTCTGGAGCGAAGTCCAGCCGGCGGTCTCACCCTGTGTGATCGCGAAGACGATCGCGCCGAGGCTCGATGTCGCGAGCAGGGCTCCACGGAGGTCGAGCCCTCGCCAGCGCGGCTTCTGCGGATCGGAGGGCACGATCTTGATCGCCGCGATTGCGAGTGCCGCTGCGACCGGCAGATTGACGTAGAAGATCATTCGCCAATCGCCGAACTCCGTGAGGACGCCGCCGACGAGGACGCCGATCGCCGCGCCGGCCCCTCCGACTGCTCCCCAGGCGGCGAGCGCTTTCGCCCGCTGGTTCCCCTGGAACGCCGTCATGATGATCGCAAGCGCTGCGGGAGAGAGCAGGGCAGCACCGAGACCCTGGCCCGCGCGGGCTGCAAACAGGGCGGCCGCTGTGCCCGCCATGGCCGACGCGAACGACGATGCAGTGAAGACAGCGAGGCCGGTCAAGAACATCCGACGACGCCCGAGCAGATCGGCGGCGCGGCCACCGAAAAGGAGCAGGCTTCCGAAGATGAGCGAGTAGCTGGTGATCGTCCAGCTGATGTCGGAGCCCGTGAGCTGAAGGTCTTTCGCGAGACTCGGCAGTGCGATATTCACGGCCGTGATGTCGAGGATGACCATCAACTGGGCGATGAGCAGGACGAACAGGAGGACGCCACGGCCTTTGCCGGCGGGCGACTCGGGGCCACTGGCGCGATGCTCGTGGCGCCGACCGGGCGTCGTCGCGGCCGTCTCAGCAACGTTTTTCGTTCCGTGATGCATGGCCGTCGTTCTCTTCAGGACGGACAGCAATCTGTGGCTTGGTGTTTTCATTTCAGGCTCCTTCTGAGGGTTTCGGGGTACGAGTTCACGCTCGCACTCAGACGGACGGCCGAAATGAGGCTCGCTCGCGGGTTCGGTGTGGCTGCCCACACCCATTGCCGCGAACGGGTCGGGGCTAGGACTCTACGAAGGCGAGGACCGCGAGTACCCAGGCGGTGCCTGTCGGCGCGAACACGAAGCCGCAGCTTCTGGAAGCTATCGGTGCCCCGAACAGGTCGTGCGAGCTCGTCAGCGGAGAGGAAGCGTCGCTCGCAGGACGGTTCCGCCCCCGGAAGGACTCTTCAGGTCAAGCTGGCCACCGAGGGCCTCGATGCGGTCGGCGAGCCCGCGGAGCCCTGAGCCCCGGTCCATGCTCGCACCGCCGCTTCCGTTGTCGCTGATCTTGACGACGACTTCTTCGTGTGTCGTTGAAATCTCGACCCACCCTTCGGACGCATCGGCGTGCTTGGCCGCGTTGGTCAGACTCTCGGCCACGACGTAGTAGACAGCTGCTTCGACCCCCTCGTCGAGGCGCAGCGGCGGAACGCCGGAAATCTCGACCCGGAACGGGGCGCGGTTCGCGAGTGACTGGAGGGCCGGTTCGAGTCCGCGGTCGCTCAGGACGGCCGGATGAAGCCCGCGGGCGAGTTCGCGGAGTTCCTCGAGCGCGAGCTTCAGGTCCTCGCCGACGTCCGCGAACATTGCCGCCGCCGCCGCCGGGTCCTCGCCTAGGCACTCCTGGGCGATTCGCAGGTGCACGGCGAGGGTGACGAGGCGCTGCTGGGCGCCGTCGTGCAGGTTGCGTTCGAGTCTTCGGCGCTCGGTCACGCTTGCTTCGACGATGCGCGCGCGCGAGGCGGTCAGCTGGTCGTATGCCTCGGCGCTTTCGAGCGCGAGCGCGACGAGGTTCGTGAAGTCGGCCAAACGTTGCTGTGCATCCGGAGGGAAGTGGTCGGCGCTCGCTGAGAACACGGCCAGCGTGCCCCAGAGACGGCCGCCTGCGGTAATCGGTGCCATCACGGCGGATCTGTAGCCGGCCAGGCGCGTCAGCCGTGCGGCTTCGCCGGGTACGTCCGCGTAGTCGTCGATGCGGCCGCCTTCGTGCGAGGCGCGGTACACCGGGCTATCGGGGTCGCTGTAGGGGACGAGGGTTCCGACCTCGAGGCCGGCACCTTCGCCGTCGTTCCAGCTCCCGGCGATGACTGCAGAATCCTGGTCGAAACGCACCGTGGCTGCCGTTCTTGCTTTCAGGAGCCGTCCGGCCTCTTCGGCGACCCTTTGGAACACCTGCTTTGGCTGTGCCGAAGAGGCGACGAGTGTCGCGACGCGACGGAGCGCAGCTTGCTCTTCGGCCAGGCGATTCGCCTTGCTGGCCATCTCGGTCGTGTCGATGCCAGCCTCCACGTCATCACGCTAGCGCGCAAATGAAAGAGTCGGGCCAGCCACACTGCGCATCGCCGCGTGCGCTGGCACGATCGCTTCATGCCTTGTCGGGTTCTCCTCGTCGACGACAACAGCGACTTTCGAAGAGCCGCGCGTCAGCTACTCGAGCGCCATGGATTCGCCGTGGTCGCCGAGGCCGAAACTGGCATCAGCGGCATCGAACGGGCGCAGGAGCACCGTCCCGACCTGGTGCTCGTCGATGTTCAGCTGCCGGACATCGACGGATTCGAGGTCGCAGAGCGTCTCTCACGGCTCGAGGTGCCCGTCGACGTGATCCTTACGTCGAGCCTCGACGGCACCGATTTCGGGGCTCTCGTTGCGGGCAGCTCGGCGCTTGGCTTCGTTCCAAAGGCCGAGCTGTCCGCGTCGGCGATCGAGGCGCTGCTCTCGCCGGCGCGCTGACCGGGCGGGTGGTGTTTGTCCCGGTTGCGGTTCTCAGCGACACTGGCGGCGTCGACGTCGGATCCCCTGAACATGAGCAAGGCGAGGCGACGCGGATCCGCGTCGTCCTTGCCGACGACGCGGTGCTGCTCCGCGAGGGCATCGCGAGCCTGCTCGAGAAGGCGGGTTTCGAGATCGTCGGGCAGAGCGGGACGGCGGAGGATCTGCTGCTGAAGGTCCGCTCGTACAAGCCCGACATCGCAATCGTGGACATCAAGATGCCGCCGACTCACACCGACGAGGGACTCCGCGCCGCGAAGGAGATCCGGGAGAAGCATCGGGACACGGCCGTGCTCGTGCTCTCGCAGTACGTCGAGGAGGGCTACGCGCTTGAGCTGCTTCAGGAAAGCGCCGAAGGAATCGGCTACCTCCTTAAGGACAGGGTCTACGACCTGGCCGACTTCGTCGCCGCGGTCAAGCGTGTGGCGGCGGGCGGCTCCGCACTCGACCCCAGCGTCGTCTCCCAGCTCGTCGGCCGCCGGCGCCGCGACGACCCCATCGGGTTGTCTTCGTTCGGCGCGGAGCTCGCGAGTTGCGACGAGCGCGATCCGACCGATCACGCGGCCGTTGCCGCGCCGTCGTCAATGGCGATCTGCGCCTTCGCGAGCTCGTCGAGC
>JBBRZA010000015.1:0-45657 GCA_038237145.1 Gaiellales bacterium
CCACCGCCACCGCCACCGCCACCGCCACCGCCACCGCCACCGCCACCGCCACCGCCACCGCCACCGCCACCGCCACCGCCACCGCCACCGCCGCCTCCGCCTCCGCCACCACCACCGCCGCCACCTCCGCCACCTCCGCCTCCGCCTCCGCCGGCACCTGCTCCGCCCGGCCAGAAGGAGCGGCCAGGATGGGGAAAGGGCGACAAGAACCACCGCCACACCGGGCCGCCCGGCAAGCGCTAGCCGCGAGGCTCAGGCGCTACGGCCGGGAGCAGAGCATCCGCCAGCGTCACTACTCGCTGCTCGAACCGGCCCAGAGGTTGATTCCGCTTTCGGTCGCGTACTTGTCGATCTCGGTCAGCTCGTCGGGGCTGAAGTCGAGGTTCTCGAGCGCGGCGACATTCGCCTCGAGCTGCTCCACGCTGCTCGCACCGATCAAAGCCGAGGTGACGCGGCGCGTCGCGCAGCACCCACGCTACCGCCATCTGCGCGAGGCTCTGACCGCGCCTTCGAGCGATCTTGTTCAACGCGCGGATCTTCTCGAGCGCCTCCGGCGTGAGGAGGTCGGGCGAGAGGCTGCTCTCGCGGCTCGCACGCGAGCCTTCGGGGATCCCGTCTAGGTACTTGTCGGTCAGCATCCCCTGAGCGAGCGGCGAGAACACGATGCAGCCGATCCCGAGCTCGCCGAGCGTATCCAGCAGGTCCGGCTCGATCCAGCGGTTGAGCAGCGAGTAGGACGGCTGATGGATCACGCAGGGCGTCCCGAGCTCGCGCAGGATTCCCGCTGCCTCGCGCGTCTTTTCCGCCGAGTAGGAGGAGATGCCGACGTAGAGCGCCTTTCCCTGCCGCACCGCGGTGTCGAGCGCGCCCATCGTCTCCTCGAGGGGCGTTTCCGGGTCGAACCGGTGCGAGTAGAAGAGGTCGACGTAGTCGACCTTCATGCGGCTCAGGCTCTGATCGAGGCTCGAGAGCAGGTACTTGCGCGAGCCCCATTCGCCGTAGGGGCCCGGCCACATGTCGTAGCCGGCCTTGGTGGAGATCGCGAGCTCGTCGCGGTACGGCCGCAGGTCGCTCTCGACCATCCGGCCGAAGGTCTCCTCCGCCGATCCGTACGGGGGGCCGTAGTTGTTGGCGAGGTCCAAATGCGTGATGCCGAGGTCGAAGGCGCGTCGCACGATCGCGCGGCTCGTCTCGAAGGGATGGTCGTGGCCGAAGTTGTTCCAGAGCCCGAGCGAGACAGCCGGTAGCTGGAGGCCGCTACGGCCCGAGCGGCGGTACTGCATCCGCTCGTAGCGCTCGCCGGCGGGCACGTAGGTCATGACGGGCCTCCCTTCATCGATGCTGCATATCGTTGCGATCGACAGCGAGTGTTGTACAGAAGCGCACCCCCCAAGCTCAGGAAGGTCGTCTTCGGCGGGCTCGTCGCAGTCGCCGTGGTAGCCGTGCCTGCTGCTGGAAGAATGGTCGGCATCCGCGTTCCCCCAGGCTTCCGAGTCGAGACCTTCGCGCGCGGCCTGAGCAAGCCGACTGCGATGGCCTTTGGCCCGGACGGACGGATCTACGTGACGCAGACGGGCGGGACGCTGGTGGCGATCCGGCGCGGGACCCGCTCGCCGCGCGTGCTCGCGCGCGGCTTGCGCACGCCGCTCGGTCTCGCCTGGCGGGGCAGCACCCTGTTCGTCTCCGAGCAGGGCAGGCTCGAGCGCTTCCGGCTGAGCGGCGGTCGCCTGCGGGGCCGGCGCGTGCTCGTCCGCGGCGTGCCCTTCGGCCGCCACCAGCAGGACAACGTGGTGGTCGGGCCGGGCGGCGGCCGGCTCTACTGGGGCAGCGGCTCGACGTGCGACGTCTGCCGGGAACGGGACAACCGGAGCGCGACGATCCTCTCGCTCCGCCCCGACGGCAGCGATCTGCGCGTGGTGGCGCGGGGCCTGCGCAACCCGTACGGCCTCGCGTTTCAACCCGGCACGGGCCGCCTCTACGCGACGGTCAACGGGCAGGACGAGATCGGCACGCGAAGCGACCCCGAGCCGGCGGAGATGCTCGTCGTCGTCCGGCGAGGCGCCTTTTACGGCTGGCCCGGCTGCTGGCCGAACGCGCGCACCCTGCGCCTGCGTGGTCGCTGCCGCGGCGTGACCGCTCCGGCCGCCTACCTCGAGCCGCACTCCTCGGCCGACGGGCTCGCCTTCTACACCGGCCACAGCTTCCCGCGCAGCTACGCCGGGAACGTCTTCATCGCGGAGTGGGGCGAGTACCTGAGCCATCGCTTCGGCCGGCGGGTCGTGCGCGTGCGTCTGGCGCCCAACGGCCGCGCGCGCAGCGTGAGCACCTTCGCCCACGGATTCGCCCATCCGCTCGCACTGCTGGTCGACCACCGCGGCGGCCTGCTCGTCGCCGACTGGGGCCTAGGCGTCGTGTACCGAATCCAGGCCCGCGGCCGGCCGTAGGTAGGCTGGAAGCCGTGATCGGAAGGCGTGATCCGGACAAGCCGGGGTGTGGTCGCCCCGGGGTGCTCCACCGCCTTGCTGCGTTCCTCCTTCGCCGCAGACGCTCCGAATGCGGCGACTGGCTTGAGGAGTTGCCCCCCGACTCGTTCGTCCGTGAGCCTCGCCGGCCGCGCCCGAGCGCTCCTTCGACAAGCGTCGCGCTGGATTTGCCCGACACCGGCCCTTGAGCCCCTCTGTACGGAGTCCGGGTCCTGTCCTATAGTCGTTCGCCTCGCGCTCGGCTTGAGCGGGGACCAGTCACTCGCGGAGAGAGGACGATATGAAGGCACGGAAGAAGGGGTTTGTTGTCACGCTTGCCGTGGCGCTTGTCGCTGCGGCCGTAATGCTCGCGATCACCGCCGCCCCATCGGCGGGCCCGGTGAGAAAGCATCAGTCACAGGCCACGATCAAGGCCGCGTGGATCTACGTCGGACCTCACAACGACGGCGGCTGGTCTCAAGCCCACGACAAGGGCCGTCTGTTCGCCCAGAAGGCCCTCGGCAGCAAGGTCGAGACGACCTTCAAGGAGCTCGTCCCCGAGGGGCCGCAGACCTGCCAGGTGATCGAGAGCCTCGTTCGCGACGGCAACAAGATCATCTTCGCGACCTCCTTCGGCTTCCAGCAGTGCATGGTTTCCGAGGCGAAGTTGCACCCGGACGTCTACTTCGAGCAGGCAACCGGGACGACTCAGCTGAAGAATCTGCACGAGTACTTCGGGGCGGGCGAGGACTCGATCTACCTCTCCGGCATGGCGGCCGGCGCGGCCACCAAGAGGGGCATGATCGGGTACGTCGTGCCGTTCGCGATCCCCGAGGTGATACGCCACGCCAATGCGTTCGCACTCGGTGCGCGGCTCATGCACCCGGGCGCCAAGATCAAGCTGATCTGGACGCACGACTGGGTGTCGCCGAGCAAGGAGCGGAAGGCCGCCGAGAGCCTCAGGGCTGCGGGCGCCGATGTGCTCGGGCAGAACGTCGACACACCCGCGACCGGCCAGTACGCCGAATCGAAGGGCATCCCGTGGGTCGGCTACGACTCGGACGCGCGCAAGTTCGCGCCGAAGCAATGGTTGACCGCAGCGGTCTACAACTGGGGGCCGTACTACCTGCGGCGCGTCAAGGCAGCCCAGGACGGCAGCTGGAAGACCGGCTTCTACTACGGGTCGATGAAGGACCGCTTCACGGGCCTTGCCTCCTTCGGGCCGAAGGTCACCGCCAAGACCAAGAAGGCGATCGCCAGGAAGAAGGCGGCGATCATCAGCGGGAAGTTCTACGAGTTCACAGGCCCGCTGTACGACCAGAAGGGCAAGCTGCGCGTCAAGAAGGGAAAGCGCCTGACGGTCAAGGATCTCTACGCCATGGACTGGCTCGTCAAGGGCGTGATCGGCAGCGCGAAGGGCTAGGTAACACGGGCGGGGAGAGCGGCTGCCGTTCTCCCCGCCCTCTCTTCTGATGCAGCAGGCCACGAGCACTTCCCCCGCCGTCAGGCTGCGCGGGATCACGAAGCGGTTTCCCGGAGTGACCGCGAACGACGGGGTGGACTTCGAGGCCGCCGAGGGCGAGGTGCACGCGCTGCTCGGCGAGAACGGCGCGGGCAAGACGACGCTCTCGAACATCCTCACCGGGCTCTACCGGCCGGACGAGGGCGAGATCGAGCTCTACGGTAAGCCGGTCCAGTTCAATTCGCCCCGCGATGCGCTCGACGCGGGCGTCTCGATGGTGCACCAGCACTTCCGGCTCGTCCGCGCGTTCACGGTCGCCGAGAACGTGGTCCTCGGCGATCACCGGGGCGAGGCACGACGGTTCCGCCTCCGCCCGCGGGCGATCGAACGCCGGGTCGCGGAGCTCGGGAAGGAGTACGGGCTCAGGGTCGCGCCGCGCGCGAAGATCTGGCAACTGTCTCTCGGCGAGCAGCAGCGCGTCGAGATCCTGAAGGCGCTCTACCGCGACTCGCGTGTGCTGATCCTCGACGAGCCGACCGCGGTGCTCACGCCGCAGGAGGCGGAGAGGCTCTTCAGGACCCTGCGCGCGATGGTCGAGGAGGGCCGGACGATCATCTTCATCTCGCACAAGCTCCACGAGGTGAAGGCGGTCGCCGATCGGGTCACCGTGCTGCGTGCCGGGCGCTCGATCGGGACGGTCTCGGCCTCCGAGTCCACCCCGCAGTCGCTGGCGGCCCTGATGGTGGGGCGCGAGCTCGGCACCGGGGCGACGGCGAAGAGCGAGCCGCGGGACGAGGCGGTGCTCGAGGTGCAGGATCTGTGGACCCATGGCGATCGCGGCGAGGATGCTGTCAAGGGTGTTGCCTTCACCGTGCGGGCGGGGGAGATCCTCGCCGTCGCGGGAGTGGCCGGAAACGGGCAGCGAGAGCTCGCGGAGACGATCACCGGGATGCGGCCGTTCGCGCGAGGCGGCATGAGCTTGAACGGTCGCGAGCTGCGTGGGGGCGATCCGCGACGGGCGATCCGGGCCGGGATCGCGCACGTTCCGGAGGATCGGCTCGGCACCGGGGTTGCACCCAACCTCACCGTCGCTTCGAACGTCGTCCTCAAGTCCTATCGAAGTCGCGAGATGTCGCGCGGGCCGCTGTTGCGCGGCCGGAGCATCCGGCGGCGCGCGGAGGAGTTGATCCACCGCTACGAGGTGCGGCCGCCGATCGCGACGACCCCGGCACGCCAGCTCTCCGGCGGCAACCTGCAGAAGGTCGTTCTGGCACGCGAGTTCTCCGGTGACCCGAAGGTGCTGGTCGCGGCCTCGCCCACGCGCGGCCTCGACGTCGCCGCGATCGAGGCCGTCCACGGGCACCTCCGGGACGCAGCGGCTCGAGGCATGGCGATCCTCCTGATCAGCGAGGACCTGGAGGAGATCCTCACGCTGGCCGATCGCGTCGCGGTCATCTACGAGGGTGCGATCGTGGGCGAGGTCGACCCGAAGGGCGCGACGGTGAACGAGATCGGCCTGCTGATGGCAGGCGGAGGCCGGTCGTGATCCGCTTCGAGCGCCGGCTGCAGCAGCCGTGGTGGCTCGCGGTCGCGGTGCCCGTGGGCTCGATCCTCGTCGCGCTCGCGTTCGCGGCGATCGTCCTGGCCGCGACCGGCCACGACCCGCTGCACGCCTATCGGAGAATCTTCGACTCGGCTTTCCTCGCGAAGGGCGCCCTGACCCAGACGATCATGTCCGCCACGCCGCTCTGCTTCACCGGGCTCGCGGCGGCGGTCGCCTTTCGTATGCAGCTGTTCAACATCGGCGCGGAGGGCCAGCTCTATTTCGGTGCAATTGCGGCAGCCGCCTCGGGGTTGTACTTCCACTCGCTTCCGAAACCGCTCGTCATCGTCGCGATGATCGCCGCGGGCTGCGCAGGCGGAGCGGCCTGGGCCCTGATCCCGGCAATCCTGAAGGCGTTTTTTCGGACCAACGAAATCATCACCTCGCTGATGCTGAACTACGTGGCCGCGCTCGTCCTCAACTACCTGATCTTCGACAGCCTCTCCTACTGGCGCGACACCTCGACTCCGGAGACGAAGGTGTTCCCGCAAGGCAAGACGCTGGCCGACTCGGCGACGTGGCCGACGACGACGCTCGTCCACTCGGGGCCTGGGCTAGTCGTGCCGCTCGGGTTCGGGATCGCGATCCTGGTGGCTCTCCTCGCTTGGTTCCTCTACTCGCGCACCCGCTTCGGCTTCGAGGCGCAGGTGCTGGGTGACTCGCAGCAGGCGGCGCGCTACGCGGGCATCCGCACGCGACGGAAGATCCTCGCGGTGATGTGCCTCTCAGGCGCGATCGCTGGGCTGGGCGGGGCGAGCCAGGACGGCGACTTCCGACACCTCCTCGATCCCCGCGGTCTCCAGCAGGCCGGATACGGCTACGCGGGAATCGTGGTCGCTGCGCTGGCGCGGTACAACCCGTTCGGCGTCGTCCTGATCGCGTTTTTGCTCGGCGGGCTTCAGAACGCCGGCTACACGCTCCAAGGAGCCGACTTTCCCTCCGGGCTCGTCGGAGTGATCCAGGGGCTGATCCTCTTCTGCGCGCTCGGCGGAGAGTTGCTGGGGCGCTACCGGATCCGTATCGCGCGCCGGCCGGCGCCGGCCGTGGAGCCGAGCGCGTGAACAACAGCATCGTGGTCGTCGTGGCCGCCTCCGGCGTGCTCTACGGAACGCCGCTCCTCTTTGCCGCTCTTGGCGAGCTCCTCGCCGAGCGGTCCGGAGTGCTGAACCTTGGCGTCGAGGGGATGATGCTCGTGGGGGCGGTGATGGGGTTCTGGGTCGTGCAGCGCTTCCACGCGGCCACACCCGCGGTCCTGGGAGCGGCGATCCTGGTGGCGGCGCTCGCCGGGTCGGTGATGGCGCTCATTCATGCCTTCCTGGTGGTGACGCTGCGCGCGAACCAGATCGTCTCGGGACTGGCTCTGACGATCTTCGCGGGCGCCGCCGGCCTTTCGTCGTACCTGGGCAACGACCTCAACCTGGCGGACAAGCCGGCGCGTCACGCGTTCAACCCGTTGAACCTGTTCGGGCTCGAGAAGCTGCCGGTGATCGGGCCGATCGTCTTCGGCCAGCCTCTACTCGTCTACGTGTCGTGGGCCTGCGTGCTCCTGGTGGGGCTCTACCTCGCGCGGACGCGGCCGGGGCTCAACGTGCGAGCCGTCGGCGAGTCGCCGGCGGCCGCCGACGCGATGGGGATCAACGTCGCGCGCTATCGCTACGCCCACACGATCGCCGGAGGAGCCTTCGCCGGCGTCGGCGGCGCGTGCTTCAGCCTGTCGATCACGCCCCAGTGGGTGGACGGGCTCACCTCGGGCGCGGGCTGGATCGCGATCGCGCTGGTGATCTTCGCGTTCTGGCGACCCGAGCTCTGCCTGGTCGGTGCGTACTTCTTCGGCGCCTTCGCGGCGCTGCCGTACACGCTGCAAGCCCGAGGCGTGACGATCGCACCGGAGCTGTTCCAGTCGCTGCCCTACGTCGCGACGATCGTCGTGCTGGTGCTCGTCTCGACCGGCTGGACGAAGCGCCGCCTGGGAGCTCCCGCGAGCCTGGGCGTTCCCTACGCGCGCGAGGAGCTGTAATGGCTCTGACCGTTGCGATCATTCTCGCGCTGTTCGCGCCCTGGCCATGGAACCTGATCGCGGTGGTCTGCGGCCTCGGCGTTGAGGTTGTGGAACTCGTCTGGGGCCTCCGGCTTGCGCGGCGCTGGCGACCGCAGACCGGAGCTGAGGCGATGATCGGCCAGCTAGCCGAGGTCGTCGCTCCGTGCCACCCGACGGGACAGGTCCGCGTTCAGGGCGAGCTCTGGGAGGCCCGCTGCGCCGAGGGAGCAGACGTCGGGCAGAGCGTGCGCATCGAGAGGCTCGACGGCTTGACCCTCGTTGTCGCTCCCACGTCAGACCGGGCCAAGCCCGAGCCTGGAGCGGAGTCTCAGTAGGAGTAATCGAGTGGTTCCGGCCGGGGGTGGCCAGCACAATCAGGCCGAGTATGTTCCCTCAGCCTGATTGCTGCGGGCGTTTGGTCTAGAGCTTGTGCCCCTCGACGTCCTCGCCTTCGTCGTTGGCGAGCTTGAGCTTGAGCTTCTCGTCCTCGGTCGGCTCGAGCTTGTGGCCCTCGACATCCTCGCCTTCGTCGTTGGCTAGCTTCAGCCTCTCTCGATCGTCCTCCACAGCTCCTCCTTTTCGAAAATCGATGTCACGTACTAGACGGGCACGGGCAGGACGATCTTCCGGCTTCCGCTTTGAAAACGCAACTCGACCTGCGATCCTCCGGCCGTGCCGACCTCCCTGCGCCGGCGCCTCCGTGAGTCGCTTCGAGCGTTCGCGGCGGTCTTCCACAACGAGGATCTGCGCCGGCTCGAGCTCGCCTGGAGCGGCTCGATCATCGGCCAGTGGGGCTATGAAGTAGCGCTCGCGGTATTCGCCTATCGCGCAGGCGGCGCGACCGCCGTCGGCCTCGTCGCGCTCGTACGGCTGCTCCCCGCCGCGGTTGTCGCCCCCTTTGCGGCCCTTCTCGGCGACCGCTTCCGCCGCAAACGGATCATGGTCGCAGCGGATCTCGCCCGCGCCTGCGCCATGGCGGGCGCGGCGGCGGCGGTGTTCGGAGGAGCGCCCTCCGCGACCGTCTACGCTCTCGCCGCGATTGCCGCCGTGACGGGCACCGCCTTCGGGCCGGCCCAGTCGGCGCTGCTCCCCTCGCTGGCCCGGTCACCGGAAGAGCTCACGGCGGCGAACGCGACCTCGACGACGCTCGAGAGCGTCGGCTTCTTCGTCGGCCCCGCGCTCGGCGGCCTGCTCCTCGCTGTCACGAGCGTTGGCGCCGTCTTCACGATGACGACCGCGCTGTTCCTGTGGTCGGCCTTCGTCCTCGCCAGGATCGACGGCGACAGCCGGGGCGGTCCCGGCGTCGAGGGCGACAGCATTCTTCGTGAGGCGCTAGCTGGTTTCCGCGCGATCGCCGTCGAACGCCGGCTCCGGCTCATCGTCGGCCTCTACGGGGCCCAAACGCTGGCCGCCGGGATCCTGCGCGTCCTTCTCGTAGTGACGGCGCTCCGGGTCCTCGACCTTGGGCCATCCGGCGTCGGGTTCCTCAACTCGGCCGTAGGCATCGGCGCCCTCGCCGGCATGCTGGTCATGCTCACGCTGATCGGAACCAGCCGACTGGCTGCCGTGTTCCGGCTCGGGATCCTTCTATGGGGGGTGCCGTTGGCACTGCTCGGGATCTGGCCCAGCGTCGCTTCGGCGCTCGTCCTTCTGGGAGTCCTGGGGGTGGGAAACACGCTCGTCGACGTCGCCGGATTGACGCTGCTCCAGCGTGCCGCGCCCGACGAAGTGCGAGCTCGGGTGTTCGGCGTGCTGGAAAGCGTCTTCCTCGGGACTATTGCGATCGGGGCGATCCTCGCGCCGCTTCTGACCAGCGCGCTCGGTGCGCGTGGCGCGCTGATTGCGGCCGGCGGCGGACTCTCGGTGCTCGTGCTGCTGTTCTGGCGGCCGCTGAGCGCAGCTGACGCGACCGCGGTGGTACCGGAGTCCACGCTGGCGCTGCTCCGGGGCATCCCGATCTTCGCGCCGATGCCGCCGGTGACGCTCGAGCAGCTTGCTTCGCTCCTTTCAGGCGTGCACGTCCCGGCAGGCGAAGTCATCTTCCGCTGGGGCGATCGGGGTGACCGCTTCTATGTGATCGGCGAAGGGGAGGTGGCGGTCGCGCCCGCCGGCAGGCTGCAGGTGACGCTGGGGCGAGGTGCCTACTTCGGTGAGATCGCACTCCTGCGCGATGTGCCGCGCACGGCGACGGTAACGACGCGCACCGAGGTCGAGCTGTACGCCTTGGAGCGCGACGTCTTCATCGCCGCCGTGACCGGCCACGCGCCGAGCGCCGAGGCGGCAGATGCGGTAATCGCAACCCGCCTCGGCTCCGCCGCCCTGAATCTGCGGTAAGCAATGGGGGCTGGCGACTCGAGAGGCGCGGAAGCTATGCCCGCGGATCAGTCTCGCGCGCTACCTCTTGAGCATCCGGCTCGCGCTTCTCCACGACGAAGTAGGTCGGATGCCGCTCGATCACGTTCTCGATCTCCGGCTGTTCATGTTCTGGAACGACTGCGAAGTGGGTCGACTCGGCGCGAATCGCCTCGTACTCGACCATGGTCATCGTTATCGGCTCCGCGCAATCGGCGCGTCCGCATTCGCAGGTGAAATCGACCGGTTCGGTGTGGGTCTCGACTTCGATGAAGTGCGTGGCGACCTCGGCGACGCGCTCGTTGACCTCGCGGAAGAGTGCTTCGTTTCCGGCGAGGCGTTCATCTCGTGCGGCCACGGTGCACATCCTCTCAAATTCTTGATTCGCGAATCACGTTTTGCGTTCGCTGAAGAAGGAATGCGGTGGGCAAGCGCTGTCAACCGATGCAGAGCGGAGGCCGTAACATTTGAAGGTAGAGAACGTTTTCCGCGAAGCGAATGAGAGCATCGCCGCGAAGGCCCGTGAGCTCCGGATGGAGCCTCCGATCCCGTTCCTTTGCGAGTGCAGCGACAAGCGCTGCTTCGCGCGCATCCCTCTCACGATCGACGAATACGAGGAGGCGCGAGCGGGGCCGCAGCGCTACCTGACCACTTCGGGCCATCAGGTCGACGGCGCGCAGGTGATCGCGGAAGACGATCGCTTCGCTCTCGCCGAGAAGCGCTAGCGCACACCAGGTCGGTCAGGCAGCCGAGGTCGCCGTGATGCGCTCGGCCACGGGGAGCTCGAACGTGAAGACCGCCCCCTCGCCCGGGTCCGACTCGACGTGGATCCGGCCGTTCATCGAGCGGACGAGCTCCTGGCAGATGTAGAGGCCGAGCCCGCTCCCGCCGATTCCGCGACGCTGGTCGGGATCGAGCCGGTAGAACTTGTCGAAGATCCGCCGCTGCTCGCCCAGCGGGATGCCCAGGCCCTCGTCGCGGATCGAGAAGCGCACGTACTCGTCGTCCGCGTCCACGATCAGCTCGAGTCGCCCCCCATCGGGCGAGTACTTGATCGCGTTGTCGACGAGGTTGGAGAGCACCTGCCGCGTCCGTCTGGCGTCACCCCTGACCATGGGGAGAACGGCGGTCATGGAGACGTCGATCCGCATGCTCTCATCGACCCTCACGCGAGCCGCGGCGGCAGTGGCCCACACGAGCTCCTCCGGGTCGAACGGCTCGCTGACGACATGGAGGGAGCCGCTGTCGAGCTGCCCGGCGACGAGGATCTCCTCGACGAGGTCGGCAAGACGCCGCGACTGGACGGCGATCATGTCTAGCAGGTCGTGCTGCGTCTGGGGGTTCAGGTCCTGGCCGTGCTCGCGGAGCGTCAGCGCGGCTCCGTGTAGCGAGGCGAGCGGGGTGCGAAGCTCGTGGGAGATGGTCGCGACGAACTCTGACCGAAGGTCCTCGAGCCGCCGCTCCCGCGTCACGTCGCGAAACGCGTAGACGGTTCCCTCTGCCAGGGCGACGCCGACGACCGAGAGCCAGATCTCCTTTCCGGCGATCTCGAGCGGCACTGTTTCGGCGCTCGAGGAGGCCTCGTGCATCCCACCCGGCTTGGGCGCCACCGGGACGATCGCGGTGATCGCGGTCCAGCCCGGGATCGTCTCCTGCGCTTGCCGGCCGCGGATCGCGTCGGCCCGAAGACCGGTGATCGCCTCCGCAGCCGGATTCCAGAGCCTGATCACTCCCTCGTGGTCGACGAGGAAGATGCCGTCGCCGACGTGAGCAAGGACGCGGTCCGCCTGGTCGCGCTCCTGCCTCGAGACACGGCTCCTGGCAATCGGCGGGGCAACCGCGTAGGCGATCGTGAGCAGCGCTGCGATCAGGCCGAAGCCGACACCCATCACCCGCCAGCGGGCGGCGTCGGCCTCTCCATCTATGGCCGAGCTTCGTTTCAGGGCGACCAGCTCGACAGGGCGCTTCCCTTCCCCGAGGCGAGTGGCTACGGCCCGGTAGCTCGAATCACCCACCAGTAGGTCACCGGTGCCCGTCAGCGGCTGGGGCGACTCAAGGCGAACAGACCCGTTCTGCCCAACCAGTACTCCGTCGTGTTTCAGTGCTAGCTGGTGCCCATTCGTCGCCCGGGTGAGCCGCGCAGCGAGCCGCCGGTCCAGCGGTACGAATGCGATCACTCGGCCGATCCTGCGGCCTCCGCTGAGCACCTCGACGGTGCGTGTGCCTGCGTTGGGAGGAATCTTCGCGCCGGAGGTCTTGCGTGTGAGCACG
This sequence comes from Gaiellales bacterium, assembly GCA_038237145.1. Classification (GTDB taxonomy): domain Bacteria; phylum Actinomycetota; class Thermoleophilia; order Gaiellales; family Gaiellaceae; genus 3-1-20CM-4-69-9. Next base: position 12,189 of record JBBRZA010000015.1, read on the forward strand.
ACGTTGGGCTTCGTGCGTTGGATTCGCGTGAGCTCGCCCTCACGGCCTTTCAGGAAGGCTCGCTGCACGCGCCGCGAGCTTGCAATCTTCCCCGCGCGCTGCCCGGCCTCGTCGAGCATGTTTCGGTACGCGCCGCTCGCAGCGCCGAGAGCGCCGGCGAGCCGCTGATCGGCATTTTCCCGCTCTCGACGAGCCGCGTAGTTTCCGAACGACCACACGGCCACCGCAAGCGGAAGCGCGAGGAGGAGCAGCGCTGCCGCAAGCCGGAGCCTGCCGCTCGCCGAGGCGCCTATCGCCCGCCCCCTCCGTGCCCGCCCCCTCCGTGACCGTTGTCGCCGTCCCCGGCCGCCGGCGGGCCGGGGGGCCGAGCGCCGTGCCCGTGCTCCTCAGTCGAGCGACCGAGCCCAGGTTCGGGGGGGCTTTGGGATGGCTTGGATTGACCCCGCGACGAATGGGCGCGCCCCGGCCCGAGCGCCTTCCCTTTGCCGTGCGCCTGTGGGGTCGTTGCGGCTTGAGGAGCCGCGGCAACCGAAACGGGTGTCGCGGCAACCGAAACGGGCGTGGAGGTCGGCGGAGCAGGATGCACGGGGACGAAGCGCTGCCGGATAGCACGACGAACCGTCCGTGTCTCGGTGCTCCGGGCCGCTATCCGGTGGTGGCTCACACTCGCCGTGGGTTCCGGGGCAAGAGTCGTTGGCTTCGGATCCAGCGCATGCGACGGAGCCGCGGGCGGACGCACCGAAGGCTCGAGCGCAGCGACGACCGGGCCCGTGACGAGATCGGCTACCGGCCCGACGGGAAGGGACCGCAGCGGTCCACTCCCCGCAGGGAGAAGGAACAACGACAGTACGATCCAAGCCGTGGCAAGCCCCACGGCGAGTGCTGGCGTGACCTGGGCGACTGGCGGTCTCATATTCATGCCCCGCGGGCCGCACAGGAGGCTCTTCACACAGTAGCGCGCAGTTGGTTCCTTTTCCAGGGAGGGAAGAAATCGGATTTGGCTTCCGTCCTGTAGGCAATCGGTTGACGGCCGGGGGTCGGTGCTGGCCCACTTATCCCCCCGCCGTCTCCCGTCTCACGTACTCCCGTCCCTGGACTAGCCCGTCGGATGCACGACTGCCCGCTCCTCGGCGGCACGGAGGGTCGTGAACGGGAGCGCGAGGCCGGCGCCAACGGCGTACCGACGGCGACGGCGGCGATCGCCTCGGCGGTACCCGGCTTCTGAGTCATGTTCCACATGATTCCGAGCACGATTCCCGGGTTCGCGAAAGTGACAATCCACAGCGCGGCGTCGCGGATCATTCGCCGTGCCGACTCGCCGAGGGGCCCGGGGCCGTTCTCCTGAAGTGCACGCTCGAGCGCCTTCGCGCGGCGGCCGGCGATCACCGGACCCTGCAGCGCGATGATGATCAGCCCTGCGATCGAGACGTCGATCCAGCGCGTGTCCCAGGTCCAGAGGTCGCTCGTCAGATAGGCGCCGGTCGCAAATAGCCCGATGATCGCGACCGGGAAAACACGCTCCGTCTTGCCGGCGAGCATGCCCCAGGGACCTGCGTCCGCGAGCGTTCCGGCCGCGCGGAGCCGAAAGAGGCAGACCCCGACGACGGACGCCGCGCCGATGCCGAGCAGCAGAACCGCGTGGGTCTAGGAGTAGCCGACGAGCGCCAGCACGATCGCGATCACGAGGATCACGAACAACCAGTTGTTGACTGCCAACCCGCCGACCAGCGCGAAGATGATCAGCAGCAGCACGAGTATCCAAAGCAAACCCATTACTCCACCTCCCACTCGTTCGACAATTGCAGGCCGGTCACTCGTAGGTCAACCTTCTCCGCGTCCAAGGTCGAGATCTTCGCGAGGATCGTAGGCTCGGCTGCGGCTAGCCGCCTTCGCGATGCCACGGCTGAGCATGTAGAAGGATGTCGCGACTGTCGTAAGTATCCAGAACAGCTGGGCATCGACGTCGTCGGATGTCGAAGCGCCGATGCCAAGGCCCATCAGAAACAGAACGAAGACGAGAAACTCGCTCGTAAGGAAGAACGGCTTCGTCTCTGACGTGTACGACGTCTGTGGCTGCGCCGCCCAGCGTGTGCGCCAACCGGCCTGGACAGCCCCACCTGCTCTCGGGTCCGGCGAACCTCCGCCTCGCGTCGCCATTTTCTTGCCTCCCTCGCTCGATTACGTCGCTCATTTGTCCGATCTGGCATGGTCCAAACGGGGCTTGCGATCCAGTCCGCCCGAACTTTCGAGAAAGCCTGATTCGGGGGAGGAAGAGGTCGGGGCCGTGTAGACTCCGCGAGCGGTGGATACACGCGAGGCCCGAGTCGCGAAGAACGAGGCGATGCATCGCGCGGTGAATCGGGAGATCGAGAGTGTCGCGGAGGGCTTCGGCGAGCGCGGCGGGGACACGATCGAAGTGCTCTGCGAGTGCGGCCGGCCCGCGTGCAAGTCGCTGCTTTCGCTCACGATCGGAGACTACGACCGCGTCCACGGCCAACGCGATCGCTTCATCGTCGCCCGCGGGCACGTGGATCCCGAGCTCGAGCGGGTCGTCGAAGAGGCTGATCAATACCTCGTCGTCGACAAGTTCGGCCAAGCGGAAGCAGTTGCCGAAGAGGAAGAGCGGCGAGAAGGTACGAGCTAGGTCCAAAGTGGGGCTCGCGCGCAGCAACCAAGCCCTACGGCGGCCCGGCGCAAGTCCACGCCTATCCTGGCGTCTAGTAAGTGAGGCGCCCAGGGTGGCCGGGGGACTGACGGTTGTCCGCCGTCTTGGGCGCCGTTGCGTCCACAGGTGAGGGCCGCGCGCCGTCGCGCCGTCGAGCGTCGCCTTTTGGCGGAAGGGCGACACTTCTAGACGGGCTCCACAACCAGGACGGGTCGGTGTCAGACACCAATTGGTGCCAAAGGGCTGTTGAGCCGAGACTGTCGCAAGTTCCCCTCAGGGCTTGCGCGGGCTCCAGAGGGGAATTGCTGCGGTCGCCTCGTACGCCATTCCGTTCGGATAGGAGATGAGCTCCAGGTAATGCCCGAGCGGCGGCAGGTAGTAGCTGATCGACTCGCCTGCGGCAGGGCCGCCGGTAACCGGGAACGGTCCGACAAACGGTCGCGCGCCTCGTCCCGTCATCGCCGCCGTCGCAGCGTCGACGTCCGTTACGTAGACGGCGAAGTGATTCCCCGCCCAGTCGGAATTGCGGGGCGTCCGCTTGTTCTGGTCGGGCGAGGAATACTGGAAGAGCTCGATGTTCGCCCCGTTTGCGCCACAGCGCAGCTCGCTAATGTGGTGGATCACCGCTCGCGGGTGCACGTCGACGAGCTGTGTCATGAGGTCGCCGACAGGATCGAAGACCGGACCGAAGTTGAGCGGTGCGCTGCAACCGAGCGTGCTCTCCAGCCAGGCACGTGCCTTGGCGATGTCGGGGACGGTCATGCCGAAGTGGTCGACCCCGAGCAGACCGGGAAGACCGGTCGTCCACGGCGTGGCCCCGACGTCGGCGGGATTCCAGAGCCTGGTCGTTGCCGTGGTCTCGTAGGCCATCCCGTTCGGATAGGAGATCAGCTCGAAGTAGAGGCCGAAGAACGTCTTGAAGTAGTTGATCGTCTGGCCTGCGGCCGGCCCACCGTTGACGGGAAAAGGCCCGAGGAACTTCTGCACTCCAGGCTGATGCTCGAGATACGCAACGGCCTGACCGATGTCGGTCACGTAGAGAGCCACGTGGTGGCCGGCGAAGTCCGAGTTCTTCGCCCACGTCCGGTCCTGCTGCGGGGCCGTGTACTGGAAGAGCTCGATGCTCGAGCCGGTGCCGCATCGGAGCTCGACGATCTGATCGATTACCGCCCTTGGATGCACACCCACGAGGCGGGTCATCAGGCTTCCGTTCGGATCGAAAAACGGGCCGAACTGGAGCGGCGCCACGCAACCGAGAACGTTGACGAACCAGTCGCGCGCTTGCGCGACATTGGGCACAGTTATGCCGAAGTGGTCGACCCCGAGCACGCCCGGAATCGGTGAATGGCTCGCGCCGATACCCGGCGCGCGCGTTCGATCGCCGATTGTTCGCGTCGGAGCCCCGAGCGCGACAGCCGACAGCGAGAAAATTAGTAGAGCGCCTGCGCTGCAGAGAGTTGCCCGGCTCGCGGAACGATTCCGCATCGATCCTCCCCTGGTAGATGCAGGCGAAGCTAACGCGCTGAACGGTTTGACGCAAGAGTCGGACGACTTCGTTCACCGCCCGTCGCCGAGATGATCGCAATCAGACCTACTGACTCATCGTCGCCTAGGTACTCGAACGGCGACCCCGCGGAAGACCGGGTAAAGGGGTTGCTACGAGGTCTGAGCGGAAGGACTGGTCACGTCGAGTTCGTGGAGCCGCGCTTCGACGGCACGACACGTCTCCCGGATCGTTTCCGCGAGGTGGTCGTCTCCGTGGTGGGCGAGCTTCGGCAGGACGCGGTGACACGCCCGGAGCAGTTCCTGCAGATGATCGGCTCCGTCCACCGACGCGAATCTTGCCGCATTGCGGCTATCGAAAACACTCACGCTCGTGCAAGTCCAAATCGCCAACGCGCGAGCGTCCGATCAAGTTTGGAAGCGTCTGTGCCGGCGGAAGTGGGCCGCTGCGTCCGAGGAGCTCGCGCGTGTCCGGTGGCGCGACGAAGATTCCTAGGGAGGATGCCCAACAAGTTGACGCCTGAGCTGCGCGGCCGGCAAGCGCTTGAGGATGTAGCCGAGCGAGCGCTCCGCCGCTTCCTGCGTGGTGGGACGTGGCCAGCAGTGGCACGCGAGATTGCCTGGCATGCGCTGAAGGCGACCGAAGCGGACTACACGAGGCTGGATGCCTTAACAGCGTTGGTGGAGGCAAAGCTCGCGCAGGCGATCGACGGGCTTCACACCACGCTCGAGAGCGTCTGGATCGCAGCAACAGAAGACCATCTCCGGAGCTGGCCGCACGATCGAGAGGGCGCAGAGACGATCGCTCTACTCGACGGGTACGAGGAGGCTCTGCGGGTACTGAGCCGCCAGTACGTCGATTTGCTCGAGTGGTCGATTACCGTCATCCGCGAGCGTCAAGGGGTCGATCGCCAGTCCGGCAGCCGATGGCTCCGATCAGGGACGAGGGATACGCAGCTCTCGAAGGAGGAGCTGCCAGCCCTCGTCTTGCAGGGGTTGAGGCGGCGGATTGCCCCTTTCGGCTGGTCACGCCGCGACGCCGCCTGACAGGCGCTGGTTCGTCCTCGACTCTCAACGACCTTGGCGCGATTGCCGTAGCGCCCGACGCGCTTCAGTTCGACCTCGGTCAGTCGCCGACGTCGTCGGGGACGCGAACGTCATGATCGGGAGCGGGGTGGCTGGTCTGACCCTTCCGCTGTTCTTCGCCGCCGATCGGCGGCGCGCCCGTCGTGTTCGTGGGGTCGTCGCCCGGCTCCTCGTCCCCGTATGGCTTCACGTCTCCGGCGGGCCGGCCCGGCCCGGGGGCTTGCGTGGCCTGCTCGGGCTCGTCCTCGTTCGGAATGTCCTCGCGGTGCTCGGTGTCTTCGCTCATACCGACAGGCTGCCCCGTGTAACAGTGGGAAAGTCGGAGCTGTTCACCGAGAACTTCCTCGTCCCGATCGCGGCGCTCGACAGCCGCCGCGGCCCATGGCTGAAGCTGGGCGAGCTCTGGGTCCTGACGCTCACGCTGAATCTCGCCGGCGGCGCCTTGCTCGCGGTCATCCTGACGAGCCACGGCGTCCTGCACCCGGGCTCGGCGGATGCGGTCGGCAGGCTGACCGAGCACCTGGTCGGCTATGGAGCAACGACCGGCTTCATCAGCGCCATCGTCCAGGCGCGCTGATGACGCTGATGACCTGGTTCGTAGAGGGTGCAGCGGCCACCATCGGCGTGCGCATCGTGATGGCCTGGCTCGTCGGCTCGTTCATCGCGCTCGGCACGTTCAACCACGCGATCGTGAGCACGATCGAGTTCGTTTTCGGCCTGCGCTACGGCGCAGCGGTCGATTACGGCGACCTTGTCCTGAACCTCGGCGTCTCGGTCGCAGGCAATCTCGTCGGCGGCCTCGCGCTCGTCACGTTCGCCCGCTCTGCACAGACGGTGATAGCGAACCGGTAGCTTGAGCCGGCAGTCGGTGACGTGCCGGCCGACCAAGCGTCGACGGTCGAGCTACCGCTTCGATCTAGCGGATGGGCACTTGGCTCTACTGGACATTCCTGGTGGACGACGCCCCGCTTGACATCAGCGGTGTTCGGTGACGTTGATGATCGCCCGACTGGGATCCCGGACGAAGAACCGTCGCAGCCCCCAGTCCTCGTCGGTCAGCGGATAGCACGTCGGCAGTCTAAGAGGCGCCGATTTCACGCTGCCCGTGCAGCACCAGTGGGTGTCTCGCTCAATGGAGAGGCTCACTTCGCCCTCGTAGTGGCGAGCTTGTCACGCTCCGGCGAGCTCCAAGTCACTCGACCGGGGTGTGGATCTTCCTCGACGACCTGCCGATGATCTTCGCAACTCGTGCAATAAGCGGGCGGATGCGGCATGTCGACGACTCCCTACCCTGTAGATCAAGCGGTGCTCGCGGTCGCCTCCCGGCGGTTGGCCGCCATCGTGCGCGAGGTTCTTTCGGAGCGATCAGTCGAATCCGTCCTCAGCCGGGCGCTCGCGACCTTGCGCGAGCTTGTCTGGTGCGATGACGTCGTCGTCTGGGGAACCAGCGCCACGGACGAGCTTGCCGTCGCCGTTGTCGAGGGTGAGGACGCCGATGCCTTTCGTTCGCTTCGAATCAAGTTCGGCGAAGGCCTCACCGGCAGAGCGGCGCAAGATTGTCGCGCCGTCGTCTCGAACAGCGCGCATCTTGACCCTGCCGCCGGAACCGTTCCGGGAACGATGGCGACGCCAGAGGCAGTTGCCTGCCTGCCGCTAATCGCGCGAACTGAGTTGCTCGGTGTACTGACGCTTTACAGGCAAGGCGAAAATCACTCCTTCGCCGATCATGAGATCGCGCTGGCAGAAGACTTCGCGGCCGTCGCGGCGTTGGCGCTAGACAACGCGCGCACGCACCGCGAGCTCGAGCGGCTTGCGAAAACAGACGAGTTGACGGGGCTTCCGAATAGGCGGCACTTCATTGCGCAGCTCGAGCGCGAACTCGCGCGCTCTCAGCGCTCTTGGACGCCGCTGTCGTTGCTCTTGCTGGACGTCGACAACTTCAAGCTGATCAACGACACCTACGGGCACTCCGCCGGCGATCTCGCGCTGATCGAGGTTGGACGCAGCATCACCTGCTGCGTGCGAGCAACCGATGCGGTCGCCCGGTTGGGCGGGGATGAGTTCGCGATCTTGCTGCCGGAGAGCGACCGAGCTGCTGCCGAAGGCCTCGTCCGCCGCATCTCCGAAACGATCGCTCAGCAGAGCCTTCCGTTTCGAACGACGGTTTCGATCGGCGTCTCAACGATCGAACGCGGTGAGAGCAGCGACTTGCTCGAGCAGGCAGACCGCCTTCTCTACTGTGCCAAGCGATCACGGGCCGAATCGGAGCAGCTGGCATGAGCCCGTGGTGGTCGACGGCGTGACTGCGCCTCGTGATGGACGGCTGGCGCAAGACCCAGCAGCTAACGCCCAGGTCGACGAGCCCTGCGCGGTCGGAACCAAAGGCGGGGTGGTCGAACCAGGCCGGTAGCTCGCGTCGGCACGCCGATTGAGCTCAGCTTGCAGTGGACGGAGAACCGCGAAGCGTGGGCTGACGAGTCGACCAGCGATCATCTCTGCAGCGAGCGCCTCTGCGTCGGCGTCACGCGCAGGTACACGTAGTCGCCGGGCTCCGTGCGCGCGTCGAAGCCGGTGTGCACCGTGTGCGCATCGGCGGTCGCCTTGTCGACGCCTTCCGTCACACGGCCGCCCAGGAGCACGACGTCGCGCGTCGGACCGACGCCGACGCGCGCGATGCCGGCACGCAAGAGGTTCGTCCGCCTTGCGCTGCACGCGACCCGCGGCGCCGGCCTCACGCCGCGATCTTCTCCAGCAGTGCGTCGATGCGCGCGAAGCCCGCCTTCGCACCCTCCTCGACGCCGTACTGCATGGTGGTGTCCCGCTGCGCGGTCGTCTCGAAGCGCATCGTCTGGGTCAGCTTCGTCTGTTCACCGAGATCCTCGAACTCAAGCGTTTGCAGGTGATTCTGGAACGTCTGCACGAGGCGCGCGGGTGGCTCGACCTCGCGGAACTCGCCCTCGACGACGCCGAAGGCGGTTTGGAACCGGTAGGTGCCGCCGGGACGGACGTCCATCTCCTCGACGACGGTGCCGTCGCCCCACCATTCAGGGATCAGCTCCGGATCCGTCCAGACCGAGTAGACGTGCGTGCGCGGTGCGTCGAAGATCCGCTCGACGCGGATCTCGAGCTCGTTCGGGGTGGTGACGATGGTGCTCATCGTGCTCCTTTCGTGCGTTGGACAACCTGCGCGAAGCGGTCGAGCCGCTGCAGCCACGTACTGACGCCCTCGAAGGCATAGGGCACGAGTGCGCATCTGCGGGCTCGGCCGACCTTCTCCGTGGCGACGAGGTTCGCCTCCTCGAGCAGCCGGATGTGCTTCTTCATCCCGGTCAGCGACATGCCGAAGGGCTCGGCGAGCTCGCTGATCGTCGCGCTGCCGGGGCCGAGCCGTTCGAGCACGGCGCGCCGGGTCGGGTCGGCGAGGGCCGCGAACGCGCGGTCGACGGCCGTTGAATACTGAACCATTAAGTTCAGTATTGCAGAGACCTGTCCGGAAAGGGCACCTAATTGCCTCTCTTCTCCGCCCATTCACGAAGCACGCCCGAGGAGTTGAGACCTAAACTCGCGGCGCTCGCGGGTATGACCAAAACCGTGCTTGATAAACGGCTGCTTACGGAGGGGCGTGACCAAAGATGCCCCCGACAAGAATCGAACTTGTGCACGCGGTTTAGGAAACGGCGTGGAGGATGCGTAGAAGCGGCGTATAAGTCGCGTACTTTTTGGAGTTCTTTCGATCGACGCCTTCTTGGGGAGCGGCCTAGTTGTCAAAAGTGACAACAACTGATGAAGGCGTTCGATCTGCAGGCAGACCACCTCCGCGTTTGGTTTTCCGGCGCATGCCTAGGAAGCGCCTCCAAACGCGCGCCGGGATCCGGAGGGCAAGTCGCATTGAGGAGGTGTCAGCCCAAACGTTCGGCCGGTTTCCTCCGGAAACCAACCGTGCGACGATGACATGGGAAAGTGTGATCCGAACGGGAAGGGTCGAGCGTGGGCTCATTGCGGTTCAGACGGAGCGTTCTGGTACCGCTTTGCCGGGTAGGCGAGTGCCCCCGACAAGAATCGAACTTGTGCACGCGGTTTAAAAATCGCCGTGATTCGCGCGGCGAATCATTTGTGCGGCCCGCACATGAAGGGCGCTGATGGGCCGCTTGCGGCAGGTTGCAGGTGCACGGTCATGAAGGTCGAACAGGCGATCGATGAACGAGCGGAACCTTGCCGGCGAACTTGCGCTGCTTGCGACGGAAGTCGATTCGCTTGCGAAGGCACTTGCACAAGCGAAGGGGGAACTCGCGCGTGAAACCGAGCGTCGATTCCGCGCCGACACCAAGGTGGAGGAGCTTCGTCAAGAGTTCGGGCATGCTCGCCGACGGGCACAAACAGCAGAGCGCGAGCTAGGCAAGCTCACCGCCAGTATCGAGGTTAGAGCGCACAGCACCGAGATCTATGAGCATGAGCTACAGGTGCGGCTTGAGCAGGCGCTGCAAGTAAACGAGCAGCTTCGACAGGAAGTCGCTCGAAAAGAGCACCAGCGCCACGCGCTGGAGGTAAACCTCCGCGAAGTGATGGGGAACTTAAGAAACGCCGCGCAGGAAGCCCAAGGCGTGGCCGGCGTGGCTACTCCAGCCGTCGAGGCCGAGGACGCGACGCTCGTTCCATCGCGACCGGATGGGCTCGGATGGTAAGGCTCAGGGGCAGAACCCCCTTCTTCCGCCGTAGCTCGTAACCGACCTACAGGGACGCGAGGTCGGTCTCTGAGCGGATGCGGGCATGCCCGGCCCCGCCGTTCTTGGGTCTCAGCGCTGGAGCACCCTGTCGAAGAACGGGCGGGAGCGCTGCAGGATCACCCTTCAACCGGGCGGCCGGTCGGGCGCAGCGTGTTCTCGCGCCGGACGCGTGCTCGGTGGCTGCTCGCCCGTCAGCACGGTCCCGCCTTCGCCGTCGAACGGCGAGCCGCCATGGTCGCAGCGGCGGCGAAAACCCTGGCGAAGAGGGACCACGCGCGCTCTCGGCGCGCCTGCTTCTTCGGGTCGGCGCTGAGCGCAACCCACAGCGCCTCCAGGTCCTTCCGCACCTCGCCGAGCTGCTCGCGGACGACTTCGTGTCGCTTTGGCATTGGCCGTCCCCTCTCCTACTTTTGCTTCGCCTTGGATCCGGCGGATACCTCACCGCGCCAGGCGCCAGTCTCTGCGCCGCGGCTTTCGATTAGTTCCTTGAAGCGCTCGAGGTCGCCGCGCACGCGTCGCTTGTCCAGTCCGGCCGCAGAGCCAATCGCCTCGGCGGGTCCATCTGGCTGGTAGCTCATCGAGAGTCGTATCCGCGTCATCGACGGTCCACGCGCCTCGAAGCTGACGGTGCCGCGGGTGTCCTTACCGTCTTCGCTAATCCAACTGATCTGTCGGTCAGGATGCTGCTCGAGGATCTTCGCGTCCCATTCCGCGGTGCGACCCGCGATCGTGGCGACCCAGTGCAACCGTGCGTCCTCGAACTGCTGGACGTGGTCGACCCCCTCCATGAACAGCGGGAAGTCCTCGAACTGCGTCCACTGGTTGTACGCCGTCGTGACCGGGACCTCGACCTCGACTGTTTCGCTGATGGTTCGTTCGCCGGATCCACCAAAGCCAAGCGCCGACACTTTTCTCCGGAGCCAGCCGCGCGACTGACCGAGCCCCGCAGCAGTGGCTGTCCCACCGAGGACGATCAGCACGTTCCGCAGTCGATGGCTGCGCTTCTTCTCGACGCGGGTCCACCCGTTCTGGACTTTCTTGCTCAGCCTGACCAGCTCGCGCCGAAGCTCACGGTCGGCGGCGAGCCGCGTCAGGACGGCCGTCATGCCGATCCGTCTCGCGGCGCGCCGACGCGCGGCAGCGCCGTGCCCCAGCGCCGACAGCAGTTGCTTGCGGAACTTCCTATCGCGGGAAAGAGCGACCGCGAGCTCCTTGGTGCTCGATGCGTTCTCTCTCAACACCTTCGTCTTTGAACGTCGGAACATCGCCATTCCTTTCCTCGGAGTTCGCCCGCATCTTCCACCTTGTTGTGGCGGCGAAACCCCGCCCATGCCAGAGGACCCCTTCGTCCTCGGGATGGGCCGCGCCGACATCAAGGGCCGGCGGACAAATTCGGTTCCTACCGCAGGATGGGAAAAGCCAGCTGAATCGAGGCGGGGTCGTGCAGCAGGAGGCCTCACGGGGGCCACGCTGCCGTGGAACCGGTTCGATGCCGCGGTGGAGCCGAGCGGGGGCGAGACCTTACGACCCGAGGCGAGCCCGCGACCTGTCAAGAGTCGCCGAAGCCTGGCCGGGGCGCGCGCGAGCGCTCGACCGTAACCCGGCATTTCTTTAGAGGGTGTTTCCCGCAGAGTCGACAAGGGGCCGCCCTCAGTCGTGCGCGGTTTTCGTCTGCGGGAATACTTGCTTTCGAGCCTCTGGTTCGTCCCCGTCCTATGTGTGCCTGCCGGTGTCGGGCTCTCGTTCGGAACGATTGCGCGCGATGGGCTCTCCGGCGGCTCGCTCGTTCCAACCTCTCTCTCTGGAGATGCGGATTCGGCCCGCTCGATCCTGATGACCGTCGCCACCTCGATGGTGACGCTCACCGGACTCGTTCTCACGATCACGATGGTCGTCGTGCAGCTCGCGATGGGTCAGTTCACGCCGCGCGTGCTCCGGACTATCCTCCGCGACCGGCCCAGCCAGCTGGCCACGGCGTCTTCGTCGCGACCTTCGCGCACGCAATGCTGGCGATGCGGGAGGTGCGTGGACCGAGCGGCGGGAACCAGGGACAGGTCCCCGGCCTTGCCATCGTGGTCGCTTACTTCCTGATCGTGGTCAGCATCGTCGTTCTCGTTTTCTACGTGAACCACATCGGTCAGCCGCTGCGCGTGGCCTCGCTGATCGATTCGGTCGGAGACGAAACACGCACGCTGGTGGACAAGCTGTACCCACCTGGCGCCTTGGCGATGAATGTACCGGAAGAGAGGCTGGATGCGCGGAACTGAATGCCGAGGCCCAGCGTGGGCGCCAAATCGAGGCTGGGCAACCGCCTGAGCGCCCCCGCGCGACCATCCGAATTAGCAGCTCAACGAGCGGGGTTGGTTGATGCCCGTTCTTCAGGACTCGACAGACGCCAAAATCTGAAGAGACTGCGAGAGAAATGTTCGGTCATCGGAATGAGCGGATCACGGCGTGCGGCGGGCTGTGAAGCTGAGACTCCATCAGCTCAAACCACGACTCCGCCACTGCGCACCTTGCCTGCTCTTTGGCCACAGGTGGCGGGAAACAAGCATCGTCGGTTACTCATCTCGGTGCCAGCGCTGCCGGTTGCTCTATTAGCTGCTCCTCGAGTTGGGGGCAGCAGGGTGCGCGGACAGAGAACGCGTTTGCTGATCCCGAGACCGATGCGCGGCCTTGACTTCCTGTTTTCGCGCAACCGTCTAAATGTTGCCGTCTCGAGGGCGCAGTGCCTCGCGTTCTTGGTCTGCTCACCGCGCCTCCGGGACGCCAACTGCCCACTGTCGAGCAGATGCGCCTCGCGAACGCGCTCTGCCGGCTAGTCGAGATTGCACAGGACTAGAAAATACGCGCGACGGGCCGCACCTAGAAGTTCGTCGCACCCCCGCCGGTGGCGCGGCTCATCGCCACTACCACTTGGCTGGTTCTTTTCGTCCGGGACCGGGAGAGGGCGGTCCTACGACCTCCCACGCCTAAGTTCTCTGTCCACCTCGCGGCCGCCCCACTCTCGTGCGGGTCGGCCCCCCGCCCTCTCTCAAGCGGGTCGCGAGGGATAGATTCGGGCGCCCAGTTGTGCGGCGACTTCCGCGATTGGGTCACTGCCGTAGACGCGCCCGCGAAGTCGAGTGACGCCGCTATCGATCGGAATGCGGCCGCGCGGGCGGTGGACGGTAAGGGTGCCGCCGCGATTGCTGAGGTGATCGTAGGCACCGGCGAGGGCGTCGATGCAGTCGTCATGCGCTCCGTGCGGGAAGGCAGTCAGCTCGTCGAGGAACTCGTTGCTGTGAGGTCCGCGGACGACATTGATCAAGCCGTTCTCCCACCACGATGAGAACGATCAGCAATACGGTGGTCACGTCAGCGGCAGGTGGCGACGAGGTTCATTGAACACGCCCGCATTCTTGCCCGGCGAGCCGTCAGCCGAGACGTCCGGTCCTCGTTCGTCGCCTTTTCGGCGTCGCCCTTAGCCGGAAGACGATACGGGCGCCCCGTACCATTTGGCCGGAATGGGAGCCACGCGCATTAGCTGTCTCAACTGCGGTGAGGGCTTCACGAAGCACCAGCAACTCTTGGCGAGCGGGGCGCCGTGCCCGAAGTGCGGCAGTCACGATCGGCACGTCGAGGTGTCGGACACCGTCACGGCGCACGCCAAGGTCGCGCTCGTCGCCCGGCGGGCAACCGGCCGGTGGTTCGCGAAGATCAAGGCCGGTGACGAGTTCTTCCAACTGACGCAGCGTTGGCATCGGCTTTTCCGCTGGATCGACCGCGACGCGAACTGGTACACCGAGCACATCACGGACGTGGAGACCGGCGAGGTCGTCCGGTCCGTGGACGAGCCGCTGAGCGAGCACCGGGGCCGCGGCAGCGCGCGCAAAACCACTCGGGCTTCACGCCGGTCTGACGACTAAGACCGGGGCGGTGCTAGTCCGACGCCGGCTTGAGCTCCACCACGCATAGCGTCCGGCTACCACCAAGAGGGATCGTGTCGCTGGCTTCCAGTTAGAAATGGCAGACGAGAGCGTCGGGGGATCGGCGGGCGAGCCGTCCTCGTACTCAAGAGGGGGCGGAAGACGTGAGTGCCCCCGACAAGAATCGAACTTGTGCACGCGGTTTAGGAAACGCCGTGCTAAATGCGTAGAAGCAGCGTATTAGCGGCGTATTTGAAACCGATAATGCTTCGTTAACCCCCTTTCGCTACGTTGTCTAAACTGGAAACATCTTTCGCTTTCAGCGAGGTGCCCGGGTGCCGACCATTACAGGAACTTGGCCTGAGCGTTCTGGCCGCCGTTGAGCGCCTCAGCGATCGACGCCGTTGTGGCCACCACCAGAAGTCCGAGAGTCTCGAGCGCGTCGTCAGGCAGACGCGCGTCAGGCCCCGAGACCGAGACTGCTGCGACGGGTAGACCTTCCCGGTCGCGCACCGCGGCCGCGACGCAGCGTACCCCGACCTCGTTCTCGCCCAGATCGACGGCGTAGCCGCGCTCGCGCGTCGCCTCCAGTTCGGCGAACAACGCCTTTTTAGAGACGATTGTGTGCTTCGTGCGCCGCTCGAAACACTGCAGATCTATCAATCTGGCCGCATGCTGCTCGTCCATCCATGCAAGCAGCGCCTTCCCTAGTCCCGTGCAGTAGAGCGGAAGTCGGAGGCCGACTCGGGACACGAGCCGTACGGCGTGCGAGGACTCCACTTTCGCGACGTAGACCGCCTCGGCGCCGTCGAGTACGGCGAGGTGGCACGTCTCGCCTGCGCGCTCGACCAGGCCGTCGAGGATCGGCTGCGCAAGGCGGACGAGATCACTCTCGCTGAGTACGCTTTGGGCCAGCTCGACGAGCTTGAACCCGAGCCTGTATGGCTCACCTGACCCGTCCTGGCGAACGTAGCCGTGTGCCTTGTACGCGGCGAGGATTCGGTGCGCGGTTACACGGTTCAACTGCGCGCGCTCGGCGATATCGCTGACGCTGAGTCCGTCGGGAGCAGCATCCGCGAGCAGTTCGAGCACGCCCAAGGCACGATTGAGCGTCGAGGAGCCGGGTGCGTTCGGTCGGCTGGGAATCGCTGGGTTTCTCCTTGACAGTCGGACGGTCGATAGGTTAATACTGCAACGCGCTGTGGCAATAGCGACACAACGTCGGGGGAAATCGAATCACGGACGGACAGGAAACGCAAGGCCGCAGGACCGCACTCGACGGCGGCACGACCGGTCTGAGCGAGCGATTCGATGCGATCTATACGGGCGCGATCACCGATGTACTGGATGGACTTGGCCGCCCGAATCAGACCTTGCCGTGGTCGATCGTCCCCCTTTCGCCTGGGACACGCGTTGCCGGCCCGGTGTTCACGGTCGAGGGACGTGCGCGCGTGATGGAGCGCGAGCCTTCGATTCGTCGGATCCTCGAGATGCTCGGCTCGATCCCGCCTGGCCACGTAGCCGTCTACGAACCGAACGACGATTCGTGCGCGCACTTTGGCGAGCTCTCCGCGACGTCGTTGCAGTCGCGCGGTGTTGTCGGCGTCGTCATCAACGGCGGCTGCCGGGACATCGAATTCGTCCGCGAGACGGGGCTCCCCGTGTTCAGTCGCTACTGCACCCCCCAGGACGCAGTGCCGCGCTGGGAGGTCATGGCGTGGGGCGGCGAGGTGACAATCGAGGGCGTCCGCGTCGCGACCGGCGACTACGTGGTCGGCGACGCCGACGGCGTAGTGATCATTCCCGCGGAACTGGTGCTCGAGGTGCTTGAGCGCTCGGAAGCCGTCGTGGAAACCGAGTCAAGTGTCCGCGACGCGGTCAGGAGCGGCATGGCGCCGCTCGAGGCATACGACACGTTCGGAAAGTTCTGAGGCCTCCTGTGCTGTGGCAGGTCGGCGGAACGCATCTGTTGTCCACCAGGGAGGTGCCTGGTTCATGAAGACGATAAGGCTCATCAGCATTCTCGCCACGTTCCTGCTGGCGACGGTCGCGGCAGGCTGCGGAGGCGGAGGAGAGAGCTCGAAGAAGAGCTTCGACGTCAAGCCGGGCGACGTGAAGGGCACGATCACTGTCCCGGCGACGGTGGGTGTGAACGAACCGATTATGCGCGCCATCGCGCCTCAGTTCGAGGCGAAGTACCCGAACATCAAGGTCAAGGTCGTCGGGATCAACTACCTCAACGTCTACGAGCGTCAACTCATCGATCTGAAGTCCGGTCGCGGTGGGCTCGACCTGATCACCCACACGCCGAGCTTCTTCTCCATCTACGTGGCGAACAAGTGGCTTGAGCCGCTCAAGTCGCTGATGGACTCGCAGCTTACGGACACTACGGCCCTCGACCTCAACGATTTCCCGAAGGCGCTCGTCGAGCAGGCGAACTCGTACAACGGTCAGTTGTATGGCCTGCCGTTCATCGAGTTCCCGGTCGCTTTTATTTATCGCAAGGACGTCTTCCAGAAGATGAATCTGCACGTTCCGAAGACGCTCGACGAGATGATGACCATCTCGAAGAAGGTGAACAATCCGCCGACGCTCTACGGGAACACGGTTCAGGGAACAGTCGGCGGAGCCGGCGCGAACACCTGGAACTGGTACCCGTTCCTCTTCTCGTACGGCGGCACGATTCTCGACCAGAGCGGCAAGCCAGTAATCAACAGCACCGCCGCGGTCAAGGCGCTGCAGTACTACGTCGACCTCTATCACTGCTGCTCGCCAAAGGAGTCCGTGAACTGGGACAACTCGTCCCCCTACGAGCCGATCCTTGGCGGAAAACTCGCGATGCTCGTAACCGACGCGGACACCTACCCACAGGTGTCGAAGGGTAAGTACCCGATCGGGATCGCGACGATGCCGTCCGGTCCGGCTGGCGCGCATCCACTAGCGGGCAGCTGGGGTTACAGCATCAGCAAGTACTCGAAGCACAAGGATGCGGCGTGGCTCTTTATGCAGTTCGCAGCCAGCAAGGGCGCGATGCCGTCGTACATCAAGGCCGGTGGTATTCCGCCGCGGCTCTCGACCCTGAATGCGGGCAATAACCCGCTCTTCAAAGTGGTCGCTTCGTCGCTCGAGCAGGCGAAGGGCCTTCCCAAGGTCCCGAACTATCTCGAGATGGAGGACGCGATCTCGCGCGCTATCGCCGACGCGCTGCTCGGCAAGCAGACGCCGAAGGCGGCGCTCGACGGGGCGCAGGCGGAACTGGAGAAGCTCGCGCAGTAGCGCCGGGTCGGCGATCGCATGAGCACCGGAACAGCAACCGAAGGAGCGGCCGGGCCGACACGTGCTCGTCGGGTCGGCCGCTCGCTTCGGCGACGCCGCCACGAGATCGGGTTGCTCGGGCCGACAGTGCTCGTCTTGCTCGGCCTCTCGCTTTATCCAACCCTCTACAACCTGTATCAGAGCTTCCGCGCCACCGAGCTGATCGGCCCGGCGAAGTGGGCGGGGCTCGACAACTATACGAAGCTCTTCCACGACCACCGCTTTTGGGCCTCGGCACAGCTAACCGGGAAGTTCATGGTTGTGACCGTCGCTGGAACCGTCCTGCTAGGACTCGCCCTCGCTGCCGCCCTAGATCGCGGCAGCGAGCGCTTCCGGCGAATAGTGCTGCCGATTGTCGTGATCCCGATGGCGATGAGCCCGATCGTCGTCGGGCTCATCTTCAAGTTTCTCTATAACGACGCGGTCGGCCCGATTAACTACTACGTCGGGTTGCTCGGCCCACACCTCGACAACAGCTTCCTGGCGCGCACGGACACGGCGATCTGGGCCGTGGCAGTGGTGGATATCTGGCAGTGGACGCCGTTCGCGGTGCTCGTCTTCCTCGCTGGCTTGCAGAGCCTGCCGCGCGGCCCGCTTGAGGCGGCGCGCATCGACGGTGCGAGCGGCTTCGGAACCTTCTGGTGGGTGATGCTGCCGATGATCCGAACGGAGTTGATCGTCGTCATCCTGCTGCGGACGCTCGACTCATTCCGCGTCTTCGACGTCGTTTATGCGACCACCCGGGGAGGCCCCGGTACCGCAAGCGAGACGCTGAGCATCTACCTTCAGCGAGTCGCCTTCAACTTCCTCGATTTCGGCTACGCGGGCGCGATGTCGATCTTCCTCATCTTGATCGCGACGCTGCTTGCGCGGCCGCTCGCAAAGCTACTACAGCTGGCGGCCACGTGAGCTCCCGCCTTCGGTCGCGCATCGCGCAGTTGTCGGCGAACGCGACGATCGCGATCTACCTTCTCGCGGTACTGCTTCCGCTCGCGTGGATGGCGCTCGCCTCCCTGAAGACACGCGAGCAGGTTGCCCAGCTGCCACCGTTGCTGCGCTTCACGCCCACGCTGGACAATTATCGCGAGGTCTTCCGCGAGTCGGACTTTCCCCGCTACTTCATGAACAGCGTGATCGTCGCTACGAGCTCGACGATCGTCAGCGTCCTGCTTGGATTTATGGCCGCGTACGCGTTCGTACGGCTGAGGCGCAAGCGGAACGACGGACTGCTGTTCTGGATCTTGACCATGCGCATGGTCCCTCCGCTTGCCGTGTTAGTCCCGTTCTTCAACATGATGAGCACGCTCGGGCTCTACGACACGCGGTTTGGCCTGGCGCTCGTCTATGTGACGTTCAATCTGCCGATCGCGACCTGGCTGCTGCTCGGGTACATCGAAAAGATCCCGAAGAGCGTCGAAGAAGCGGCGATGACCGACGGCTGCTCGCGTCTCGCCGCCATGCGCGCGATCGTGCTTCCGCTGGCGGCGCCGGGTCTCTTCGCCACCGCCGTCATCTGCCTGCTGCTCTCGTGGAACGAGTTCGCCTTCGCCTTGAATCTGACCGGCGAGAACGCCAAGACGCTGCCCGTCTTCCTTACGGCGTGGGACACCCAGCGCGGGATCAACTGGGGGCCGATGACAGCCTCCGCGCTGATGGTCGTCACGCCGGTGATCGTCTGCGCGGCGATCTTCCAAAAATGGCTCGTCCGCGGCCTCACCTTCGGAGCGACCAAGTAATGGCTGACGTCGTCGTTGAGTCGATCGTCAAGCGCTTTCCCGACGGCACGGTCGCGGTCGACGACGTGTCGCTCGCGATCGAGGACGGCGAGTTCTTCGTGCTCGTCGGGCCCTCGGGCTGCGGGAAGTCAACGCTCCTGCGGATGATCGCGGGGCTCGAGGAGATCACCTCTGGCGAAATCCGGATCGGGGGACGCGTGGTCAACGATCTCGAGCCGCGAGAGCGCGACATCGCCATGGTCTTCCAGGACTACGCGCTTTATCCACACCTGAACGTGTACGACAACCTCGCCTTCGGTCTGCGGCGGCGCCGGACGCGGAAGGACGAGATCGAACGGCGCGTGCGAGAGGTCGCCCAGATGCTGGGGATCGACACGTTCTTACACCGTCGACCGGGCCAGCTCTCCGGCGGCCAGCGCCAGCGAGTCGCAATGGGGCGCGCGATCGTTCGCGAGCCGCTTGCGTTCCTGATGGACGAGCCGCTCTCGAACCTCGACGCGAAGTTCCGGGTGCAGATGCGCGGGGAGCTGCTGAAACTGCACCAACGCATCACCACGACCACGGTCTACGTTACGCACGACCAGGTCGAGGCGATGACGATGGGCGACCGGGTTGCGGTGCTCCGCGACGGCAAGCTTCAGCAGATCGGCACCCCGCAGGGGCTCTATGCGGCTCCCAGCAACCTCTTTGTCGCCGGATTCATTGGTTCGCCGGCGATGAATTTCGTCGAGGCAGAGGTCGTGGCCGGTGAGGTGCGCTTCGGTGACTTGAGCCTTCCCGTAACGTCAGCGAGCCTCGACGAGTACGCGGGCCGGCGTATCGCGCTTGGCGTTCGCCCGGAGGCGTTTGAGGACGCGGAGCTCGTCCGCGATGCCGGTCGGCCACAGATTGCGGTGACGGTTGACCTAGTCGAGCACATGGGCGCGGAGACGCTCGTCACCTTCGACGCCGGCGCGCCGACAGTGCGCACCGACGATACGCGCGCGCTCGCCGCCGACCTCGATGAGGGCGAGGAGGAGGTGGGGCCGCCCGAGACAGCGATCTTTACGGCGCGGCTTGACCCGAAGACCGATGTCGCCATGGGACGGTCGAAAGAACTCGCGGTCGACGCCGAGCAACTCTACTTCTTCGATCTCGAGAATGGTCAGGCGATCGGCGAGGGCATTCGCGCACAAGCAGTGAGGGCCTCGTGACGAACGGCGTTGTCGTGTCGACCCTCGGAGAGGCGATGCTGCGGCTGTCCGTCTCAAGTGGCGAGCGCCTTGCGGACGCGGCGGCGTATGACGTGCACGTGGCGGGCTCCGAGGCCAACGTCGCGTATGCGCTAGCCCGGATGGGCGTGCCCTCGCGCTGGGCCTCCGCTTTGCCAGAGAATGCACTCGGCAGCCGCGTCGCAGAGACGCTTGCCGGGGGAGGCGTCGACACCTCGGCGATCCACTGGTCGTCGGATGGCCGCCTGGGCACGTACTTCGTCGAGTTCAGCGCACTCCCGCGTCCCACTCACGTGGTCTACGACCGGCGCGGCTCCGCGTTCGCAGCGGCGCAGGAGGAGGACTTCGACTGGGACCGGATCTGCGCCGCGACCGCCTTTCACATCAGCGGCATCTCCTTTGCGGTCTCCGAAGCCGCGGCGGCCTTTTCAACGCGCGCGCTCGAAGAGGCCTCTCGGCGGGGGCTCTTCGTCAGCTACGACGTCAATCACCGCATGCTGCTGTCGAGCCCCGGTGTCGCCGCCGAGACGGTCGAGCGCCTCGCGCCGCTGATCGACCTACTCGTGTGCCGTGCGGAGGACGCCCGCGACCTCTTCGGCGAAAATGGCGACGCCGAGCATGCGGCGCTCGCGTTGAAGGAGCGTCTCGGGATTGAAACCGTCGTCGTCACCGAGGGCCCGGTCGGTGCCGTGGGGGTAAACGATGAAGGAATCGTCGCACGGCCAGCCTACGTTGTCGAGGCGATCATCGACCGGATCGGTGCGGGCGACGCTTTTGTCGCCGGCCTGCTCTCGGGGATGCTCGAGGCCTCGCTCGCCGAGGGGCTCGAGCGCGGGCTGGCGATGGCGGCGCTGAAGATGACGCTTCGCGGAGACCTCTTCCGGCTTGCCGTCGACCAGGTGGCGGCGCTCCGCGCCGGCCACAGCCGGGAGATCTCACGCTGAGAACCAGAACAAAACGGAAAGGATGAGGCGAGTGCTCGAGCAACGTGAGCCAGCACAAACAGGCGACTGGGCCATGATCCATGAGGGGACGCTTCTGAAGCGGGTCGTCGAGCGCAACCCGCGCCTGATCGAGGCGGCGCTCCAACTCCACCGGGATCGCGTGATCCCACCGAACTCCTGGGTCTACGACCTTGATGGGATCGCCGCCAACGCCGAGGCGCTCGCCACCGAGGCGGACGCGCAAGGTCTGAAGACCTATGTGATGACCAAGCAGTACTCCCGCAACCCGTTCGTCACGCAGGTCGCGATCAAGAGGGGCCTGCGAAAGGCGGTCGCCGTCGACATCCACGGGGCCCGCACGATGAATCGCTTCGAGATCCCGGTCGGGCACGTCGGGCACCTGAACCAGGTGCCCGCGAAGGAGGCCAAGGCTGCGCTGATGATGCGCCCGGAGGTCGTCACCGTCTTCAGTGTCGAGAACGCCCGCCTGATTTCCGAGGTCGCCACGGCGCTTGGGATCGAGCAAGATCTGCTCATTCGCCCGATCGGCGCGGAGGACGTGTACTTCGAGGGGCAGGAGGGCGGTTTCCCCGAGGAGGAAGTCGGGGCGGCCGTAACGGAGATCATGAAGCTGCCGAACGTCCGGATCGTCGGCGTCACATCATTTCCGTGCGTCCGTTACAACTTCGGCGAGGAGGGCCGCTCCGATCCCGTCGCCAACCCGAACCTCGAAACGATCGGGCGCGTAGCGGAGTTGCTCCGCTCGCGCTTTGGCCTCGAGATCACGCAGATTAATGCGCCGGGAAACACGGCGGTCGAAACGATGAGGCTGCTCGCTGAGGGCGGGGCCACGCACGTCGAGCCCGGTCACGGGCTGCTGGGGACGACGCCGAATCACATCATCGACGGCACGCAGCCGGAGCTTCCGACTTACGTCTACGTCACGGAGGTGAGCCACCACTACAACGGGCGCGCCTACGCGTTCGGCGGCGGCCTGTGGAGCCTCCTGGGAGGCTTCCTGAACCTCCCTGACGGTAGGCCCGCGCCGGTGCAGGCTCTCGTCGGCTCCAACCTTGAATCGTTGCGCTCCACCGCGCTCGAGTACGAGCCGCAGGACCAGATCATCGACTACCACGTGGCTCTGCTCGACGGCTCACGCGTGCGGGTCGGCGACACAGTCGTGATGGCCTTTTACACGCAGACGCAGATGACCCGCTCCTACACCGTGCCCGTCAGCGGGATCGCGGCCGGCGAGCCTGAGGCACACGGGATCTTCGACCTGGGCACGAACATGCTCGACGACGACTATGTCCCGGTTCCGCCGGCGCGCGTCATCGAATCGATCCACAGCGTCCTCGAGCGCTACTAAGTGGAAATCCTCCCCGGCATCCACCGACTCGAGGGAAGTTTCGGCGGTCGCTACCTCTTCCAGCACGTCCTGGTCGGGGAGGAGCGCATTCTGCTCGTCGACACGGGAATTGAGAGCACCCCGGATGAGCTGATCTTCCCGTACATCGAGCGGATCGGTCGCGCCCGCGGCGATGTTTCCTACGTCGTCTGCACGCACCCCGACACCGACCACTTCGGCGGGAACGCGTCAGTGCGCGGAGCAGCTCCGGCTTGCCGAATCCTCGGCCACGAGCTCGATCTGCGCTGGCTCGAGAATCCCGACGCGATGGTCGCCGAGCGGTATGACGGTTTTCGCGCCGACCACGACGTGCACGACTCGGACGAGACGCTCCACGAGCTGCGCTCGCACTGCGGCGAGCCCGTCCCGGTTGACATCGCTCTGCGCGGTGGCGAGTGGATCTTGCTCGGCGACGATTGGCGCGTGCAGATTCTTCACACACCTGGCCACAGCGAGGGCCATCTGAGCGTGTGGGACCCGCGTAGCGCTGCGCTGATTGTGGCCGACGCTGCGATGGGCCGCGCGCTTCCGTTCATGGATGGCTCGCCGGCCCTCGCGGCGACCTACACGCACCCAGGGCCATATTTGAGGACGTCCGCGCGACTGAAGGAAGTCGGCGCCGAGCATCTGCTGACGGCGCACTTCCCGGCAATGGCGGGTGCCGAAGCCGGGCGCTTCTTCGACGAGTCCCGCGATCACGCCCAGGCGACCGAGCGCGTACTGCTCGATGCGCTCGCTCGCTCCGAGGAGCCCCCCGCACTCAGAGATCTGATTTCAGAAGTCGACCTCGCTCTTGGCCCGCTGCCCGCGGCTGCGCGAGACACGTGGGCCTCACCGATCGTTGGTCACCTCGACGAGCTCGAGGCTTCGGGCCGGCTTGTCGAAGGTCGCAATCCCAACGCGCGGAAGACCTGGTCGCTCGCATGACAAGAAGGAGGTGCCGATGAAAAACGCGATACATGCGGAGGGCGCACCGCGTCCCGCCGGGCCGTATTCGCACGCGGTCGTAGCCGGGGGGTTTGCCTACCTGGCCGGGCAGGGGCCATTCGACCCGGAAAGCGGCGAGCAGTCCGACACCTTCGAGGAGCAGGCGCGACAGACGTTCCGCAACCTCGAGACGTGCGCCCGAGCCGCTGGAGGGAGCCTGGCCGACGCGGTGCGGATTGGCGTCTTCCTTAAGGACATGGACGACTTCCAGGCAATGAACCGCGTGTATGCGGAGTTCATCCCTGAGCCGTATCCGGTTCGGACGACGATCCAGTCGAACCTGCCGAACATCGCGATCGAGATTGACGCCGTACTCTGGGTCGGCGGGTGAACGCACCCGCGATCATCGTCGCGCTGCTGACGCCGTTCGACCAGGAGGGAAAGGTCGATCGTGAGGCTCTCGAGCGGCACGTGGAGTCACTCGTCGAGGCAGGAGTCGACGGCCTGCTCGTGGCGGGAACGACCGGCGAAGGCCCGTTGCTCGCCGACGACGAACTTGTCGAACTGATCCGCGCCGCCGTCGAGGCGGCCAAGGGCCGCGTTCCGGTGACGGCCAACGTCGGCAGGGCGAGCACCTCGGCGACCGTGGGGCTCGTCAAGCGCACAGCGGCGCTTGGTGTTGCGCGGCTGGCGGTCGTCACCCCTTACTACTACAAGCTGGATGACGGCCAGTTGCTCGCTCACTACCGCGCCGTCCTCGAGGCGGCGGCGGACACGCTCGTCCTCGCGTACACGATCCCGTCGCGGACGAACAATGATCTAAGCCCGGCTGTCGCAAGCGAACTGGCCGGCGAGGGTCTCGCCGGCATTAAGGACTCTACGAAGTCCCTCGAGCGGCACGCCGAGTACCTCAAACTCGCCAGCGACGCTTTCACGGTCTACATGGGGTCGGATGGCTTTGCGTATGAGTCGATGGCCCTCGGATCGAGCGGGTGCATGTCGGCGATCGCGAACGTCCGTCCAGAGCTGCTCCTTGGCCTCAGACAAGCAATTCTCGACGGAAGCGATCCGGAGCCTCTTCGCGCCGAGCTTGCCACCCTGCGCGCGAAGCTTGCGCGCGAGGGTTCGATCGCCGGGCTGAAGCGTGCGCTCGCCGTGAACGGGTATCCGGGTGCGGCCCGGCCACCTCTCCAACCGGTCTCGGTAATCCATGCCTAGGTTCGACGGCAAGGTCGCGATCGTCACCGGCGGCGCGGCCGGGATCGGCGGTGCGACCGCGCAGGCCTTTGCGCGCGAGGGCGCGACGGTCTACGTCTTCGACAACAACCGTGCTGAAGGCGAGCGGACGGCCGCGCGCATTCGCGCCGAGGGAGGAATCGCACACTTCCACGAGGGCGACGTGGCCGATGAGAGCGATGTGCGCGCGCTCGTTAACGCCGCAGTCGAAGCGCACGGGCGGCTCGACGTAATGCACGCGAACGCCGGCATCGAGTGGGCGAAAAAAGTTGTGGACACCTCGCTCAAGGACTGGGAGCGGGTAATCGCCGTCAACCTGACTGGCGTCTACCTCGCCTCGCGCTTTGCTCTGACCCGGATGCTTGAGCGGCGATCCGGCTCGATCATCACCACGTGCTCGCCGCACGCTCTCAGCACCGTTCCGGACGCGGGGGCTTACGCCGCCTCGAAGGGCGGCGTGCTCGCGCTTACGCGGGCGCTCGCGCTGGAGGCGGCCCCGCACGGAATCAGGGTCAACGCGTTACTGCCCGGCGCAATCGACACGCCGATGCTGCACCGAGAGGCAGAGGTTTCGCCCGATCCCGGGCAGCAGCTCGAGCGTTTTGCAGCGATCCATCCCCTGAATCGGCTCGGCCGGCCCGAGGAGATCGCCGAGGTGGCTCTCTTCCTAGCCTCGGACGCGGCCTCGTTCATTACCGGCGCCGCCATCCCGGTCGAGGGCGGCCTGCTGGCTGGGCAGCCGAGCGGGCCGCCGCTCAGCTATGGCGAGTAACCGAGAGGAGAGAACGTGCTGTTCGAACGAATAATGAAGCGCAACCCCGGCTTGATCGAGGCCGCGATCAACCTTCACCAGCGAGGCGATGTCCCGCCGGCGACCTTCCTCGTCGACCTCGACGCGATTGCCGAAAACGCCCGCACGATGGCAGAGGAGGCGCACAAGCACGGCCTACGCGTCTTTCTGATGACGAAGCAGAACGGCCGAAACCCATACATCACTCGGGTTGCGCTCGCGCAGGGCATCGACACGACTGTGGTTGTGGAGACGATCGAGGCGCGGATTTTGCACCGTTTCGGGCTGCCAATCGGCCACGTCGGCCACCTCTCGAACATCCCAATGAGCGCAATCCCGCAGGTCGTCGCAATGAAGCCCGAGTTCATCACAGTCTTCACCGTCGAATCCGCGAGGGCGATCTCCGAGGCGGCGGCGGCGCTGGGCCACCAACAGGCGCTGTACGTGCGCGTGAACAAGAAGGGTGACGAGATCTTCCGCGGCATGGTCGGCGGTTGGCTCGAGGACGACTGCGTCGAGGGGATCGCGCCGATCCTCGACCTGCCGAACGTCCGGCTCGCCGGGCTCACGAGCTTCCCCACCACGAGCTACCGCACCCGCGATCCTCGCAAGGCAGTACCGACGGACTCTTTCCACACAATGATGCGCGCGAAGGAGAGGCTCGAGGAGGCTTTCGGTCTCTCCGGCCTGCGCGTCAACGCACCCTCCTTCAACAACACGGCCACCTTCGCCATGCTCGCCGAGCATGGGGCAACCGACGTCGAGCCCGGCACGGGGCTCCTCGGCTCGAGCCTCGCGCACGCTTACCACGATCTACCGGAGAAGCCAGCACAAGTCTTCGTCTCCGAGGTCATGCACCACTGGGAGGGCGAGACGTACACGCTCGGCGGCGGACTGACGTACCTGGAGACCTACGGCGGCCAGACCGATTACCAGCTCCGCTGCATGATCGGAGCTTCGTTCGAGGAGGCGAAGGACAACTTCATGAATCTGCTTGAGCGCGGCGTGATCGACTATCACGTCGTCTGCGGAGAGGGCGGGACGTCCAAAGTCGGCGACACCGCGCTCTATGCGCTCCATCCACAGTATTTCGTCAATCGCGCCTACGTCGGCGTGGTGAGCGGAGTTTCGGAAGGCGCCCCGAAGCTCGAGGCTCTTTTCGACAGCGCCTGCAATGAGCTCGACGAGGACTTTCGGCCGGTACCGCCGGGGACGACTGTGGAGCGCATGGACCGGCTTGTGCAATCGCACTACGCGGCGGCTGTCGCGTGAGCCTGCGCACCCTGATCGATCGCGAGCCCGTGCTGCGCGACACGCCGGTGTTGACGGTCGACCTCGCAGCGGTCGAGCGCAACATCGCGCGGTTGCAGGCCTACTGCGACGAGAACGGGCTCGCATTCCGGCCCCACATCAAAACGCACAAGCTTCCCCAGATCGCGCAGCTGCAGGTCGACGCTGGCGCGGTCGGGATCACCTGCCAGAAGATCGGTGAGGCCGAGGTCATGGCCGCCGCTGGCCTCAGAGACATCCTGATCAGCTTTCCGATCGTCGGTGAGGAGAAGGCGGTGAGGCTGGCGCAGCTCGCGCGCGACGTGCGGCTCTCGGTCGTGGGTGACTCGGCTCCGTGCGCGCAAGGGCTCTCCGACGCACTCGCCCGCGCGGACGCAGAGGCGGACTTTCTGGTGGAGTGCGACACAGGCCTGGGACGAACAGGTGTCCAAACTGTGGACGAGGCGGTGGAGCTCGCTGTTCTCGTCGATTCGCTGCCGGCGCTTCGGTTTGCCGGGCTGATGACCTACCCGACGACGCCAGAGACGGCCAACTTCTTTGGCCCGGCACGGGAGGCGATCGAGGCGCGCGGCCTCGAAGTCAACCGGCTTAGCGGTGGCGGCACGCCGACCGCGCTCCAGACTCGCGAGCTTGGCGAGGTCACGGAAGTGCGCGCCGGCACCTATGTCTATGGCGACCGCTCCTGCATCGCTAACGGATCGGTTCTGCTCCAGGACTGCGCGCTGCGGGTCGTCGCCACGGTCGTCAGCCGGCCGACACCGGAGCGCGTCATCCTTGACGCTGGCTCGAAGACGCTGACGAGCGACCCGGTCGCTGGGACAGATCAGGCCGGATTCGGCCTGATCGTTGAGCACCCCGAGGCGGAAATCCACACGCTAAACGAGGAACACGGCTACGTCGACGTCAGCCGTTGTGAGCGACCACCCCGGATCGGCGAGATCGTCACGATCGTCCCTAACCACGCATGTGGGACGACGAACATGCACGACAGCGTCGTCGTCTACCGGGGCGGCGAGCTCGTGGCCGAGTGGCCGATCGCGGCCCGCGGTCGCCTGCGCTGACCGACGACGACCTAACCTCATCCCACCGCTCACCCTCGCCATAGAACCAGAACGCGACGTAAGGCGGTCGCCCAGGCGCGGCTGCCCGCTCTGGCCGACGCCCCGGCGAGGCCGTTCGCCGAGACTTGGGCTGTCCGTAGTGCCGTCGCGAGACCGATCATCTAAATGTGCTGGCCGGGCGACGCTACCTGCGCTCTCCCTCTGAGGGCTCAGAGATCGCCTCGACGAGCACACCGGTTTTCTTCTCGTTCTCCCTGAGGGCGATGTCGGCCTGAGCGACGATGCCGACGAGCCTGCCGTTCTCGACAACGGGCAGCCGCCGAACTTGATGGCGGGCCATCAGTTGTGCGTGTTGTCGTGCTGGCGCACCAGGCTGCCGGGGTTGCCACCCGGGTTAGCCACGCGGGTTGCCCCCTTGGTTCCCGCCTCTGCCGCCTAGGCCCCGCACCTGCCACCACAACGTGCCGTTTTGCAGGGGGTTCAGTAGTGCCCCCGACAAGAATCGAACTTGTGCACGCGGTTTAGGAAACCGCTGCTCTTCCACTGAGCTACGGGGGCTCCGGCCCCAAGTGTAGAACCCGCTAAGACGGGCGGCTGGCCAGCTTGACCTGGGCCCTGAGGCTCTTGCCGCCTCGGCTGATCTTCACCGTCACGGTGTCGCCGGGCTGGTGGGCGTCGATCGCCTGCGTCAAGGCTTCCGCCGAGCTCACGGTGGTGTTGCCGACCGCCGTGACCACGTCGCCTGTGCGCAGGTTCGCCTTCGCCGCCGGGGTGCCGGGCCGCACCTCGGCTACGCGGGCCGAGGTGGCCGTCGAGTCCAGCGAGACGCCCAGGTAGGCGTGCACGGCCTTGCCGGTCGAGATCAGCTGGCCTGCGATCGAGCGCACCGTGTCCGATGGGATCGCGAAGCCGACGCCGGCGTTGTCGCCGGAGTCGCTGCGGATCTGCGCGTTGACGCCGATCACCTGGCCCTGCGCGTTCAGCAGCGGGCCGCCGGAGTTGCCGTGGTTGATCGCGGCGTCGGTCTGGATCGTGTCGGCAATCGCGAAATGGGCGGGGGAGTCGATCGAGCGGTGCAGAGCGCTGACGATCCCGCTCGTGACCGTCTCCTCGAGCCCGAACGGGCTACCGATCGCCACCACCGGGTCGCCCACGGCGAGCTTGCTCGAGCTCCCTAGTGTGAGCGGGTGCAGCTGCGAGCCCGGCGCGTTCACCCTGATCACCGCGAGGTCGGTCGAGCTGTCGCTGCCGACGAGCTGCGCGCTGTAGGTCTTTCCGTTCCAGAACTTGACCGAGATCGACTGCGCGCCGTCCACGACGTGCTGGTTCGTGACGATGCGGCCGCTCGAGTCGTAGACGAAGCCCGAGCCCTCGGCGGAGCTCCCAGCGCCGCGCACGGTGATCTCGACGACTCCGCGGTACGCGCGCTGGTAGATCGAGTTCACCGAGAGCGGCAAGCCGCTCGCGACAGGCTGCGCGTTCTGCACGGTGACCTGCCTGACGATGGTGCCGCCGTTGTCGGAGAGGATCGAGTAGGCGACTGCCCCGCCGCCCGCACCGATGCAGGCTGCTGCTAGGAGAGAGGCGAGAAGCGGCGTGCGCGGGCGGCGGGGCATGGGGAGGTCCTTTCGGTCGCTGTCTTGACGCAGACCATGAGACCACTCGCCTCTAAGACCCACGTGAAACCTGACTAAGAACTTCCTGAAAGTGTGCCCTACGTGAAAACCCCGCCGCCCGCTGCTAGGTCGTAGCGGACGGCGGGGGCTCGTTTCGCACAAGGGTCTGGGGGATCCCTTATTCGATGACGCTCGGATCAGATCAAGCGCGCCTAAGAGCCTCGTGAGAAGTGCCTAAGAACTCTCTAAGAACTGCCTGCTATCCGGCGGATCTCACGAACTTCTCACCTCGAGAGCGCACAATGCGCACGTGAAGATCCTGGTGGTGGACGACGAGCGGGCCGTGCGGGAATCGCTGCGGCGTGCGCTCGAGCTGGAGGGCTACGAGATCGAGTTGGCAGAGGACGGCCGCCAGGCCCTCGACCGCCTCGCGCGCGAGGACCAGCCTGACGCGGTCATCCTCGACGTGCTCATGCCGGGTGTGGACGGTCTCGATGTCTGCCGCACGCTTCGTGCCGAAGGGAGCCGGCTGCCGGTTCTGATGCTGACGGCCCGCACGCAGGTCGAGGACCGGGTCGAAGGGCTCGACGCGGGGGCGGACGACTACCTGACGAAGCCTTTCGCGCTCGAGGAGCTGCTGGCGCGCGTGCGGGCGCTGCTGCGCCGCTTCGGCGACGACGGCGCGAGCGGCGACATGCTCAGCTTCGCCGACCTCGAGCTCGACCCCGGCACGCGCGAGGTCACGCGCGGCGTCGAGCGGATCGAGCTGACGCGCACCGAGTTCTCGCTGCTCGAGCTGTTCCTGCGCAACCCGCGCCAGGTGCTGACGCGGTCGGTCATCTTCGAGCGCGTCTGGGGCTACGACTTCGGCTTCGCCTCGAACTCGCTCGACGTCTACATCGGCTACCTGCGGCGCAAGACGGAGGCCGGCGGCAAGCCGCGGCTGATCCACACGGTCCGCGGCGTCGGCTACGCGCTGCGCGAGGCATGAGCTTTCGCACGAGGCTCGCGCTCGTTGCCGCGGGGGCCGTGGGGCTTGCCGTAGTCGTCGCCTCGGCGGTCGTGTTCGTCGTCGTCCGGGCCCAGCTCCTGGGGCAGGTCGACCGCACGCTGCTGAGTAGTGCAAGGCAGTTGACGACGGGGCCGCCGCCCCACGTAGACGAGAACGGCTACATCGAAGTGCCCGGGCCATCGTTCGGGGGCGAGCGCTACTACATCCAGGCGGTTCCCGCCTCCGGACCGCCGCTGATCACGGCGGATGAGCCGCAATTTCCGCTTCCGGTCAGCGAGCGCGACCGGAGAGCTGCTCTCGGCAGAGGCCGTGAATACTTCAGCGAGAAGCGCGCCAGAGGAGTGGAGTTCCGCGTGCTGACGCTTCCGTCGTCTCCCTATGCCATCCAGCTGGCGCGCCCGCTCACGGAGGTGAACAGAACCCTCCACCGGATCACTCTGTTCTTGCTCCTGATCGCCGCCGGCGGGATCGCGGTCGCCACGGGGCTCGGACTCGCCGTCGCACGGGCGGCCCTGAAACCGGTTCGGCGGCTGACCAGGACGACCGAATCGGTCACCGAGACCGGAGACCTGTCTCAGCGGATCGAGTCGACGAGCGAGGACGAGCTCGGGCGCCTGGCCTCGAGCTTCAACACGATGCTCGCGGCTCTCGAGGAGTCGAGCCGGGCTCAGCGGCAGCTCGTCGCCGACGCATCGCACGAGCTGCGCACGCCCTTGACGAGCCTGCGCACCAACATCGAAGTCCTCGCGCGCGGGGACAGGCTCGCCAAGGAGGACCGCGAGCGGCTGCTCGAGGACGTCGTCGAGCAGATCGGCGAGATGACCTCCCTGATCGGCGAGCTGATCGAGCTGGCGCGCGGCGAGCGGGGGGAGGAGTCTCCAGAGGACGTGCGCCTCGATCTGATCGCCGCCGGGGCCGTTGAGCGCGCGCGCCGGAACCGGCCCAACGTCGCCTTCACGACCGATTTTGAGGAGGCGACCGTGCACGGTGCGCCGTCCACGATCGAGCGCGCGGTCGCGAACCTGCTCGACAACGCTGCCAAGTGGAGCCCGCACGGCGGCGAGGTCGAGGTCGGGGTTCGTGCCGGCGAGGTCTCCGTCCGCGACCACGGCCCCGGGATCGCGGAGGAGGACCTGCCCTACGTCTTCGACCGCTTCTATCGCGCCCGCACCGCCCGCGGCCTGCCGGGCTCCGGGCTCGGCCTCGCGATCGTGAAGCAGGTCGCCGACGCGCACGGCGGCCAGGTCCTGGCCGAGCGGGCGGAAGGCGGCGGCACGCGGATGCGGCTCCGCTTCGACGGCCGCAACGGTTCTTAGGCACTTCTTAGCGCACTTTCAGGCCGTTCTCAGGGGCGGGTGGTTGGGTGAGATCAACACGACGACCTGAAGGAGGCCGTATGCACGACAAGACGTCACCCAACCCCCACCCGCAGCCCCGGATGCCGATCGCGAGCTCCGTGCCGCCCACCTCCGCCGAGGCAGCAGCTTCCTCGGTGCGCTGGGAGCGCCACGGCCTGCTCGGCCGGCTCGTCCAGGCTCGCTGACCCGAAAGGAGCACGACCAGATGGACGCTTCACTCAAACGCAAGGCGATCGCAGGAACCGTGGCCGCGCTCGCGGTCGGCGGGACCGGCGCCGGCATCGCGGCGACCAAGCTCGGCAGCTCGCCGAGCGCCGAGAGCAAGGCGATCGTCGACGATGCCGCGAAGCAGCTCGGCGTGCAGCCGAGCGCGCTCAGTGGTGCGCTCAAGAAGGCGCTCACCGCCCGCGTCGACGCCGCGGTCGCTGACGGGCGACTCACGAAGGAGCAGGGCGCGGAGCTGAAGGCGCGAATCGCCTCAGACGACTTCCCGCTCTTCGGGGCTCCCGGCTTCGGCGGCGGCCACTTCGGCCATCACGGCGGCCCCGGCCTCGACGCCGCGGCCAAGTACCTCGGCCTGACGGAGGCCAAGCTCCAGGCCCAGCTCGAGACGGGCAAGACGCTCGCGCAGGTCGCGACGGCTCAGAGCAAGAGCGTGGAAGGGCTGATCGCGGCCCTCAAGGCCGACGCGAAGGAGAAGCTCGACGCCGCGGTCAAGGCGGGTCGGCTCACGCAGGCGCAGGAGACGCGCATGCTGGCCGACCTTGATCAACGGATCGGCGACTTCGTCAACGGCAAGCTGATGGGCCGCCACCAGCGCGGCTTCGGCGGCCCCGGTCGCCCGGGTCGCGACGGCGCGTCGCCGCCGACGACTTCCCTGGGGCCTGCGGCGTGAGCGAAGCTCCATCGAGGATCGAGGAAGCCCGGCACAGGGCGTCGATGGCGAAACAGACCGCCGTCGCTCTCGCCGCGGCCGGCTTCCTCCTCGTCCTGGTTCTCGCCCGCGGCAGCCACGCGGGCGCGAACCAGGCCAGCACGACCTCCGGTTCGACCTCCGGCCCTTCGAGCTCGTCCACCCAGTCGGGCGACGAGTTCGACTACGGCTCCCCGTCGGTCGCGCCGTCGACGGCGACCCCCCAGGCGCAGACGAGTGTCTCCTGACCGGCACTCGTTTCGGGCCATGGGCGTGGACGTTGTCGTCGGCGGCGCGACCGCGGCCGAGCTCGACCGGGTCCAGCGGTACTTCGAGCGCTGGGAGCAGGTGTTCTCCCGCTTCCGGGAGGACAGCGAGCTCAACCACGTCAACCGGTCGGAGTCGCGCGTCGTGGTCGTCTCGGAGCTTTTCGCGCGCGTCGTACGCACCGCGCTAGAGGCCGCTCGCGCCACCGATGGGCTCGTCGACTCGACACTCGGCGCCGCGATCGAGGCGGCCGGCTACGACAGAGATTTCTTCCTCCTCCCCGACGACGATGAGCGGCCGCCCGGCTCGCCGGCGCCAGGATGCTGGCGGACGCTACGCCTCTACGGGCGGCTGCTCTCGCGCCCTCCGGGCGTGCAGCTCGACCTGAACGGCGTCGTCAAGTCGCTCGCGGTCGACGCGGCGCTCTCCCGGGTCGCAGGCGACGGGTTCGTGTCGGGCGGTGGCGACCTTGCCTCGCGACGCGCGCTGACGGTTGCGC
>JBBRZA010000016.1:0-43014 GCA_038237145.1 Gaiellales bacterium
TCGCGATCGAACGCGACCACGACCGCCGCCGACACTCCACCGCCGCGCACGCCCCGACCAAGGAGGCCGTTATCCTCGTCAATGCCTGAGCATCAACACCGGGACCGCCGCCGAAAATCCACGGCGCGCGGGACATCCTCCCCGCAGTCGGAGCACCACGGCTGGGCTGTGACTGTCTGCCGTGCCCGTTGCTTGTGGCGGTTGCCGTAGCCGCGTCGGCTTGTCTTGCCGCACTCGTGGCAGTAGCTGCCCGAGCGGGTGAGCCTGCGGCAGTCGAGGCAGCGCTTCGTCATACCCAGCCGAGCAGCTCGACGGGCGCGGGCTGATTCTCGACCGCTTCGACGGCCATGCACAACGCGACGATGGCGTCGATGTTGACGTCGCGGCCCGGGCTGTCGAGGCGCCAGCCGCGGCGTGAGTGGCGTGCGACCGCGTTGGCGGCGTGCTGCCTGAGCTCCGCATGGTCGGGCAGCGTGAGGCGCTGCTCGACGACCGCACGGTAGAGGCGATCACTGGCGGGCAGCATGCGTGAGTCGGACTGTGGGAACTCGATCACGTTGATGCCGCGCTGCCGTAGCTCTTGTGCTGCCTGGCCGAACCGCCACGGGTCGAAGACGAGCTCGACCAGTTGATACTTGGCCGCGAGCTCCTCGACGAGGGTCTTGGCTTCGAGCACACCCTCGTCGCCGTGGAACACCTCGACACCGACGTGCAGGTTCGCGTTGATCCAGACGACCGCGGTGGCGGCACGCTCGCCACCGACGTCGACACCGACCCAGATACGCTCACCGGGCTCGATGGTCGGCGTGCCGACGCACGCTTGCCACGCGCCGGCGGGCAGCCAGTGTCCCTCGCGCTCGGTCCACTGGCCGCAGTGGAAGCGCCGGTAGGCGAGCTCGGGCACCGCTTCGGCCTGTTCCTTCAACCCGTCGACCGTGATCCAGGAGGCCGGGTTGCACGTCTTGACGACCCTCGGGTCGGTGATCTCAGCGTCCTCGGGAAGCGACCATTCCAGCAGGCGCAGGTTCGGGCCTCTCGCATCGGTGAACGCGCCCTTGCGCACAACGTCCGGTTGGGCGAACGCGCGTGTCCTGAGCTTTCCGAGCGGGCTGTCGACGCCCTGGCCGGCGGAGGAGATCACGATCATCTTCGAGCCCGGCACCTTCAGCATCGCGGTGCGCATCGCGACGTAGACCTCGTCGTCGGGGTGGGCGTGCATCTCGTCGATGATCGCCAGGCTTGGCTTCAGGCCGTGCAATAGGCGGGCGTCCGCGGCGAGTGTGCGTAGATGCCTCGTGAAAGCCCGCGGCCTGTCCGGGTCGGGGCACCAGCGGAGCTCCAGGTGGCGGTCGATGATGTTCGGGTGGTCGAGCACACGCACGAACCCGAGCGCGGCCTCGTACAAAACCCGCGCCTGTTCCCGGGATGCCGCGGCGCAGTAGATGGCGGCGCCCTCGACGGTGAGTAGATGGTGGACCGCGATCGCGCCGACCAAATGTGTCTTCCCGTTGCCTCTCGGGAGCAAGATCACGGTCTCACGTTGCGGTCCAGCGATCGCTTTGGCGACCTTCCGCTCATACGGCTCCAGGTCGAGCCCAACCTCGGTGGCGAACCGGGCGAACTCCACGGTGCCCTAGTTGTTGGGGGCGGTGAGCTCGAGCGAGAGGCGGATCAACTCGTGCCCCATGTCGCGGGCGTCGGTCGCGCCGAGCCGGGCGACGACCACCGTGTCGCCGTCGTCGAGCTGGGAAACGATCACGATGTAGGGCTTCGCCGCGTCGATGATGCCCGCCCAGGTCTGGCCGGCGGGCACGGTACGCACGTCCATGTTCGGTTCTGGTGTGTACCTCATCATGCGTCCTTCGGCAGGAACTCGTCGACCTCGTCAAGCGACAGCATTGGGCCGAACCGGGTGCCCCCGATGGCGGCATACCAGGCGTCACCCTCCTTCTCGAGCGTGTAGCCGCGGGAGGCGGCCCGCCTGCGCAGACCAGCCTCCCGAGACTCACTCTTAGTGCGCGGCCTGGCCATCAGGCGGCCGCGATCCGCACTGCGGCGTTCTGCCGCTCGGTGCCGAAAACCCCGTTGCCTTCCAGCCTGATCAACGAGCTGTTTGTCTTCCCTGCGTTCTCCTCGAACGTCGCGAGCGCGATCGGCCCGGCATACAACTTGCCGAACGCGGTCGAGTCGACGACCGCTGTGGCCGGGATCGTCTTCGAGACCCGCCTGTTCATGCCGAAGATCTGGTTCGGCGCGAAGTTCGCCGGGGCAAACACGTAGTCGTTGACGCCGGAAGCGATACCCGTCACTAACACGTCCAGGGCCTCGGCGGCCGCCGGGGTCAGGATCAACGTATCCGGGTTGTAGCCGACCGCGAACAGCGTAGTCATCGCCTTGCGGATCGAGACGAGCAGCGGGTCGGTTCCGGGCGCCTGGAAGCCGGAGAGCGCGATCGCGTCCAGGATCAGCTTGTCGAGACCTTCGTTGATCGACAACCGGAGGTCGTTGCCGAGCACCGACTCGATCGCCGGCTGTTCGAGCATCACGTTCGGCACACCGGAGACGACCGCGGCGAGCTGCTTCACGCTTGTCGCCACGAGCGTGACCGTGCTCGCCGACTCGGGCTTGTTCGTGACGGCGTCGACCGCCCTGACGACGTTCGCGGCGGTAGGCAGCGTCCTCGCGGTCTGCGTCATCACCTGAACGCTGGTGACGCCGGTGTCGATCGGCACCCGCGGAAACGCCGGCCACGCGTACCGCTGATCGAAGCCGAACGGCCCAGCCGTCCGCTGCAGCATGTTGATGTTGTCGACCGAGCCGGTCCAGGTCAGCGCCCGTGACTCGGTGGCGGTTTCGAAGTCCTGCCACGAGATCTCGGTGCGGCTACCACCGGGGGTCCAGCCTGCCCGCCGGAACTGGCCGTGCAGGGTGCGGGACTCGGTTTCGCCGCCGTTGGCGTCAACAACGCGTAGACGGCCCTTCGACGTACTTGTAGATCGATCTGCGGCTTCCTCGGTTGAGCGCTCTTCGGCGCCCTCGTGCTCTTCGACTGTCTCTTCCATTTTCTGCTCCTGTCTTGTTCGTGTTCGTAGCTCCACCGACGCGGCCGCATAGGCCGGGTAGGTGGCGACGGTGATGTCATGCAAAGCTTTCACCGACTTGATCGTGCGGACCTCGCCCGCCCAGTCCTCCTCACCAACCTCGAACCTGAAGCTGGCGCCGTCGACGTCGCCGCGCTTCACAGCCGCCCGCACGTTCTCACCGAGCGGCGAGTCGGGCAGGTCGAGCTCGAAGCGCAACCCTCGCTGCTCGTCGAAGAGGCGCAGGGTGCCCGCCTTCGTGCGGCCCAGCACCTCGTTCGCGTCGTGGTTCAGCAACGCCCGGACATCAGCGTCGAGAACAGTCGCGAACGCGCCGGGTGCGATCTTCTCGCGGTAGCCGCCCAGGTCCTCGCTCAACGCCCCGTAGACGGCGGCGTAGCCGACGACCGTCCGGCCGCGGGTATCGAGAGACTCGACGTCAACGTCGATCGTTCGTTGTTCAGGTCCTTTCATGCCACCACTGCTCCGTTCGTTATCGGGTTACTCACCTGTGGAATCTGGCCGGCGGTCTCGGGCTCGAGGTTCTCGAGGCGCCTGACTTCGTCGCGGCGCATCCAGCCGGTAACAGGGTTCAAAGCCTTCTCGTACACCTGCGCTCTTGTCGCGCTGTCAGCCCTCAACAGGCCGTCGAGCAGGAACTCGCAGAACGAGCTCGCGTTGAACAGATCCCGGTCGGCGGTGAGCGCCTGCTCAACACAGACCAGCCAGGGGTTCAGGCTGTGGATCGCGAACGACAGCTGCTGCGACTCGACGTTCGAGTACGTCATCGACTCTTGCTCGGCGCCGATCATCCACGGCGGCAGGCGGAAGCAGCGCGCCACCTCGACCGCGGAGAGTTTGCGGGCGGCGACGAACTCGGCGTCGTCGGCGGGCATCCCGATCGGCATGAACTCCGCGTCGCCGGTGATCACAGCGATGCCGCCCTGCCGCTCGCCTGAG
Source organism: Gaiellales bacterium (assembly GCA_038237145.1). Taxonomy (GTDB): domain Bacteria; phylum Actinomycetota; class Thermoleophilia; order Gaiellales; family Gaiellaceae; genus 3-1-20CM-4-69-9. Next base: position 4,041 of record JBBRZA010000016.1, read on the forward strand.
TGCCGGTCCTGCCAAAGCTCCTTCGCATGCTGGAAACGCTCCGGGCTACCTCCGCCCGTGATCTTCAAAATGCCGGACGGCCGCGCGTTGTTCCTGAACAGCGCCGTCGACGCGGTCCTGACCGCGTTGTTCCCCTCGAGCGCGAGCCGCATCTGCCGGATCGGTGACAGGCCGCAAAGCCCGTCCGTGCTCAAAGCCTTGATGTGGACGATGTCGCCGAGATCGTGCTCGGACTGGCGGCCGCGCTCGTCCGTGACCGTGAACACGATCCGGCCGGCCCGCCGCTCCACACTGACACCGTCAGGTCGGATCGGCAGCAGCTGCTCCACCCGGCCCTCCGCATCCCTGTACTTGCCCAGAAAGGCGTTACCGAAGAGCAGCAGGTGCGCCATCACCGTCGACACGAAGCCCGCCTGGGTGGTCCCCTCAGACGGGGCGCGCAAAAGGTCAGCCGTCCTGCCCGTAGCGCGGCGACGCTCACCGTCACCCAACCGCCTGTAAGTGACCAGCGGGCAACTCGCAGCCGCGTCCGCAAGAACCCGTGTGCAGGCGAACACATCCGGGTTCGCTAACGCCTTCTCAGGCAGCACCGACTGGTCCTGAAACTGGCCCGGGCGGTACCACCACCAGTCGTCTGCCGAACCCGGCAACGCCGGCAAAGACCGCTGCTCACGACGCCGCGTCAAGAACCCCATCTACAACCCCAATGCCTCGTTGCGCCGCTCGCGGCGGAGCTCATGGACGCGCGTCAGAACATCGAAGTACGCCTGCTCCTCACGCTGCCATTGCTCGAGCAGGGGACCCGCTTGCGGCGACGGGTCCTTCACTTGGCGGAGCGCGAGCGAGTGACGTGTAAGGAGCTCATACTCGAGCCGACGATCCTCGAGCGCTGCACGGGCCAGATCCTCCAGCGCGTCCACCCGCTCGCCGTACGCCTCGGCGGCCTCGCCCTCGAAAACGTAGATCGGGCGGTGGGCCAGCTCCTGCAGCATGTGCAACCACCACAGCTGCCGTTCGTCCGGATCGAGTGCCACAGCGACGGCGCGCTCCCCCTCATCGAGTTCGCCGCCGAAGTTCACCTCGAGCGTGTGCTGGAGTCCCTGGTCGTGGATCGCGAACAGGTTCGCGCCCTGCATCGGTTTCACCCGGCCATGCGTGAGGTGCGCGAGCGCGTCCCGCGCGTCATACGCCTTCTCCGGCGACGAGAAAGCGAGCATCGACTTCGCGAGCACCACGAACGACAGCGCGCCACCCGCCATCCGGACCCAAACCCACTTTGGCGGGACAGCGAGGCCCGCAGCCTCGCCGAGCGCCAGTTCCGCGGCGAGCGCATCCACGAGCCGACGGTCCTGCTCGCTGACCGCGTCGCCCTTCTCGATCCGCGCCAGACGCACCTGTAGCGCGCGGATCGCCTTCGGCGCGCCAAGGCGCTTGGCGACACGCTTACCAAGCTCTCTCTGAGACAGGCCCTCCTGTTCGCGGAACTCTCGCAACGCCTGGGGGTGAATCGGTGCCATCGCAGTCGTCATGGAACGAGTATGCCATGCGGGTTCGGACGGCGCAGCGTCGTCCACTCCCTCCAGTAGGCTGTCACAAAAGCTGTGACACCATCAATCGTCATCGAGCTAGCGGTGGAGGCCAAGGCGCCCCGAGTCTTCGTGCATTCCGCGACGGAGGGGCAGGAAGCGCGGCTCATGGACTGGATCCGCAGCCAAGACGACCTCCGGGAGTTGGTCGAGCGGGCGCTCCAGCTCGCCGAAGAGGCCCGCGCCGCGTGATCGTCCAGTTCCGCAACCGCCGGGACGCGCTCGTCTGGCTCACGCGGCTCGAGGCCGCGCAGCTCCGCCGGCTCGTCTACCGGGCGTATGCGTTGCGCGGCAAACCTGGCTACGAGGAGGCCCTCGAGGCGATCGAGACGTGGCAGGTCGAGACAGCGCCGGAGCGGCTCGACCGTCACACCCAAGCCGTACCCGTGACTTCGCCACGGCGACCAGCCGTGCTCCGTCTCGGACGGGCAGGACTACGAGAGGAGACGAAGTGACCGACCAACCCGAAACGGGCGGGCTGCCCGACGACCCCGACGAACGATCGTCGGAAGGGTTCGTGGCCTGGCTCGACGCGCTCGCAGATGTACGCGACGAGGATGAGCTGTTCAAGGTGCTGGGCGAGCAGCGGCCGCCCGGGTCAAGGCTTGCGCGCCAACAGATCCGTGGGCGGCTCGTCAAGGTTCTCAGCGAGAAGCTGAAGGAGCTCGGATCGGGTGTTGCTGCCGCCCGCACCGCTGACGCCTGGCTGCAAGAGGGCGGCGACGACGACGACCTGCTCCAAGGAAAGGAGTTCGTCGCGGACGAGGTCGAGCCCTGGGCCGACGCAGTCAGCGGCGCCGCTGTGCTTGACGAGACGCGGGAACTGTTCTCCCGGTACGTCTATACGACCCGGGAGAGCCTGGACGTGCTCGCGCTGTGGGCCATCTACTCGCACGCTTTCGACTGCTTTGGTATCTCTCCGATCCTCGACATTTCGTCACCGACGAAGCGGTGCGGCAAGTCGACGGCGATCGTCGTTTTACGTCGCCTCTGCCGGAAGCCTCTGTTGAGCGGCAACATTTCGGCGTCCGCGGTGTTCCGTGCGGTGGAGGCATGGAAGCCGACCCTCCTGATTGACGAGGCCGATTCGTTCGCGACGATGAACGACGCGCTCCGCGGCATCGTCAACGCGGGCCACACACGCGACACGGCGTTCGTGATCCGTTCCGAGGGCGACACGAACGAACCGCGGGTATTTTCGACCTGGGCACCGAAGGTGATCGCCGCGATCGGCCGTCTGCCGGACACGATCGAGGACCGCTCGATCCGGATCGTGCTCGCCCGCAAGCCGACGAGCATCACGACACGGGACGCGTTCGACCCCGAGACGGTCAAGGCGGCCTGCGACCCGGTACGACGGCGCATCGCACGTTTTGTGCTCGACAGCATCACCGCGATCTCGACGGCCGAGATCGAGCGCCCCGATGGTCTCCACGACAGGGGCTGGAATAACTGGCGTCCGCTGCTCACGGTCGCGGCGGCCGCCGGTGGCGACTGGCCGGCCCGTGCACGGTCGGCCGCGCAGGTCCTATCCGGCGCCAACGCCGACGGCGACTCCGAAGACGTTGGGACACTCGCGCTCCAACATGTGTGGCAGGTGCTCGAGCCGGCGGGAAGGCTCGCGACCGCCGACATCCTCGCGCACCTGGTCGGCAAGGACGAGGGGCCGTGGGCGAAATGGTGGGAGTCGGCGTTCGCTCGGGGTGAGCTGAAAGGCCCTTCCGCGCGGCTCGCGAAGCTGTTGAAGCCGTTCGGCGTCAAGCCGAAACAGCTCTGGATCGACGACGCCAATACCCGTGGCTACGACGCCGACGACTGGCGGACGGACACCGTCTCCCCCTACCTCGAAAAAGACGCTAGGGACGCTAAGGACGCTAGACCCCGCACGGCTAGGGAAGCCAGTTCTAGCGTTCCTAACGTTCCTAACGTCTTTTCAGGGGTACCCGAGACACCCGTGTCCGGCGACCCCGGCTTCCCCGACTGGATCGACGCGAAGCTCCAGGACGGTTGGATCACGAAGGCCGAATGGCTCGAGCGGCGCAAGTTGCACCACGCGGTTGTCGAGGCGGCGTGACCGAAAGACTGCTCAATGCCGAGGAGCTCGGCAAGTATCTCGGCCTCTCGACGCCGACCATCTTGGACCGGTGGGAGCGGGGTCACCTGCCTGGCTTCAGATTGTTCGGTAAGAAAGGCGGCCCGGTCCGGTTCCGCCTGTCCGAGATTGAGGCGGCGCTCGAGGCGTGGCATGTGAAAGGGCCAGGCGCGGGAGGAGAAGTTGTCGACGACCCCTACCGCTAACCCGGCCCGACGAGTATTCTCTCAGGTGTCGACGACCCCTCATGGAGGAGGCAAAAGCTATGTATGACCGGGACGATCTCGAGCGGCTCGTTCGTGCTGCTCGCAGCGCCGCGTCGAAGATGAAGATCGAGTACGACCGGCTGGAGCCCGACGCCAAGGCCGAGGAGTGCTGGGCCGAGTGTGAGGCGCTCTGGGACGCGCTCGTGCCGTTCGCGGAGATGGATTTCGATGCCTAGCCGTCAACGCGGGTTCGCCCGCAAGCGCGGCAGCCTCTGGCTCGCGGTCTGGCGCGAGGACGACCGTGAACGGAGCCGCGGCGGGTTCGACACGAAGACCGCGGCACTCGACTACGCGAACGTGAAAGCCGTCGAGGCAGTCGCCAAGGCATCGGCGCTGCGGTTCGGTGATCGTCTCCCCCACCCCGTCTCGAACATCGGAACCGTCAGCGAACTGGTTGACGCATTCCTGGCCCGTCACCGCGTCGATACCGCGACGACCCGGAAGCTCCGTTCGCAGTTGAAGCACGCGGTCTCCGCGTTCGGCGACCGAAGGTTGGAGACTTTGCAGCCGATCGAACTGGACGTGTGGCGGTCGTCGTTGCCGGCGTTGTCGGCGCACTACCCGTTTCGCGCGTTGCGGCAGGTGCTCGAATACGCGGTCGCGATGGGCTTGCTCGACGTCAACCCGACGAGCAGGATCAAGAACACCCGTGCGTCCGTCGACAGTCGACGGGAGATTCACCCCTTCGAGGACTGGCAGCAGGTCGAGGCGATCAGCGCGGAGATGGATCCGAGGTTCGCCGCGATCCCGATCGTGCTCGTCGGCACCGGCTTACGCCCGGAGGAGCTGTTCGCCCTGGAGCGGCGCGACCTCGACATCGACGCCGGTGTGCTCTCCGTCGAGCGCGTCCATTCGCAAGGCAGGCTGAAGGAACCAAAAAAGTCGAGCCGCCAGCGGCGGCGGGTGCCGCTACGGGCGCGCGTTGTGGAGGCGCTGCGGACGATCCCGCCGAGGTTGGACACGCCGCTGTTGTTCCCGGCCGCGCGGGGCGGCTACATCGACGGCGAAAAGTTCCGCTACCGCGAATGGAAACCCGCGTTTAAGGCCGCCGATGTCGGCTATCGCCGCGTCTATGACTCCCGCCACACGTTCGCTTCGTGGGCGATCGCGGGCGGCGTGCAATTGTTCTATCTCGCCCGCATCATGGGCACGTCGGTGCAGATGATCGACCAGACCTACGGGCACCTGCTGCCAGATTCGGAGGAGTACTTGCGCGGGCTGCTCGACGACCACGACGGCCGCTCTAGCGGCCGAAAGGAGCGAAGCATATGACCCGCGCAAGGGTTGACTACAAGGGCGGCGAGTACGTGGAGGTGGAGCTGATCCGCTTCGACAGCGCGAACACCGACGGTCCTGGCATCCCGCCCGGAAATACATGGGTGCTTAGAGAGGAAGACGGCAGCGTCATTGCGCTCGAAGCGGAGTCCGGTCGCGCTGAAGTGGAGATTCAGTGCGACTACTGCGGGACATGGAGCACACACGCAGCGTCTTCGCCTACAGGTGGCTGGCGCTGCTATGGCGGTACCGGTCAATGCAAGGTCTAGGAAGACGTTCGCGGACTGACTGCGGACTACGCGATCCCCGATTGGCGGGAAACTCCTGCTAATCGTAGAGATGCGGATGAGAGGACTTGAACCTCCACGGGGTTGCCCCCACACGGACCTGAACCGTGCGCGTCTACCAATTCCGCCACATCCGCGCGGACGAACAGTCTAGCCAGGGTCCTAGCTGGTTTAACTACCGCCGTGGAGGCGAAATTTGCCCGTCGGCGCTCGATCAGCGACCCAAGAGAGACCGAATCGAGTTGTGGCCGAAGGCCTACCTCGCTTCGGCCCTGAACCCGTACGATTTCGAGCCTGAGACGGGGCCTTCTCATCTGCGGACTACTCGCGCTTGCGGTCGCTCCTGGGGCCCACGCGGCGAACGTCGAGGTGGTCGTCACGATGAAGTCACCGCCGCTGGCCGACGTCTTCGCCCGACAGGGGACGCTTGCCTTCTCCTCCTTCGCGCGGCCGAACCGGCTCCTGTTGAGTGCGCCTGAGAGCCGGAACTACCTGCGACGGCTCGACGCAGCACAGCGTGCTCTGCAGACGCGAATCTACGCGAGCATTCCCCGGGCACGGGTGCGCTGGCGCTTTGGCGTCGTGCTCAACGGCTTCGCCGTCGTCGTCCCGCGCTCCGAGCTCGCCAAGCTGTCACGTGTGACGGGTGCCCGGGTGTGGCCGAGCATCGGCTACCACACGCTGCTGGACATGACGCCGCAGATCATCGGCGCGCCGACCGTGTGGGGGCCGACGCTGGCGACCGCAGGTCAAGGGATGAAGATCGCGATCGTCGACGACGGGATCGATCAGACGCATCCGTTCTTCGCGTCTGCCGGGTATGCATATCCGGCGGGCTTTCCGAAGGGTCAGACCGCGTACACGACGCCGAAGGTGATCGTCGCGCGGGCATTCGCTCCGGCGACACCGGCCTACGCGAACGCCAAGCTGCCGTTCGACCCCGACCTCTCCGACCACGGCATTCACGTCGCCGGCATAGCGGCGGGGAACAACAACACGCCGACGCGAACCGGCGGCTTCCGGCTCTCCGGCATCGCCCCGCGCGCCTACCTCGGCAACTACAAGGCGCTCGGCATCCCCAGTGAGTTCGGTGCGAACGGGAACTCACCCGAGCTCGCCGCCGCCATCGAGGCCGCCGTGCGCGACGGCATGGACGTCATCAACCTGTCGCTCGGGGAGACGGAGATCGATCCGAGTCGCGATCTGGTTGCGAGGGCACTGAATGCGGCCGCGGATGCCGGTGTCGTCTCGGCGGTCTCGGCCGGCAATGACTTTGGTGAGCTCGGCTTCGGATCGATCACGTCACCCGGGAATGCCGTGAAGGCGATTTCCGTCGCGGCCTCGAGCGGCGGCCACGGCAGCCCGGACGTGGACAACATTGCCGACTTCTCCTCGGCCGGGCCGACGCCCTATTCGCTCACCTTCAAGCCGGACGTTACCGCACCGGGCCTGAGCGTGGCATCGGCCGCCCCCGGCGGCGGTTTCGTCGAGAGCAGCGGGACCAGCATGTCCGCACCGCACGTCGCCGGTGGGGCCGCGCTGCTCCGTCAGCGCCACCCGACGTGGACGCCGGCGCAGATCAAGTCCGCGCTCGTGCTCACCGGCGATCCGGTTCACAACGGCGGCACCGCCGAGGTCAACCCGTTGCGCGAGGGCGGCGGCCGGATCGATCTCGTCCGGGCCGATCAGCCGCTCGTGTTCGCGAGCCCCACCAACCTCTCGTTCGGATTGCTCAAACCGGGGGCGACTGCGCAACGTACGGTGAGCCTGGCGGATGCGGGCGGAGGCACTGGAGTTTGGAACGTCACCACGAGCATCGCCGGTGCCCCGCTCTCGCTTCCGGCTCAGGCGACCGTACCGGGCCCCCTTCCGGTCCGCGCAGTCGTCCCCCGCAACGCACGCGAAGGTGAAGTGACCGGCTTCGTGATCCTCTCGCGTGATGGAGCCCGGCGCAGGATTCCGTTCTGGCTGCGAGTGGAGCGGCAGCGGCTTCGACTCGACCGAAAGATCGCGCTCGTGCGTCCGGGCAACTACGCCGCGAACACTTCGCGCGGGGCGGCACGTGTGTCCTCGTATCGCTATCCCGACGTCCTCCCCGGCCACGCTGCCTTCCCGGTCCGCCTGAGTGGCCGCGAGGTCGTGTATCGCGTCCACATCCGGCGCCCGATTGCGAACTTCGGCGTAGCCGTGATCGCGCGCGACCGAGGTGTGGGGGTCGAGCCGCGCGTCGTCCGCGCCGGCGACGAGAACCGGCTCGCGGGCTACACGGGCCTACCTTTCGATCAGAATCCGTACCGCGCCGGTTTTGGTCGTCACCGGCTCGTCGCCGGCGTGGCCCTTCCCGGTCCAGGCGTGTACGACGTCGTCTTCGACACGCCGCGCGGCTCACGATCCGGTGGATTCCGGTTTCGGTTCTGGCAAGGCGACGTTCGGCCTCCATCGGTCCGAGTGCTCGGCGTTCGGAAGGGGTTCCTCGAGTTGGCGGTGAGCGACGGCGGCTCGGGAGTCGACCCTGTTTCGCTTCAGGCGCGGATCGACGGCGATTTCGTCCCCGTGTCGGTTTCGTCCGGCCGTGCGCGCCTGTCTTTGGCCGGCGTCGCGCGCGGCCGGCACACGCTGAGCTTCACCGCCTCCGATTATCAGGAGACGAAGAACATGGAGAACGTCGCACGCATCCTGCCGAACACCCGGACGGTGCGGACGACGTTCGTCAGGCCCTAGGCCCTAACGCTTCCGGTCGGTTTCTTCGATCGTCGGAAGCTTGTTGAGGTCGCGCTCGACGCTCGCCGCGAACTCCTCGGTCTCCGTCTTGAGCAGCTTGAGTTGGCTCTTGCGCTGCTGTCGCTCACGGCGATGCCGCGCCTCGTTTCCGAATCGGCCGGAAAGCCGCGGCCATTCCGCGCCGATAACGGCAGCAACGGTGCCAACCAGAAGGGCGATCATCAGCCAGCCCACGCGGCCATTCTACCCAGCACCTACCGGTGGTAGATTCGTTCCCATGCGCCCAGCCCTGAGCCTGCTGCTCGTGGCCGGCCTGGCCGCGCTCGTCCTTCCGGGTCGAGCGGCGGCGAGCACCGAGACGGTTGTCCTGGAGACGGCACCGATCACGGTGACCGCCTTCGAGGTTGCGCGAGGAGTTCGTCTCGCGCCCTCGCCGAAGGTGGACGGGTACGTGGTCGGCATGAGCGCGGAGGTCGTCGACGTGCTGGGCAATCCGGTGCCGATGCAGGACGTGATGCTGCACCACGTGGTCTTCGCAAAAGTCGGTGTGCCCGACTACACCTGCTCGACCATCGGGGACTACTCGGGCGATGTTTCGAATCTTCGCGCCGAGCGCTTCTACGCCGAGGGGGAAGAGCATTTCGCCCTGTCACTGCCGGAGGGCCACGGCTACCCCAACCGAGGGCAGGACACCTGGGGCCTTCTCTACATGCTGATGAACCACCACCCGCACTCGATGGTGGTGCGGATCCGTTACACGGTCCGGTACGTCACCGGCGAGCCTCTCACCGCCGTCAAGCCCGTCTGGCTCGACGTCAAGAACTGCCGCGCCGATCCCGTCTTCAACGTCGCCGGGACCGGAAAGCCCGGCGCGACGGTCGCGCGCACTGCCGACTTCCGGATGCCGGAGAGCGGTCGTTTCGTCGCTGCCGGTGGCCACCTCCACGGCGGCGGAGTTTCCCTGGACGTGGCCGACACGAGCTGCGGCTCGCTGTTCACCTCGTATCCGACTTGGGGTCTCGTGTTTCCACGACCTGTCCTGCACGAGCCGGGGCCGATGCAAATGACGGGGTTCGCGGACCCGGCGGGCAGGCCAGTCCGCGCCGGTGACACGATGCGGCTCACGGCGACCTACGACAACGCCCATCCTCACGTGCGCGTAATGGGGATCATGATCCTGTACTTCGCACCCGGCCCGGTTTCTTCGTGCGCGCCGTACTCCTCCACGGTGCCGGCTCCGTCTACTGCAGAGCGCGTCAACATCGAGCTGCTCAAGCGTCCCACGGGGCCGCTCCGGCGCGACATCCGCAGCACCTGGGTCGGCGACTACGCCTTCGGGGCGCAACGCGTCTCGCTACGGCGCGGGGCGACCTTCACCTGGCGCTTCCGCGGCGGCGTCGACCACGATGTGACGCTCGCGAACGGCCCGGCGGGCTTCGCGTCTCCGAGCATGCGGAAAGGCACGTTCACGTACCGCTTCACCCGTCCCGGGAAGTACCGTCTCTTCTGCTCCCTGCATCCCGCTCGGATGACCCAGCTCGTGATCGTGCGCTAAACCCGAGGGGCCTCTGCGCCGATAACGGAAGGCATGATGAGCGGCCAGCTTCTCCTTCCTTACATGGTTCTCTGGGCCAGTCTCATGCGGGCGCTGCTGTTGCGGGCCCGAATTGCTCCGCCCCTCTGCGCGCGCTGCGGCCTCAAGCTGGAGCGGTCGGAGCTCGGCGAGACCATCTGCGCCTGCGGCCACTAGACCTTCGCCCCAGGGCTACGATTCGCCGGTGAGGGAGATCCTTCCAGAGCTCGATCGCTGGCGTTCCCGCGGCGATCGCGTCGCGATGGCGCGTGTCGTCGCGACCCGACGCTCGGCTCCCCGGCCGATCGGCTCCAAGCTGATCGTTTCCGAGCAGGGAGAGCTCGCGGGCTCGGTGTCGGGCGGCTGCGTCGAAAGCGAAGTCGTCGAAGCGGCACGGGAGGTGCTTTCCGGAGGCGACTCCAGGCTGCTCACCTACGGAATCTCCGATGACCTTGCTCTCAGCGTCGGTCTCCCTTGCGGCGGCGAGATCGACGTTTGGATCGACGAGCCCGCGCCTGAGCTGCTCGAGCAGCTCGGCGAGATCGTTCGAGAGGAGGGTCGGGCCGTAGTCCTCACTGATCTCGAGGATGGGACGTCACGGCTCGTGCGACACGGTGAAGATTCCGTCGCCGACGAGCTGATCCGAGGAGGTCACAGCAAGGTTTTCGAGCTCGACGGCCGGCGTGTCTTCGCAGACATCTTCGGTCCGCCCCCACGCCTACTCGTCTACGGCGCCGTTGACACTGCGGACGCGCTGTGCGCGGCTGCGCACGGCCTCGGCTGGCACACGATCGCCGCCGATGCACGCGTACGCTTCGCCACTCTCGAGCGCCTACCGAATGCCGATGAGGTCATCGTCGCCTGGCCCGAGGAGACGCTCGAGCAGGTGCTACCAGACCACGCAACGGCGATTGTCGTCCTGACGCACGACGACAAGTTCGACGTGCCCATGCTCGTCGGCGCACTTACGACGGATGCCTTCTACGTCGGTGCAATCGGCTCCCGGCGGAATCAGGAACGGCGTCGCGAGCGACTCCTCGAAGCCGGCGTCGACAAGTCTGCGCTCGAGCGGATCAACGGCCCTGCCGGCCTCGACATCGGTGCACACTCGCCGGCAGAGACGGCGCTATCGATCCTCGCTGAGATCATGGCGGTGCGCGCGGGCCGCGACGGCGGCAGGCTCAGAGCGTCGAGCGGCCGGATTCACGCCGAAGTCGGCTAGGGCATTCCAACAGGTGAAGCTCCGCGACGACGAGTAGGCCCGGAAGTGGAAGAGCGTTCCCGTCGAGCAGCGACGCCGCATTGCCCGTGCAGTTGCCAGAGGCGAGGCGGTCGCTGATCCGAGTGATGCGCCGCTTGAAGTCGAGCTGGCCGAAAGGAAAGAGCGGCAATTGCAATCTCGGCGAACCGGCTGGTTCTCGAGATGGACGCACGGGCCTCACCTCGTAATAGTCGCCTGCATCGGTCTAGTCATTGTGGTGCTCTACCACGACTTCGTCGTCGTTGTGCTCTATCTCCTGAGCACGCTGTGTTTCGCCGCCTCCCGCGTCTACCTGCGCCGCATCGAGAAGAGAGCGGGTGAGGCACGTCTCAAAAACGAACAGTTGGCCCAGCTCTAAGAGCGGACTCGCCCGCGCCGAAGATCCGCATCGGCAGTCCCGCCAGCGGTTCGCCGCCGTCCGCGGTGACGAGCCATGTGTCCTGCATGTAGAGGCAGTCCACTCCGTTGTCCGCAATGACGTGGGGATGCATCGAGAAGACCATGTTCTCGCGGATCTCGGTCTCGACGCCTTCACCGATCTTCGGATGCTCGATCATCGTCATGCCGATCGAGTGCCCCGTCACGTGGCCGAGGTGGTAGCCACGGTCGGTGAAGCCCTTCGAGACCGCCCGGTGAACGTCGTGAGCCGTCGCGCCGGGACGGAACGCAGACTTCGCCACCTCGAAGTACTCCTCGTAGGCCTCCAGCATCGTGCTCACTTCCGCATTGGGCTCGCCGAGCGCCCGCGACACCTCGACCCAGTGGCCGCCCGGACCGGCGATCTCGAGCGACGGAATGCAGAAGTCGCCGAGAATCATGTGCTTGCGAGCCATCGCGAACTCAGGCCCGATCAGCACCATGTTCATCGTCAGCCGCCCGCAGCCTTCTTCCACGAAGAGACGCTCGGCAGAAGCAAGCACTTCCGCGGCCGATTTCCCCGGCCGGTACGCCTCCAGAAAAGCCCAGAAACCTTCGGTGTTGATGCGCACCGAGTCGCGCACGGATTCGATCTCCTCGGAGCTCTTGACCGCGCGCGCCAGGTCGAACTCGAGGTCGAACGGCACGAACTCCACACGGAGGTGCGTGACCTCGAAGTCCCGGACCGCCATCACGTAGTCAAGCCCATACACGCCTACGCGCTGTGCGGCCAGCCGGTCGCCGATGTATTTGCCGGGCCGCTCCACGAAGACCTGGTCCTCGATCCACGAGGTCCCGTGCTCCCCGACGTAGCGCGCCTCGGCGGGGAAGATGATCGTGGGGTCGCCCTCTCGCGGCAGCACGACGTAGGCGTAACGGTGAACGACCACGAAGCCCGACATGTAGGTGACCGCGCCCTCGAAGCCGCTGTACTCGGAGCCGCAGATGAGCACCGCATCCAGGTGTTGCTCGGCCATCGCCTCCCGGACGAGTCGGTACCGGCGATCGACTTCCTCGTGACTCACCATGACTGCTCCAACCCTTTCACGAGCGACCAGATGGCGCGGTTCAACGGCGTCGGGACGCCGTGCTCGGCGCCGAAGCGGACGATGCCGCCGTTCAAGTAATCGATCTCCGTCGGGCGACGCGCTTCGACGTCCTGAAGCATCGACGCCTTGTGGTCGTAGGCGACCTCCCGCTTCGCCGCATGGTCGATCAAGTCCTCCGGATCGGCGTCGAGCTCGATCCCCTGGGCGGCTGCGACGGCTTTGCCCTCGTCCACGAGGCCGCTGACGAGCCGCCGGAGCTCAGGGTCTTCGCACACACGTCCGTGCGTCAGGCGCGTCAGCGCGCCGACCGGATTCGTGGCGGCGTTGAAGATCACCTTCCGCCACTGCGATCCGCGCGCGTCCCGCACGGCCGTCGTCGGCATGCCCGCGCGTGTGCAGGCTTCGGCCAGGCGCGCGACTTCATCGAAGGGAGCCGGTCGCGGCTCAAACGGCCCAAGCGTGGTGTCGCCCTTGACGTCCCACTGGACGTGGCCCGGCTCGAGCAGCTTGCCCGCTGGGAAGGTCGTGCCGCGGATCACCCACTCGGCGTGCTTTGCAATCGCTTCCTCGTTCCCCAGACCGTTCTGCACGGTCGCCACACACCCGTACACGAACGCAGCCGCTGTCGCTTCGATGGCCGCTGCAGTGTTCATCGCCTTCGTCGCCACGATTCCGAAATCGCACGCCGGAAGCTCGGTCGGATCCGAGGTTGCCGTCAGCCGCCCCAGCGCCTCACCTGCACCGCTGAGGCGAAGCCCGCCGCGGTTGATCGCCTCGACGTGTTCCCTGTAGAGGTCATAGGCCCAGACCTCGACGTCGTCAAGCTGAGCAAGGTTCGCAGCGAAGAGGGAGCCGACCGCGCCGCAGCCCACCACACACACTCTCACGAGTACGACGCCTCTCTCGCTGCGACGAGCCGGTACACCGCGGTTTGCAGAGGAGCATCCAGGCCGTAGCGCTCGGCCTCTCGGACGAGCGCCCCGTTGATCAGCTCCACCTCGGTCGGCCGCCGCGCTTCGACGTCCTCGAGCATCGACGGATAGTGCGCGCTCCCACGTCTGGTCGCGAGAACGTTCATCTCCCATGGATCATCGTGGAGCTCGACGCCCGCCGCTGCAGCGACACGCTTGCCCTCGTCGACGAGCGCGTGGACGAGACGGCCGAGATCGGCCTCGCCGTTCTCGGCAGCGAAGTGCGCATCGTGAGGAAGGCCGGTCAAGGCGGCGACACCGTTGACGGTCGCATTAAAAATGAGTTTCGCCCACTGGGCCGGGTGCAGGTCAGGCAGAGCCTCCGCCTTCAATCCCGAATCGACCAGTAGTTTCGCAAGTTCCTGGACGCGCTCGTACGGTGTCTCTCCGTACGGCCCGAGCCAGGTGGCCGTGTCAAGGATGTACTCGACATGCGTGTCGGAGTGCTTCGTCCCGCTCATGAACGTCACCGCTGAGATCAGCGGCCAGTCCCCGTGGCGGTGGACGACCTCCTCTGCACCGAGGCCGTTCTGGACCGTCATGATCGTCGCGGCGCCGAACCGGCCGGCGAGGGCCTCGGCCGCGCCTTCGAGGCCGGTTGCCTTCGTCGCGATGATGCCGATGTCGAAGTCCGGCAGGTCACGCGGATCGGACGCCGCCGTCACACGCGCCGTGAAGTCGTGCTTTCCGCTGACCCGAAGCCCCTGGTCGTTCAATGCCCGCGCGTGCTCTGGGCGACGCGTGAGCACGAGCACGTCGGCGACTGTCGAGAGATGGGCGGCGAAGAGGCTCCCGATTGCGCCCGCACCGATGACGCAGGCTCTCACGCGAACTTCGCGTGGAGGTACTTCAGGTACGGCTCGGGATCGATCTCTGACCCGGTCACGCGTCGGAGGAGCTCCGGCGGCCGGTATCTGCTGCCATGGCGGTAGATCTGTTCGCTCAGCCACTCGCGCAGGGGAGCAAACTCGCCGCGGGCGAACTGCTCCTCGAGGTCCCCAAGCTCTGCGCACGCACGGTCCCAGATCTGCACCGAGATGACGTTGCCGAGCTGGTAGGTCGGGAAGTACCCGAAGAGACCACCCGCCCAGTGCATGTCCTGGAGCACGCCGCGCGCATCGTCCGGCACCTCCACGCCTAGAGACTCCTTCATGCGGGCCTTCCAGACCTCCGGCAGGTCGCCCACTGCGACGGCGCCGGCGAGGAGCTCCCTTTCGAGCTCGAACCGCAAGATGATGTGGAGCCCGTAGGTCACCTCGTCCGCATCGCCGCGGATAAGCCCGGGCCGCACGGCACTCACGGAGCGCACGAACGAGCCCTCGTCGACACCGCCCAGCACGTCGGGGAAGAGGCCCTGCACCTGCGGGTAGAACCATTGCCAGAAGCCTCGGCTCCGCCCGACGAGGTTCTCCCAGGTTCGGCTCTGCGATTCGTGAATCGCGCTCGACGTCCCCCGGCCGAGCGGCGTTCGGGCGAAAGAAGGGTCGATGTCGAACTCGTAGACGCCGTGCCCGAACTCGTGCATGGTCGAAAACAGCGAGGTGAGGTCCCTCTCGTTCGTGTGCGTCGTCAGACGGATGTCGCCAGCGCCGGGCTTTGCGGCGAACGGGTGCGGAGTCTCGTCGAGCCGCCAGTACTCCGGGTCGTAGCCAAACGCCTCCAGCACAAGCTGCCCCGCTTCCTGCTGGCGCTCGACCGGATACGGCCCGGCGATCTCTTCGGCCGCATCCCCTCGATGGCGGTCGACGAGCTGCACAAGCTCACCTTTCAGGCGCCCGAAGATCTCCTCGACCTGGGCCGTCGTGAGCCCTTCCTCGTACTCATCGAGGAGGACGTCGTATGGATCTTCCGTCTCGGGAAAGCAGGCGATATAGCGGCGCTTGAGCTCGAGTTGACGTTCGAGATGAGGGCTGAAGGACTTGAAGTCCGCGGCAGCCTTCGCCTCGTCCCACGCGGCCACTGCCACTCCACTCACCTGCACCATCTCGCCGGCGAGCTCCGATGGGATCCGGGCCGCACGCTCCCACTCCCGCCGCGTGATCCGGATCAATGCTCCTTCGACCGAGTCGGGATCGTGGCCCGCAGCGTCTAGGTCATCCAGCAGCTTTCCAACTTCATCCGAGACGAAGCGACCGTGCGCGAGTTGCGTCACCGTCGACGCGACGTCCGCGCGGGCCGCGGCGCCCGCGTGAGGCATCGACACTCGTGCGTCCCATTCGAGGATCCCTTGGGCGTGAGAGAGATCTGCGATCTCCGCCAGGACGGCCTTCAGCCGCTCGAGCAGTGGCGATTCCGTCGCGACCGTCAAACGGGCTGGGGGGCGAGCTTCTCGCGCAGATAGCGCACGTACGGTTTCGCGTCGATGGGGCTGCCGGTGACTCGCTCGATCGTCTCTTGCGGGGTGAACTTGCGGCCCAGTCGGTAGAGGTGCTCGCGCAGCCATTCGCGCAGGTCGCTGAACTCACCCTGCTCGAAGCGCTCGTCGAGATCCCCGAGGTCCTCCTTCGCTCGCTCCCAGATCTGCACCGAGATCACGTTGCCGAGCGCGTAGGTCGGGAAATAGCCGAACCCGCCTCCGGCCCAGTGCATGTCCTGAAGCACACCGTGCGCGTCGTCGGGAACCTCGACCCCAAGATATTCGTGCATCCTCGCGTTCCAGGCCTCCGGTAGGTCTGCAACGCCGATGCGCCCGTCGATCAGGTCCTGCTCGAGCTCAAAGCGCAGGATAATGTGCAAGTTGTAGGTCACCTCGTCGGCGTCGATGCGGATGAGGGATGGCTGCACCTTGTTGACCGCGCGATAGAACGCCTCCTCGTCGACGGATCCCAGCTGCGACCGGAACGTCTCCTGCAGCTGTGGGTAGAAATATCGCCAGAACGAGCGGCTCCGCCCGACGAGGTTCTCCCACGTCCTGCTCTGAGACTCGTGCAGGCCGAGCGACACTCCTGAATGAAGCGGCGTCCTCGCGAACGAGTCGTCGACTCCCCACTCGTAGATGCCGTGCCCGAACTCGTGCATCGTCCCGAAGAGCGAACTGAGGTCGTCCGGACTGAAGTTTGTGGTAACCCGAATGTCGTGGTGGCCTGGAGTGCACATGAAGGGGTGGGCCGTCTGGTCGAGCCGCCACTCGTCCTCCGTGTAACCGAAGCGTTGCAGCACGTCGAGGCTGAAGGTCCGCTGGTCGTCCACGTCGAACTTCCTGTGGAGGAACGAGTCGTCGATCTCCCCCGCGTCCGCGATCTCCTTGATCAGCGGCACGAGGCTCTCCTTGAGCTCGTCGAAGATCTCCCGCACCTCTGCCGTCTTCATGTTCGGCTCGAAGTTGTCGAGGAGGATGTCGTACGTCTCGTCGGGCGGGTCGAAGCATTCGACGTAGCGGTGGCGCAGCTCCAGGTTCTTCTCGAGATGCGGCCGCAGTGCTTCGAAGTTCGACGCCTCCTTCGCCGGCCCCCACGCTGCGAGGGCAAGCGTCGAGGTGCGGCTTATCTCCCCGACGAGCTCCGGCGGGACGCGAGTGGCCTTCTCGTAGTCGCGCCGCGTGACGCGGATCAGACTGGCTTCGAAGGAGTCGTAATCCGAGCTCTCTTCCAGGCCGCGCAGGTCTTCCAGGAGACGCCCGATGTCGTCCGTGACGAACCGCTCCTGCGCCAGGCGAGAGACGGTCGCGCTCGCCTCGGCGCGGGCCTCTGCGCCGCCGGGGGGCATCATCACGCGCTGATCCCAGAACAGAAGGGTGGCGGCCTTCGTCAGGTCCTGGGTCTCGGCCAGCCGCTGCTTCAGTTGTTCGAGCTTCGGATCGGTCACTTGGCGAACTTTGTCAGAACCCGCAGGGGGCGGCGCTGCCGGACCGACAATTCCCGGCCACCGGTCAGTCCCGCCGGCCGGACGATCAACACGAGGGCCATGAGGGCTCCGACGACCACGATCCTGGTGCCTGCCGGGAGGTCGAGCGACTGCCCGAAGACGTGGATACCGCTTTCGGCCTCGGCGAGGAACGAGTCGACCGCGCTGACCACCAGCGCCCCGACAACTGCGCCCCAGAGGCTGGTCGCGCCGCCGATCACCAGCATCGCGAGCGTGATGAAGGTGAGGTCGAGATACACGGACTCGGTGTTCACCGGGAGCAGGTGGACGTAGAGACCGCCTGCGAATCCCGCGAGCGCGCCGGAGAGCACGAAGGCGATCAGCCGCTGGCGGTACACGGACACTCCGACCGCGCGAGCCGCGGCCGCATCCTCGCGTGTTGCGCTGAGGAGCCTGCCGAACCGGCTGCGCTTGTACGCGAAGGCAACGACTACGGCCAGTACGGCTCCCACCGAGGCTTGCAGGAGCCCGGTCGTCTCGGGGACTGCGGAGAAGGTGTTCAGCCCAGGCCCGACCTTCTCCCAGTAGCGCAGGACGTTGTGGGTGATCTCGAGGACGCCGAACGTCGCGATCCCTGCGCCGAGCCCGGAGAGACGCATCAGCGGGAGACCGACGACGAGCGCGAAGGCAGCACCGACGGCGGCGGCGAGCGCGAGCGACCAGACGTTGCCGATCGTGTGGTCGCGGAGGAGGCTCGCGAGGTTAGGCATGATCGCGGGCTTCTCCTCCACCGGCATTGACAGAACACCGGCGGCCCACGCTCCGACGGCGACGAAGCTGATGTGGCCGAACGACAGGACGCCGGAGTTGCCGATGAAGACGTAGAGCGCGACGACGATCGCGACGTTCACGAGCGCGTTGATCACGTAGGTCTCGGCGGATGTCGAGACGATCGTCCCGACTAGCGCAGCGAGGGCGACGAGCGCGATCGGCGCGAGTAGCTGAATGACCGGGTCGACGCGCCTCATACCCGCTCTACCGCCTGCTGGCCCTCGCGCGTGAAGAGCCCGCCCGGTCGGATCACAAGGACGAGGATGACTGCCGCGAACAGGAACGAGGGCAGGTACTGACTCTGGTCGGTCGGCAACGCCCCTCCGAGCAGCCCCGACGCGAAGCCGATCGCGAATCCTCCGAGGGTCGCAGGCACGAGACGGTTCATGCCGCCGAGCACGACGCCGGCGAGGACGAGGATCGTGTCCCGCAGCGCGAAGTCCGGGGTGACGAGCGGTGTCTGCACGGTGAGCATCACCGCCACGACGGCTGCGAGTAGGCCCGAGATCAGCACGGCAGCGCCGATCACGCGCCCTGCCCGTACGCCGAGCAGCTCGGCGGTTCGGAAGTCCATTGCCGCGGCACGCATGTGCAGCCCGACGCGGGTGCGACCGAGCAGCAGGACGAGGACCAGCAAGCAGGCGGCTCCCAGAACCGTCGCAACGATCGCGATCTTCCGGATGTCGACGCCGGAGATCGTCACCGGCTGGTTCAACGTCGCGAGTGACGCGGAGATCTTCCCGAGCGGACCGAACCACAGCAATGCGATGCTCTGCAGCAGGAACGCGACTGCGAATGTCGCGACGAGCATCACGGCGGGCGATTGCGCGCGCAACGGCCGGAAGACGATTCTGTCCATGAGCAGCGACAGCGCGAGAACAACCGCAAAACACAGGACGATGCCCACAGAGACGGGCCAACCGCGCTCTGACGCGAAGGCGAGCGCGTACGCGCCGGCCATCACCAGCTGGCCGTAGGCGAAGTTGACGAGTCGCAGGACCCCGAAGACAAGCCCGATGCCGACCGCCATGAGCGCATAGATCGCGCCGAGACCGACCGCGTCGGCGAGCGTCTGCCAGTCGATGCCGAGTACGGCGACCGTCATGCGAGATAGGCACTCACCAGCGCGTCGGTGTCTCCTGCCGACTCGGGCCCGAGTGTCAGCCGCATCTGCCCCTTCGACAGGACGTGCGCGCGGTCTGCGAACGCAACCGTGCGTTGAGCACGCTGCTCGACGAGCAGGATTGCGAGCCCACGCTCGCGGATGTCGGCGAGTGCCTCGAAGACCAGGTCGACCACGCGTGGCGCGAGGCCGAGCGAAGGCTCGTCGAGGAGCAGGACCTCCGGATCCGCAACCAGCGCCCGCGCGATCGCGAGCTGCTGCTGCTGACCGCCCGAGAGCGTCCCCGCCTTTCGGCGGCGAGCTTCCTCGACGACGGGAAACAGGTCGTAGACCTGTCTCATGTCCTCGGCGACGCCGTCTCGACTCCGTCGCCCGGCCAGCCCGAGCCGCAGGTTCTCCTCGACCGTCAGTTCGGCGAAGATGCGCCGCCCTTCCGGCACGAGCGCGACGCCGCGCCGCGCGACGTCTTCGGCCCGCCGGCCGACAACGGACACCCCGTTGACGCGCACGTCGCCGCCGGTAGGTCGGACCGCGCCCATGATGGCGTGCAGCGTCGACGACTTTCCCGCCCCGTTCGGCCCGATCAATCCGACGATCTCACCCTTGCCGACCTCGAAGGAGAGACCGCGTACCGCCGTCACGGCACCGTGCCGAACCTCGAGGTCTTCGACGGCGAGCGCAGGTGCGGTCACAGATCCTCCTGTACGGCGCTCTCGCCCAGGTAAGCCGCGGCGACGTCGAGATTGCCGCGAATCTCCTGCGGTGTTCCTTCGGCAAGCGCCCGTCCCTGGTCGAGCACGTAGATGCGGTCGCAGATCTCCATGATCAGCGCCATGTTGTGGTCGATCAGGAGCACGCCCGCGTCGTGCTCGTCCCGGACCGAGCGGACTGCGTCGGCAAGCTCGGGAATCTCGGCCTCCGGCAGGCCGGCCGCGGGCTCGTCGAGCAAGACGAAGCGTGGATTCGTCGCGAGGGCCCGCGCCACGCCCAGTCGCCGCTCGTCGCCTTGAGCGAGCGTGTCGGCTCGCGCGTCTGCATGCGCGGTGAGGCCGAGCGTTTCCAGCAATCCCACCGCCCGCTTTCGTGCCTCGCGGGCGGCCGTGCCGACGCCCAGTGCCGCAACCTCGACGTTCTCCTGCACCGACAGCGACCGGAAGGCATGGCTGTGCTGGAAG
Source organism: Gaiellales bacterium (assembly GCA_038237145.1). Lineage (GTDB taxonomy): Bacteria > Actinomycetota > Thermoleophilia > Gaiellales > Gaiellaceae > 3-1-20CM-4-69-9. The sequence continues at coordinate 24,472 of JBBRZA010000016.1, forward strand.
GTTCGGGCCAGCCCGTGCCTTCCCCGACGGCTCGGGCTCCAGCGCGTCACGTCACGGCCCTCCAGCTCGACGGTCCCTGCGCTCGGGCGGTCGAAGCCGCTCAACAGGTTCACGAGGGTCGACTTGCCGGCCCCGTTCGGGCCGATCAGCCCCACGACCTCGCGCCTCCTCAACTCGAGCGTGACGTCGCGTAGGGCATGCACGCCCTCGAAGGACCGCGACACGGAGGAGGCCCGGAGTGTGTCTCCGGGCCTCCTCGTCGTTTCGTCGCCCCTCGTTTGCGACAAGATGACCTAGATCTTCGCTACGACCTTGGCCACGATCGTGCCGACGACCTTTGGCACGTTGTCCTGGATCCGGATCACGCGATACCGGCGCCCGAACACCGTGTGGTACTTCGCGGAGAAGCTGACGTTGCCCGAGATCGTGGGCACTTTCTTGAACTTCTCCATCACCTTCGCAAGCACGCTGCCCTTCGTCGAGCCGTTCGCGCGCTTGATGGCGGTGACGAGACCGTCGATCGCAGACGGTCCGGTGATGAAGCCACCGGTCCCCGCCTTGACCTTCTTCGCCAGGGCATTGACCGCCGCGCTCGGATCATCTCCGAAGACGGAGGCGTACGTCACGAACCAGTAGTTCGTCACCTTCGGGTTGTTCGGCAGCCAGTACGTGCCGTCGCCGGCCCAGGAGTTGATGATCGGCGTGTTGTTTCCGAGCGACCGCAATCCGGAGATCAAGGTCGACAACGCTCCGAACGCACCTGCGGTCGACGTGACGATCACGTCCGCCTTGACGTCGTTGAGACGGCTGACGGCGTTCTGAACGTTGTTGCCGCCGAGCGACTGGTACGTCTCCTTCGCGACGATCTTGCCGCCGAGCTGCTTGAACCGCACCTCGAAGGCCTGAACGACGTTCTTGAAGTACACGATGACGGTGTCTGTCGCGAGCGCGGCCGACCTCCAGCCCCTGCTGTACGCGTACTGCGCCATCGCGGAGCCTTCGTCCTGCGCGACGTTGCCGAAGCTGAACGCCAGGCGACCCTTCGAGCCGAACCGCTTCGGGCCCATCTGGTCGGTGCCGATACACGGAGCGATCGCCAGGACACCGCGGTCGATCGCCGCTCTCACCACGGGCGCGGCGAAGTCAACGTCACAGGTGGTGAAGAGGACGTTGGCCTTCTGGCCGAGTAGGCGCAGCGCGCACGCCTTGGCCGTTGCGGGCGCGTTCTCCTGCGTGTCGCACGTCCGGATCTGGAGCTTCCGTCCGTTGACGCCGCCCTTCGCATTGACCTGGGCGACGCGGAGCTGTGCCGCGGCCAGAGCAGGGCCGTCGAACGGCGCCATCGCACCCTTGCCGTCGAATGCCCAGCCGATGATTATCGGCGCCTTCGCCTGTGCGGTGCGGTGTCCCGCCGTCGCCGCGAGCGCGCTTCCGATCAGGACGAGCGCCAGCAACGCAACAGTGACGAACGTCCACCTCCTACCAACTCTCATGTAGTCCCTCCTCTTGGGGTCGTCCTCATTTGTGATTACACGGCACCGGGCGATACCTGGTCAAGCGGCGTTCGGATTCGCGCCCCCCACGCGCGCTCGAACGCGTCCTTCCCCCTGCGAACGAGCTCATCCACCGGCACCCCCCAGAGCGAGTCCGGCCATGCGTCCCCGAACGTGCCGTTGTCCGAGAAGATCTCGAGGTCGTAGTAGCCGTCCCAACCCGCCCGGTCGAGCGCGCCCAGGATTTGCGGGAGACCGGCGACGCCGTCCCCCGGCAGCACGCGATCGCACCAGCCGCGAGTCGCTCCGCTCCAGTCGGCGATGTGGACCCCGACGAAAAGATCTGCGTACCTTTCGATGTCCTCGACGACTTCGGGCGTGTTCCACACGTGCCAGCTGTCGAACTGGATGCCGAGCGCAGGGCGGTCGGCGTCCTCGAGGAGCTCGACGGCCTCGGAAAGGGAAGAAATCATCGTCCAGTCCTCCCCGCCGATGCGGTTGACCGGCTCCAGGCCGACGCGCACGCCTGCACGCGCCGCTTCGTCCCCGATCGTGCGCAGGCCCTCCACGACGGTCTCGCGATCGTCGCCCGGCCCCGTCAGGCAGACGACACCGCTGGGCTTGAACGGGGCGAGGCGGTGTAGCGAGGCGCAGATCGCTTCGATCCGCTGCCGTGGCTCCTCAGGGCCTTCCATCAGCGGCAGCGGCAGGATCGACGGAACCGCCGGAACCGCCGCGGCCGACCCGAGCCCACTCGCCCCGAGTTGCTCGAGAGCCTCCGCATCGCCTCCGTTCGGGAGCTTGATCTCCCACACGCCGATGCCGTCCACGCCGGCGGCTGCGTAGGCGCGAACGTCGGCCGCGAACGTCGATGTCAGGGTCGTGATCTGCGAGATCGAGAAACGTGGCCGGATGAAGGCGATTCTATGCCTGTCCCGGCCGCAGAAACGAGCCGAGCCGCCCGGCGACTCGCCGCGCCGCCGGTGGCTGCAAGAGGGCCTTCGCGACCAGCGTTCCAGAGCCCGCGCCGAGGCCCGGCCCCGGCCAGGTGCTCGCCCCGATCTGGAAGAGGCCGTCGACCGGGGTGCGGTGCCCGGGCTGGCGCGCGAACGGGCGCCACAGGAAGTTCTGGTCGAGCGCCAGTGAGCCCGAGTACGGGTCGCCGCGCTCGAGATTGATGTTGGCTGCCTGGAGATCGGCCGGCGACAGCACGACGCGACGCAGAATCGAGGACTCGAGGTTTGGGACGTGGCGAGCTATTCGCGCCTGGATCCGGTCGGCGTAGCGCTCGCGCAGCGAGTCATCCCACGTGCCGTTCCCGACGTCGAGTTCCCCTGCCGCGTCGCCTTTCACGTGCCAAGGTAGCTCCTGCAGCTGGATCCAGAGGATGCCCTTCCCGGTCGGCGCGCGCGAGTCGTCGACCGCAAGCGGCTGTCCGACGACGACCGTCGCCTCGGCCGGCAGCAAACCACGGTCTGCCTCATTGACGGCTCGTGACACCCCCTCGAGCCCAGGCGTGAGATGGACGATCGCGGTCTGGCCGAGGCGTTCGTCACCCTCCCAGCGCGGCGGCTCCGACAAGGCGAAGTGAATCTGCATATCGCAGCGGCCGAAGCGGAAACGCCCGGCGGCTTCGGCGACCTCGGCCGGAACATCGGCCGGATCGAGCAGGCGCCCGTAGAGCTGCGTGGGCGTGACGTTGCAGATGACTGCACGCTCGGCTCCGACGCTGTCGCCGTCTACAAGCCGCACTCCGGTCGCACGACCGGCCTTGACGAGAACTCGCTCCACGTCATGGCCGGTCTCGCAAACGCCACCGTGATCTCGAATCAGGCTCACGAGCGCATCGACGAGCCGCACGCCGCCTCCGCGGGGAACCGGCATGCCGCCGGCTTCGATCGCGAAGGCGATCACGCGGGTCATGAATCCCGATGCGGCTGTATCGGGCCCGAGTCCCGTGTGGAGGACCCACGGCGCGAGGAGCCCGTGCGCTCCCTCCGAGCGAAACGTCGTCGTCAGCCAGTCCCGGCTGCTCAGGACGACCTCGGCGCCGAACTCCGCGAGACGCCGGCGTCCAAGACGGCGGTACGCCTTGGCGCCGAGGCTCAGTCCGGAGCGCGACCAGAGCTCGGTGCCGAGCACGCCGAAGACCAGCTCCGCCTGTGCACCGATGGCCGCGATCGTCTCTCTCCAGGGCTCGCCGTCGCCTGCGGCGTGACGGTCGAGCTCCGCCGCGTTCGCGTCGGTGTTCGTGGTGAGGAACGCGCTCGTGCCGTCCGGGAACAGGGTGCCGGTCGGGTGCTCGGTGTTCAGGTATTCGAGCCCGCGCTCTGCCAGGGCAGCGCCTAGTTCTGCATGTGCAGGCCCGCCGACCCAGAGCGGATGCCACGCGCTGAACACGTCGTGGTGGAAGCCCGGCTCGGTGAGCTCGGCCGTCCGCACTGCGCCGCCCAGCTCCGCTTCGCGTTCGAGGACAGCTACACGCCAGCCGGCGCGGGCCAGGAACGCCGCGCAGGCAAGCGAGTTGATGCCACTGCCGACCAGGACGACGTCGTAGTCAGCCACGCGCGAGCTCGCGGAATTCGTCGTCGCTGACGAGCCCGCGCTTCTTCGTCCCGAGCTCCTTGACGCGCGCCAGCAGCGCGCGCTGGGCGTCTTCGGACAGATCCAGCCCCAGTTCTTCGGCCTTGATGCGGATCGAATCGATCCCGCTCTTCTTGCCAAGCACGATGCTGCGCTCCGCTGCGACGAGCTCGGAGGAATACGGCTCGATTGCTGGGGGATCGTGGAACTGGCTTGCGACTGCGCCCGACTCCCGGCGAAAAAGGTTGTCGCCGACCAGCGGCTTGAACGGCTCGAGCTCGTAGCCCGACAGCTCGCGCAACTGCTCCGAGAAGGCGCGGGCCTTGTCGAGGCGCAGGTTCGTGCCGACGCCGTACAGCCCTCGTAGCGCCAGCGCGATCTCGGGAAGGTTCGCATTGCCGGCCCGCTCACCCATGCCGTTCACGGTCCCCTGGATCCAACTCGCACCGGCCCGCACAGCAGCAAGAGCGGTCGCCGTGGCAAGACCAAAGTCGTTGTGACCGTGAAAGTGGATCGGCACGTCCTTGCCCAGCCACTCCTTTGTGCGTCCGACCAGGTCGGCCGCTGCTTCGGGACTGGCGATCCCGATCGTGTCGACGACGACCGCCTCCTGCGCGCCCGACTCGATCGCCGTCTTGTAGACGGTCTCGAAGAAACCGGGGTCTGCACGCGTGCCGTCTACGCCGAAGAAGGCAACGGTCACGCCCTGTTCCGCCGCGAACGAGATCGCATAGACGATCCGTTCGAGCATCGCCTCGCGATCGACCCCGAGCGCTGCCAGCTTCAGGTCGGAGATCGGAGATTCGATCACGCTCGCCCGGACGCCGAGCTCGACGAGGGCCTTGACGTCCGCCTCCACTGCGCGCGAGAAGCCCCAGACCTCGGCGTTCAAGCCGGCGTCCCGAATGAGCTCCACGGCGTGCCAGTCGTCCTTCGAGACCCGGGGGAAGCCGGCTTCGATGCGCTCGATCCCGAGCTCGTCGAGACCACGCGCGAGCTCGAGCTTGTCCTCGGGGCTGAGCACGACTCCGACGGTCTGCTCGCCGTCGCGCAAGGTCGTGTCGTAGAAGCCAACGTGCGCGGCGAAACGGTGCGGATCGTTGAGCTCGCCGGTCCAGAACGTCATCGGAAGTCGTCTGGGTAGCTCGACAGCTTTTCGGGACCATCGGCGCCGATGAGGAAGTTGTCCTCGATCCGGAGTCCGCCGCCGCCCGTCCAGTACGCGCCGGGTTCGATCGCCAGCACCATTCCTTCCTCGATCGTGCCAGCGCCTGCCTGATGCGCGTACGGCGGCTCGTGCGCACGCGCGCCGACGCCGTGCGCGATCGGATGCGACGGCTGGCCCGGGTAGCCGGCCTGCGCAAGTCCGTCGCGGATCAGGACGTCGAGCTCGGGAAGGCTCGCGCCGGGACGGCAGTGATCGAGCGCGCGTCCGTAGACGTCGAGCAGAATGTCGAGCAGCTCCTCGTAGGCCGGGTCGAGCTTTCCTGGGCACACGTTCTTCGTGTGGTCGCACCAGTAACCGTCCGCGCAGACCCAGATCTCGAACAAGGTCGGCTCGTTCTTCTGCACCAGCCTGTGGCCCGTGCCCGTGAAGGTGCGAATCCCCGGCCCCGACCACACGAGCGAGAAGCCGAGCGCCAGCTCGACCTGACCCTTCCAGCCCGTGCCCTCGCCGTGCACGAAGCTCTCCCAGAGGGCGGCAGCCTCGCTCTCCTTCATCCCCGGCCGGAGCTCGGCGGCCACATGCTCCATCGCTGACGCCGCGATTTCGTTGGCCAAGCGCATCCGCTGGATTTCCTGCTCCGTCTTGATTGCGCGCGCGCGCGCGAGGAGCGACATGGCATCGGCAGCCTGTGGGAAGGCGTCGAACCAGGCCTTTGTGAAGGTCGTCGGCTCGCCCACCATCCGGTCGGAAGCCTGGGTGCCCAGGGAGAGCTCGAGACCCACCTTCTCGTAGGGCCTGGCGGTCTCCTGGACGGCCTCGAGCGTGCGCGAAAGCGGCGGGCGCGGGTCGTCCGGGTCGTACCCGGGTACGAGCACGACACCCGTCGTCCACGCGCTCGCGGCCGCATCGGCAGCGGACGGTTCGATCGTGATCAGCACCGGCGGCCCCTCGCGCGGAAAGACCGCCGCGTCGTAGCCTTTCATCCCCCAGAAGTTCGTCAGGTACAGAACGTTGTCCGGCGCGCGGACGACGAGCGCGTCAAGCCCTTCCTCCGCCATCAACGCCTGGACGCGCTCGAGCTTGGCGTCGTCGCGCGGCCAGCTCACAAGGAGACGCGCGGCGGTGCCGGCTCACCGTGGGCGTACTGCCACGAAACGACCGGGTTGCGGAGCACGCCGATCTTCTCGATCTCGGCCTCGATCACGTCGCCGGGCTTGAGATAGAGCGACGCGGCGTCCTCGCTGAAGCCTGCCACTCCACTGACAGTGCCGGTCGAGACGACGTCGCCGGCCGAATACCCGAGCGCCGAGTAGTGCGACAGGATCTCCGGAATCGTCACGGACATGTTTCCGCTGTGCGACTCCTGCCGACTCTCGCCGTTGACGCGCAGCTCCATCCGCAGGTCGTGCGGATCGCCGATCTCGTCAGGGGTGACGATCCACGGCCCGAGCGGGCAGAAGGTGTCGATGGCCTTGCAGAAGGAGAACACACCGGAGCGCATCTCGCGGCGCTGGATATCGCGCGCCGTGATGTCGTTGAAGATCACGTACCCGCCGATGTAGTCCGCCGCCTCCTCCGGGCCGAACCACTTGCCGGACTTCGAGATCACGACGGCCAGCTCGAGCTCGTAGTCGAGCTCCTCCGTCAGGTGCTCCGGATAGACGATCGGCTCGTCGGGGCCGACTATCGCGTCGACGTTCTGGAAGAAGACGATCCAGGGCGCGATCTCGTGCGACCAGCCCACTCGCTTCGACTCCTCCTCGTGCTCGCGGAAGTTGCCGGCCGTGTGGACGAGCTTTTTCGGGATGATCGGCGCGCGCAGCTTGACGGCTTCTAACGCGGGTTCTTCGCCGGTGGGCCGCACGTCTCCGGCTCGCTCGAAGTACTCCCTCATCGAGGGTACGTCGAGCTCCACGACCGTGTCGTCGCGCAACTCACCGACCCGCCCGTCGTCGAACGTGACGAGCTTCACACGGCCTCCGCGCGTCGCTTCGCGGCTCGGAGCACGACCATCCGGATAAGCCCGCTGAACGGACGGACGATGCGCCAGTAGTGCCCGAACTTCCTTCGCGACACCGGGTCCGGGACGTGAACGCGCGTCTCGGTCGCCAGGCTGCCCGGCAGCGCTCGAAAGTCGATCACGGCCGTGGCCGGGGCTTCCGGCCCTCGGCCTCGCAGTCGCCAGAACTGACCGCTCAGCGTCAAGACGACTCCCTCACCTGGCACGTCCTCGAGGACGGTCGCGCGTGGAACCATCGACGAAAGCACCGTGTCCTCTGCCCTCCGCAGCCCGAGCCCACGCGCCAGTAGCAGCGCGCGCACGAGCGGAACCTCTTTGAATGTCACCTCGCGCAGGGCTCGGTCGGTTCGGGCGGGATCAACGGCGACCGCGACAGCATGCCGCGTCGAGAACTCGTACGCCGGCAGGAATGCATCCAGGCTCTTCATGCAACCCCGCAGACGCGCTGGGCCACGAGGGCATACACCTGCGCGATCTTGACCAGGCCGTCAACGTCCAGGTTCTCGCCGAGCACCGGATCGGGGAGGCCGCTCGACGTGCCGTAGTTGACGCTCTCGATCCCGTAGCGGGTGAGTGCTGATGCGTCCGAGAACCAGCGCACCGTGTCGCGTTCCGGCTTCGTGCCGAAGACTTCTCCGTGCGCCTCGTCGATCGCGCCAATGAGGGGGTGATCCTCCGCGATCTCGGAGCCCGGTGCAGTGACGTAGATCTCCGACTCGATGCCGTGGTCCGGGAAACGCTCGCGAAGGCTGCGCACGAAGTTACCGAGCGCGGAGCGCGCTTGCGACATCGGCATGCTCGGCGGCACGCGGAAGTCGACGAACAGGTCCGTCCGCTGCGGCGTCCGTGAGACACGCCAGGCGAAGCCGCCGTTGATTGCGCCGACGTTGACGATCCCTTTCTTGCCGCCGTATGAGGCCCACTCCTCCCACTCGGGCGCGAACTCGAGCACGGCGTCGAGCACGTCGCGCATACGGACGATCGACGTCTCGTTGCGCCGCCCTTCGCTGAACGCGGTGTGGATGAACGGGCCGCTGGTCGAGATCCGCATCCAGATCGCGCCGTAATGACCGAGCACGATCTTCTGCTCGGTCGGCTCGCCGAGGATGCACATGTCGGTGACCCCGCCGTGCGTAGCCAGGAAGCGCGAGCCCGCGGCGTATCCCCGGTACTCGCGGCCGACGAAGTCAGGGTGCCACTGGGTCTTCTCGATCTCCCCGGAGACGCACGCGATCATCACGTCGCCTTTGAGCCGGACACCCGCATCCTGCACCGTGCGCACCGCTTCCATGTAGCAGGCGAGCGCGCCCTTCATGTTCGAGATGCCGAGCCCGTAGATGCGGCCGTCCTGGACGAAGCCCTCCGGCCGGAAGCCTCGGATCCCCTCGAGCCACGGCTCCTGGCCCGAGTACGACGTGTCCATGTGCCCGTTGAACATGAGCGACTTGCCACCCCCGGCCTTCGTCTCCCAGAGACCCACGACGTTCGGACGCCCGTCTTCGACCTCTTGCCACTGCACCTGCAGGCCCATGTCCTCGAGCTCATCGCGGACGCGCTCGCCCATCGCCTGCTCGTCGCCCGTCGGGCTCGGGACCGAGACGAGATCCACCGCCAGAGCGACCAGCCGGTCGGCGTCGATCTCAACGGAAATGTGGCAGCACCTCCTTGCCGAACAGCTCGATCTGCTCGTGCCGGCCATCGCCCCAGAGCTCGAGCATCACGTGCGTGCACCCGGCCTCGCGGTATTCCTCGATCGCAGCGATGCAGTCGGCGGGAGTGCCGGCGATCGGCTTGCACTTGTCGAGGATCTCGTCGGTCACCTTCGCCTTCGCCGCGAGCCGTCCGCCCTGCTCCATCGCGTCGGCGACGGGTCGGATCTCGTCCTGGGTCAGACCGGCAAGGTCAAGCAGCGTGTCGGCTGCTCCCTTGATGTTCTGCACCTTGTTCGCGAGGTACATGCCCGCGATCTCCCGCGCGCCGTCTCGGCCGGCGTCGCGGTCGGTCGCATGGATCGATGCGACAACCGTGCAGCCGATGTCGATGTCTGCAGCGACGTTCTCGCGCGTGTAGCGAACGAAGGCCGGAGTCGTGATCGACGGCGTCAGGCAACCGTCGGCGATCTCACCGGCGAGCGCTTGCATTTTAGGCGCAGTCGCGGCGACGTACACGGGCGGCACGGTGCGAGGTGTGACCGCATCATCCTGCAGACCCGGGACGTCGGCGCTCCACGTGTCGCCCTCATAGACGAAGGGCTCCCCCGCGAGGACACCGCGGACGATCTCGACGGCGTCGCGCATCGGGCCAAGGGTTCGCTTGCCGTTCATCCGCGCGTTGTTCAGGAAGATCTTCGACGTGCCGAAGCCGAGCAGAAACCGTCCTGGTCCCGCAGCCTCCTGCACGACGCGCGCATCCATCGCGACCTGCACCGGGTGGCGCGTGAACGGCGAGATGATCCCCCAGCCGACAGTCAGGCGCTCCGTCGCCTTCGCGATCAGGCCGGAAACGACGGTGGACGAGCGCGCCTCCATCCCGTGCTTTCGCCACCAGGGGTAGGCCTCGGCGAGCCAGATCGTGTCCATGCCGGAACGGTCCATGACGCGTGCCGACTCGAGCATCTCCTCGAGCGGCTCCATCGTCAGTTGCATCACCCCGATGCGGAAAGGCTGCGGCACTACCTAGATCCTCTCATCCTGAGAGGCTCCGACGCGCCGTGCGCATCAGCGCAAGGCTGCCGGGTCGAGGGCGTAGGCTCGGTTGCCCTCCGTCCCGACGCGGTTCGGGCGCGATCACGCGGTCATCACCCAGATGTCGCCTGCATAGCTGGCCGGCCGTTACGCGGCCGTGGTCTCGCACCAGGCGAGCACGTCCGCAAACGGCCGCTCGGCGAGCGAGCCGAAGAGCGGGTCCCTGCCTAGCTTCACGCGGCTTGCCGCCGGGCTCGTAATGCCGGAGAGGAATCGCGCCTGTTGTCTTGGCGTGCCGAGCGCGGCGGGATGGCGGCCGCGCAGCGAGGCGAGCGCATCGGCGCTGACGCTCGTGTCGATCGGCGGGTTCGGCTCAGGCTCGGGAAGTTGCTCGGCGCGTCCGGTCAGGCAGTGGCTGCAGTGCCCGCACGGCACTGTGCGTGTCTCGCCAAAGTAGCCGACGAGTGCACGCACTTGGCAGCCGTCGTGGGTGACAAGCGCGAGGACGTCTCCGATACGGGCGGTCTCCGCTTGCTCTCGGCGCGCGAAGCGTTCGAGCAAGCTGTCGATGTGCTCGGCCTGGGACTCCGGGCGGGCACGGAGCGTATAGCGCTGGCGCAACTCGGCCGGTTGCAGCTCGACCAGACCCTGCTGGTCGAGATATTCGAGCGCCGCCACGATCCGGCTCCGTTCCTCACCGAGCTTCGCCGCCGCATCGTCAGGCGCGAGCGTCGTCCAGGTTCGGCCCGCCTTGCCAGTGTCGATCAGGCGGCGCAGGAAGCCGGCGCGCGACTCGTCGAAGCGGCCGACGACCTCCTGCAGCGATGCCTCCCCCAGCGGCCGCAGCCTGTAGCCCCGGTAGAACGGTGTTCCCTGTCTGAGCACGCCGTCGAGCTCGAGGTACGTGAGGACCGTCTTGAGAACTAGCGGGCGAAGGTCGTGGCGCACGGAGAGCTCGTACTCGGACACGGCGAACTCCGCACCAACCGGATGCTCGGCCACGTCCGCGAGCAAGCCGGCCAACGCCTGGCGCGTCGGCGTGTCGCCGAAGGCGAAGTTCTCGAGAGTGGGCACGTCGTCCGGGCAGGCGAAGAGCTCGCAGATGCTCTCCTTGTCGTCGCGACCGGCGCGGCCGATCTCCTGCGAGTACGACTCGAGGCTCTTCGGAAGGTTGTAGTGGTAGACGTAGCGGACGTCGGCCTTGTCGATTCCCATCCCGAACGCGATCGTCGCGACGACGATCGCCTGCGCCGAGCCGGCCCACCACTCCTGCACCGCGACGCGTTCCTCCGCGCGCATGCCCGCGTGATAGGGACGGGCAGGCAGACCAGCGCCGGCAAGCAACTGAGCGATCCGCAGCGCCGTCCGCTGGAGCGTCACGTACACGATCGTCGAGCCGGAGGGACGCTCGCGAAGCCGCTCCACCGTTTTCGCGTCTCGCTCAGCGGCTTTGACCGGTGTCATTAGCAGGGTTAGGTTCGGTCGGTAGAAACCCGTGACGACCGCGTCCGCTTCCTCGATCCCGAAGCCTGCCCGGATGTCCGCGACCACGGCCGGAGTCGCGGTCGCGGTCAGCGCCAGAACGCGTTCGGCGCCGAGCTCGCCGGCGCGCTCGGCCAGCTTCAGATAGTCGGGCCGGAAGTTATGGCCCCACTCGGAGATGCAATGCGCCTCGTCGACGGCGAAGAGCGAGATCCGCGCACGCGCCAGCTGCGCGAGGAAGCGCTCGTTGTTGAAGCGCTCCGGCGCGACATATAGAAGCTTGAGAGCGCCGGCACGAAGCCGCTCGAAGATCTCGCGCTGCTGGGTGGCGTCGAGGCTCGAGTCGAGCCGCTCGGCGTCGATGCCGCTTCGCTGCAGAAAGTCGATCTGATCCTTCATCAGCGCGATCAGCGGCGACACCACGATCGTCAGCCCATCGAGGAGCAGCGCCGGCAACTGGTAACAGAGACTCTTGCCCGCTCCGGTTGGAAAGACGGCAAGTGCGGACCTTCCGGCAAGAAGCGCCTCGACAACCTGTTCTTGGCCGAGACGAAATGACTCGAACCCGAACTTCTCCGTGAGCATGTCAAGCGGACCGCCGAGACGAGGTTCGGCCTGAAAAACTGCGCGGGGCTCAGCTCCCGAGTTCGTCTTCATCCGTTCCCGCAGGGCGGATGTGTCTACACGTGCGTATCGGCCGGCTCACGCTCGATGCTCATCCTGTTTCGCCTCCTGCACCTGCTTCTCGAGCGCGCCGAGCACCTGCGACACCTGCTGGTTGACGATCGGCTGCAGGACACGCTGGCCCATGGACGCGACGGGACCGAGCAGATGCACGTCGGCCTCCCACTTCATGTTCGTCGTCCCATCCGCGGCCTCGCTGAGATGAAACGACGTGTCCATGTTCATGACTGCCCCGACGCCGTTGCCCTTCGCGTGCAGCATGGCGAACTCGGGCTCGCGTTCCTCCGTTTTCTCGAAGTCGATCGACATGCGCAAGCCGCCAAGGCCGAGCGGAATCTTCACGTGCGCGCGCCAGTGCCTGTCATCCTGGATGTCGAACGACTCCACGCCCGGCATCGTCTTCGCCATCTGCGCCGGATCGTTCAAGACCTGCCACACCGTCTTCCGCGGCGCGTCGAACTGTCTCTCCCCGCTGACTTTCATCGGCTCTCCACGCTCACGAGCTTGCGCGTCTCCTCAGGCTTCTGCAGTAGGTCCCACACGCCCTCGTAAGGATTGCAGCTGCGCCAGACAATCGGCCCTTCGCCACGTTGGCCAAGTGCGTTCTGCAGTGCAGCACAGACCGCGTGGATTCCGGCCCCGCCGCCCTCCCCCATGCCCTTCGCGCCGAGCGTCGTGAACGGCGACTCCGACTCGATGAAGCCGGTCTTCATCGGCGGCATGTCGAGCGCGTGCGGCACGTGATAGTCGTAGAAGTTGGGCGTAAGCAGGTTCCCCTCCTCGTCGTAGGTGAAGATCTCGTGCGTCGCCGCTCCGAGCGCCTGTGCGGTGGCCCCGTGCACCTGTCCCTCGACGATCTGGGGGTGAATGCGGTTTCCGCAATCGTCCACCGCTGCGTAGTCGACGATCTCGTACACCCCGGTCTCGGGATCGATCTCGACCGCGCACGCGTGGATCTGCGTCGCGTAGGTAAGGGTGAGGTTGCCGAACTTGCGCTCGAGATCGGGTTTCTCGAACTGGGGCCTGTAGACGTACCGAATGTTCAGAGTGACGTCCAGGTCCGGCGGCAGTCCGGCGTTGTTCGCATTCAGGATCGCGCCGAGGGCCATGAACGGCAACGCGGCCTCGGGGTTCCCCTTGATCCGCGCCTGGCTCTCCACGAGCTCGATGTCGTCCGGCGAGCAGCCGAAGACGGCAGCCGCGAGCTGTTTCATCTCGCCTGCAAGCTTGTCGGCGGCGCCCTTCACCGCGCCCAAACCCGTGACGGCGAACTGCGACGCGTACGTCCCGGAGAACCCGGCGGTCGAGTTCCAATAGGTGTCGTGTCCGGCGCGAACGTTCACGTCGTCGGGCGTGCAACCGAGGATCTCGGCGACGACCTGCGACGACGTCGTCTCGTGTCCCTGCCCCTGCGGCACCGTGCCGAGCGTCACCACCACCTCGCCGAAGATGTCGAGCTTCACGGTCGCGACCTCGTTGTTCCCGGAGAACTGCAGCTCGGGGTTGATGATCATCGACTGTCCGAAGTTGTTCGTGCCGGAGTCGAGCGTGGAGCCGATGCCGATGCCGAAGCGCTTGCCCCGCGATTCCGCGTCGCGCCGCTTTTCCTCCAGAGAGGAGTAGTCGATCAGGTCGAGTGCGATGTCGAGGCACCGCGCATAGTCGCCCGAGTCGTAGACGCACCCGTTCGGCGTTTCGTAGGGAAACTCGTCACGCTTGACGTAGTTCTTTTTCCGCACCTCGATCGGGTCGAGGCCGAGCTCGCCGGCGACGATGTCGACGATCCGCTCGGTCAGCCAGAGATGCTGCATCCGCGAGTAGCCGCGATTCGGCGCCACCGGCGACTTGTTGGTGCAGACCTGCGTGAAGTCGACGCGAATGTTGCGCCAGCGGTAGCAGCCCGGCGTTACCTGCGCCCAGATGATGCAGCCGAGCGGCTCGTAGCGCGGAAATGCCCCGCAGTCGTCGATCGCGCGGACGGAGAAGCCGAGCATCGTCCCGTCCGCCTTCACGGGGACGGTGACGTCGAGGAACGTGCGCTCGTTCCCATGTGTGTTCGCCGTGTGCTGGTCGGTCCGCCACTCTGTCCACTGCACCGGCCGGTTGAGCTTGCGGGCGAGGAGGCAACAGGCGGTGTACTGAGGATGCAGCGTGATCTTGTTGCCGAAGCCGCCGCCGATGTCCTGGCTCACAAATCGCAGCTTGTCGATCCCGACCCGCAGCGCCGGCGCCATCCAGATCGCACCCACACCCGGCATCTGGTGGTTTCCGTGGATCGTCCACTGGCCCGTGCCGCGGTTGAACTCGACGAGGCAGCCGGAGCACTCGAGCGGCGTCGACGAGAAGCGGTCGAAGTGCAGCCGTTCGATGCGGACGACATGGTCGGCGTCCGCGAGGGCAGCATCGAAGTCGCCCCAGTCGAAGACGCCCGACCAGACGGTGTTCGACCCGGCGTCCTCGTGCAACACAACCTCGTCCTTCAGCGACTCCTCGCCGTCGAGGACATGGGGCAGAGGCTCGTACTCGACCTCGACGAGCTCGGCAGCGTCGCGCGCCAATTCCCGAGTGCGTGCCACAACGGCGGCGACGGGGTCGCCGACGTGGCGCACGCGCCCGACCGCGAGTGCGTAGTCCTTGATGTTCGCGCCGGGTGGCGTAGAGAGCTCGAAGAAGGGGTCGGTGAGGATCGCGACCTCGTCGCCGGTCAGTGTCCCGTAGACGCCGTCCAGCTCGAGCGCCTTTGCGACGTCGACGGACTTGATGCGTGCGTGCGCGTACGGCGAGCGTACGAAGTGGACGTAGCCCATCTCGTGACGTTTGACGTCGTCGAAGAAGACGCCCTCGCCCTGGACAAGGCGCTTGTCTTCCTTGCGCGGGATGCTCTGGCCGATGAAGCCCGGTTTGACGTCCCCTTCTTCGACGACGAGGGGGCGCTCCGGAGCGACGGTCGTCTCGGTCATTGCGCGGCCGCCTTGATCGCCTCGACGATGTTCACGTAGCCGGTGCAGCGGCAGATATTTCCCTGGATGCCTTTGCGGATCTCGTCCTCGTTGGGGCTCTTGTTCTGGCGCAGCAACGCAGTGGCGCTCATCAGCATCCCAGGCGTGCAGTAGCCGCACTGAAGCGCATGGTGATCCGAGAACGCCTGCTGGAGGCCGTTCAGCTCCCCCTCCCGCGCGAGTCCTTCCACCGTCTCGATCTTCGCACCGTCCGCCTGGACGGCGAGCAGCATGCAGCTCTTCACGAGCGTGCCGTCGAGGAGCACGGAGCAGGCGCCGCAGTTCCCCGTGTCGCAGCCGATGTGGCTTCCGGTCAGGTCGAGGTCGTCGCGAATGAAATGGATCAATAGGCGGCGTGCGTCGACTTCGCGCTCGAACTGGTCGCCGTTCACGTCGACCGTGATCGTCTTGCGGGAGACAGCTTCCACGCTACTTCCTTCCTGCGGCCTGGGCGACCGCGCGTAGGGCGAGAACTTCAGCCAGATGCCGGCGGTAGTCGGCCGAGGCATGCACGTCCCACGGCGGATCGAGATTGGCACCCTGAACGGCCGTGCGCACTGCGTGGTCCTCCGTCGATTCGGGTCTCACGAGGACCGGGACGGCGTCGACGCAGCCGATCGCGAGGCGCGCCGCACCACCGTCCAACGAAGCCGCGACGTTGACGATGCAGGTCCCGTCCTTTCCGATCGGCACCGACGCGAAGCCATCGCCCTTTCCCGGCGGAACGGAGATCTTCGTCAACAACTCCCCCAGCCCGACGGCGGTCATGTAGACGCCGAGGAAGAACTCTTCGGCGGACACGGAGCGCTCGCCGCTCTGTCCGACGATCGTCATCGTCGCGCCGATCGCGACGAGTACAGGAGGCAAATGGTTCGTCGGGTCGTTCGAGCAGACATTCCCGCCGATCGTGCCGCGGTTGCGAACCTGGACGTCGGCGATCTGGTTGCAGACCTCGCCGAGGATCGGGCGCGCACGGGCCTCCGCAGACTCGACGATGTCGGTGTACGTCATCATCGCACCGAGCTCGAGCGTCCCGTCGGCGCCGAGCTCGATGCTACGCAACTCACCGATGTCCGCCAGGTCGACGAGGACGTCCGGCGAGGCCGCACGCGCCTTCATGACGTTGATCAGGGTCTGGCCGCCGGCGAGTGCACGAGCACCGTCGTTGGCGCCAAGAAGGCGCAGGGCTTCCTGAACGCTCGCGGGACGAGCGTACTCGACCTCCCTCAGGAGCATGCGCTATTCAGTTCAGAAACCCCTGCTCAGGTCAAGATCAACCGATCCTCTGCCTTGCCGCAAACGTCACAGAACAAGGAGAGGTAAGGCGCGGCGGCGACGCTGGACTGAAGCGATAGGCGAGGGTACCCCTCGCCGCCGTTTCGACGCCGGTGCCCCGCCGAAAAACATGCGCGCAGCGCGTTTTCTGGCGCGAAGCTCCCCAGGTTGGACTAGAAGCAGCCTGCAAAACACGGGTTTTCTAGCTTCGAGGTACGCACCCGGGTACGCACCGTCCGCGCACGCCTGTCACGTTCGACGCGAAATCAGCGCCTTGTAGTCGAGCTCCGTCTCGTCGGTCAGAACGTGCGTGTACGTGTTCGCGGTCACGGTCAGGTCGCGTTGGCCGACGAACTCCGCGATCCGCGCCCACGGCTCGCCGCGCAGGTGAAGCAGGCTGATTCTGCGGTGGCGGAGGTCGTGCGGCGACCACAAGGGAATGCCGGCCGCCTTGCACGCCTTCGCGATCGCGGTGCGGAGTGCGTCGGCGCCGCTGTCGGCGAACAAGCGTGCATTGAGGTCGCGGTCCTCGCGCGGACCCAGCCGCGTTTCGAGTGCGTCTGCGAGCGCGGGATGCAGCTCGACCCACAAGGCTTTGCGTGTCTTCGTCGTGGCGGCACGGAGCCGCAGACGGCGTCGCTGCTCGTCGTAGTCGCCGACCAAGGTGAGGTCGACGCTCGAGACGCGGGCGCCAGACCAATCGAGCCAGAGCAAGGGGAGCCGGTGCTTCGAGGGCATCAGGCGGTACACCGTCTCGACGTGCTCCGCACTCGGTGGGTTGATCTCCTCGGGCTCCTCCCGCGGAAGCTTGATCGAGCGGTCGCGTGCCGGGTTGGGGCTGATCCCGGCGTGGTCGAGCACCATCGCGCCGGCGCCGACCGTCTTGCGGATCGTCTCACGCGCCGTCCCTGCCGCGTGTAGGCGCGCAACGACGTCGATGAAGTCCTGTGCAGTCAGCGTCTCGAGCCGCCGCGGGCCGATCAGCGGCAGCAGCTTGTCGAGTTGGATCCGGTGCTGCATGCGTGTCGCCTCCGCAACGTCGACACGGGCCGCCTGCCAGTTACGCGCCGCTTGCTCGAACGTCGGCCGCGCGACGGCTCGATCGAGCGCGGTTAGATCGGGAACGCGAAGCGCCGCGAGCTCGCCGGCAACGAAGTCACGGCGGGTCTTCGCCTCACGGATCGACGCGAAGCTGCCTCCGTAACGAGGGCACGATTCACGACCGCCAAGCCGGAACATCACACGGAAACGGGCACCGGACTTCTCGGTTTGGCGGCGGGTAATCCAGACGCTAGCCACGCTGCAACTCCCGCAGCCCGGCCGCGTCCTCCTGCCGGTCGAGCTCGTTTCTGAGATTGGCAAGCAGCTTCTGCGCAAGCTCATGTTCCCCGTCGATGGTCGCGTCCGTCAACTGCTGAGCGAGCGACAGGACGGCATGCACGTCCGTCTCGCCCCAGGAGGCGGCGGCCTCGTCCCGCGAAATCTCCTTCATGAAGACGAAGGGGTCCTGGCCCGGCAAGGCACGGGTGCCGCGTACCCATTGCCGAACCTGCCGCGGGCTGACCTTCAGCTTGTGCGTGACAGCCACCGTCTTCTCCATCGAGTAGTCACCGGAGATCAGGTAGGCGGGACTGACGTTGAGGGCAGCCGCAAGCGCCATCGCATCCTGGAGCGAAACGGTGCGGTCATTCGTCTCGATCTTCGCAATCGCGGTCTGGTGCATCCCGTGCCCGAGCTCGACCAAGCGTTTCGCAAGCTCAGCCTGGCTTAGCCGCTGCCCTTCGCGCTGAGCTTTCAGCCCACGCGCGAACACCTGGCCGATCGAGTTGCTCCGTGGCTTGCGGCGTTTCCGTGGACGTGTGGCTGGTGCGCTCAAGAGCTGCTCCCTTCGCTTGGTTGCGAATTCAGCATAACAGACAGCGGAAACCGACGGAAGGTAAGACGCACTGATAAGGTCTTGTCTCTAACCGAAAGGAGGTTCCGACGATGACAGAATCCACCACGCCGCTCCTGACCCCCAAGCAGCTCTGCGAGTTGCTCCAAGTGCCGCTCCAGACGCTGTACGTCTGGCGCGGCCAGGGCAAAGGGCCGCGTGGCTTCAAGGTGGGCCGCGGCATCCGCTACCGGCGCACCGACGTCGAGCGTTGGCTCGAGA
>JBBRZA010000017.1:0-41300 GCA_038237145.1 Gaiellales bacterium
AAAGTCCTCGAGGATCAGATGGCCCTCGCCGACGAGGCAGAGGACGCACAGGCGCAACGTCTCGCCGGGCGCATGCACGACCCGTCCGAGGTTGTCGACGATTGCAGCGATCGTCTCGGCCGCCGTCGCACTCTCGACGCGATGGCTACCTGGCTCGCTCACGCAACAGTTCCTCAGCCGTATCGACGATGGTCACCGCGACCTGGTCTTTCGGGGCCTTCGCCACCCGGCGCTCCCCCTCGGCTGTGATGAGGACGATCTCGTTGTCTACGGCGTCGAAACCGATATCGCCGCGCGAGATGTCGTTGTAAACCACGAGGTCGATGCGCTTGTGCTCCAGTTTCTCGCGCGCGCGCGCGAGGCCCTGGTCGCCGTGCTCGGCGGCGAAGCCGATCAGCACCTGGCCGTTGGTGCGCCGCTCGCCGAGGGTGCGCAGGACGTCGGTGGTCGGCTCGAGCGTCACCTGCCATGCCCGCTCGTCTTTCGGACGCTTCTCGGCAGCGGGCTCCGCCGGCCGATAGTCGGCGACGGCCGCCGCCATCAGAACCACATCCGCATCGCCGCGCGCCAGGGCTTCGTCCAGCATCGCCGCGGCGGTGGGCGTCTCGACGACCTCGATGCCGCGCGGCGGCGGAACTGCGAGATTCGCCGCGAGCAACGTCACATCGGCGCCGCGCCTCCGTGCTTCCTCGGCCAGCGCCACGCCCATCCGTCCGGAAGAGCGGTTCGCAAGAAACCGGACTGTGTCGAGCGGCTCGCGGGTCCCACCTGCGCTGACGAGCACGCGGCGCCCGGCGAGCGAATCGGTTTCACCCAGCAGCTCCCGGCTGTGGCGGAAGATCTCCTCCGGCTCCGCCATCCGCCCAAGGCCCCACTCGCCCTCGGCCGTCTCCCCTTCGTCAGGGCCGACGAGCACCACGCCACGCGAGCGGACGGCCTCGACGTTCGCCTGAGTGGCCGGGCTCGCCCACATGCGCGGATTCATCGCCGGCGCGAGGATGACCGGGCCGCGGTGCGCGAGCGCCGCTTCGCCGACGAGATTGTCCGCGAGCCCGTGCGCGAGCTTGGCGAGCGTATTGGCTGTCAGCGGCGCGACGACCAGCAGGTCGCCCCGTGTGAGATGAACGTAGAGATCCTGCGAGGGAGACTGTCTGGCCAGCGCAAAGAAGGTCTCCGCTCTGACGAAACGCTCCGCCCCCGGTGTGACCAGGGGGACGACCTCGTGGCCTGCCTTCACGAACAGGCGAATCAGATCGCAGGCCTTATAGGCCGCAATCCCACCGGTGATTCCGACTAGCACCCGAGCCATGCCGCAATTCTGCCCTTTCGGCAGAGGTGGCAACAGGCCGGAGAGAAGAGGGCGGCGCTACTTCGGGTACTTGTACTTGAGCTTGCCCTCGGCGACTTCCTCGAGGGCCATGGTCAAGTAGTTCTTCGAGCGTGATTCCACCAGGGGTGGCGGAGCCTGGTCGAAGCCGATGCCCTCACCGAGCTGGTGGTGGTAATCGTTGATCTGGCGGGCTCTCTTGGCGGCGACGATGACGAGCGCATAGCGCGAGTCGACGTTTTCGAGGAGCTCATCGATGCGTGGATGGATCATGGACGGCTCATGGTACCTGCGGTCTGAAGTTCCCGGCGGACGATTTCCGTCAGCTCCTGCGTAGCCCGCTCCACGTCGTCGTTGACGATCACGTGATCGAACCGGTCTTTCAGGGTTTGTTGCTTGCGAGCGAGGTCGAGTCGGACTTGGATCTCACCGGAGCTCTCCGTCGCCCGCTCGCGCAGACGCCGTTCAAGCTCCTCGAACGTCGGCGCGTCGACGAAGATCGTGACCGATCCCGGGATCGCTTCCTGCACGCGCAACGCGCCGTCGGTTTCGAGGTCGAGCAGCGGCACCTTGCCGTTCGCCTGGATGCGATCGATCTCGGAGCGCAACGTGCCCGACCGCGCGCCCCACGGAAGGTCGACGTACTCGAGAAACTCTCCGTCGTCTACGAGCCGCTCGAACTTCTCAGGCGTGATGAACCAGTACTCGCGCCCGTTCTGCTCACCGGGTCGCTGCTCGCGCGTGGTTGCGGAGACGGCGAGCTCGACCTCGGGCATCCGCTCGACCAGAATCTTCTCGAGCGTGCCTTTGCCGGCGCCGGAAGTGCCGGTGACGACGAGGACCAGTGGCTTAGCGGTGGAAGAGGCCAATCAGCTCTGACCGTTGCCGGTCGGAGAGGCCTCCCACCGTCTTCGACTGACTGATCCGGCACATGTTCAGGAAGCGTGCCGCCTTCACCCGCCCGAACTTCGGTACGGCCATGAGCATGTCGAACACCTTCGCCGTCGACACATACTCGGGCGGGTTGCTGAGGATCTGCTCGATCTGGACGCGTCCGTCCTTGAGATCCTTCTTCAGTCTGGCTCGTCTGACACGGATGTCATTCGCCCTCTTCAACGCCTCCATGCGTTGATCGAGCGAACGAATCGGTGCCTCGGCCTGGGTCTTGGGCGACACCATGAGCGCGGGAGTCTAACAAGCGACCTGCGTCGGTCAAGCGACTATGTTTGGCCTTCTGAGCAGGCTTTTTGAGGCTCAGACGCTCGACCTGTCGTCGAGAGTTGTCCCAGCGGACAACAGCTCCTCATGAGCGAATGCATATGCATCTTCGTATGCGTTCCATCCACGCTCGGCAGCGGCAGCGTGCAACTCCGCGCGCACGCGTGCGGGTGCGTCCGGATCCGCGAAGAGCACAGTCCCGAGCGCGACATGCCGAGCCCCGGCCGCGATGAGCTCGAGCGCATCGAGACCCGTCTGCACGCCCCCCATGCCGACGATCGGCATCTGCGTCGCCTGGTAGCACGTCGCGACCGCCGCCAACGCGATCGGCTTGAGCGCGGGACCCGAGAGGCCTCCCTGTCCAGGGCCGAGAGCGGGCTGGAGCGTCCTGCTGTCGAGCTTCAGCCCGCGGATCGTGTTCACGAGCGAGAGACCGTCCGCGCCCGCTGCCTGCGCGGCCCGTGCCACTTCCGCGATGTCGGGCACCGCCGGTGAGAGCTTCGCCCACAACGGCTTCCGCGTCGCCAGGCGTGAAGCGCTGACGATCTGGGCCGCGCTCTCGGCCGGCGCCTCGACGTTCGGGCAGGAGACGTTCAACTCGATCGCACTCACTTCGGCGTGATCGTCCAGCCGCGAGCAGATCTCGGCGTAGTCGTCGGTCTCGAATCCGCCGACCGACACCCACACGGGCACGCCGAGCTCGCCGAGCTCACGAAGGTTGCGCGTGAGGAAGCGGTCGATCCCCGGATTCGCCAACCCGATCGAGTTGAGCATCCCGACGTCGGTCTCCGCGATACGGATCGGCGTGTTCCCGTCGCGCGGCATCGGCGTGACTGTCTTCGTCACGAAGGCGTCGAGACCACGCGCGACGTCCGGCGCGGTGAGTGCATCGAGACACCCCGAGGCGTTAAGCAGCACGGAGCACCGGTCCTTCGACGCACAGGCGCTTCAGCACGCCGTCGATCTCCACCGCGCAGCCGTAACAGGCTCCATAGCCGCAGGCCATCGGCGCCTCCCAGGCCAGCTGAGCGGTCGGCGCCAGAGCCCGCACCGCCTGCAGCATCGCTTCGGGCCCGCATGCCAGCACATCCATCCCGTCCGGGATCAGCTGCGTCACGAGGGTCGGCTCGACACAAGCCTGGGCATTCGGCACGAGTTCGGCGGCCTGGGCATGCCAGTCCGAGCGGAAACCGAGCACTGCGGGAGGCCGACCAAGCATTTCCGACAGGTAGGGCAGCGGCGCGATCCCGATGCCGCCCCCGACGAGCAGCGGCCGCTCCAGCTCGAGGGCGAAGCCGTTCCCGAGCGGACCGAAAACGTGGAGCGCCTCGCCGCTCTCGAGCTCGCAGAGCGCCGCGGTTCCGGGCCCGATCGCGTCGATCAGGAAGGCGAGCTCGCCGCGAGGCGCGAGGCAGAGACTCATCGGCCGAGGCAGCAGGCGGCCGGGTGCCTCGAGCATGAAGAACTGTCCCGGGATGCCCGGGTCGATGCCGCCGCGTGCGACCCGCAGCAGCGTGTACGGCCCGACCGGCTCGTTCGCGACGACGTTAAGCCGCTCGCGTCTCATGCTCGATTCGCTCCTGGAGCTCCTGCAGCGAGAGTGATTCCTCGCTGCGTGCGTTCGCGATCGCATGCACCGCAGCCGCAGCACCGGACAGCGTCGTGATGCACGGGACCCGCGCGACGAGGGCGGCCTCGCGGATCAAATACCCGTCGGTCCGCGCGCCCGACCCCTGCGGCGTGTTGATGACGAGATTGCAACGGCCGCGGCGGATGAGATCGACCACCGTCGGGCCTGCACCCTCCTCCGTCACCTTGCGCACACGTTCGACCTCGAGCCCTGCCAAGGCGAGCGTGTCAGCGGTGCCCGCGGTGGCGAGCAACTTGAACCCGAGCTCGGCGAGCCCGCCGGCAACCTGCACGACAGCCCGCTTGTCTGCGTCGCGCACCGAGAGGAACGCCGTCCCGGCAACCGGCAGCGGCCGGCCTGCGGCACGCTCTGCTTTCGCGAACGCAGTCGGGAGATCGGCGGCGCTGGCCATCACCTCTCCCGTGGCCCGCATCTCGGGCCCGAGCACCGGGTCCGCGCCCGGGAAGCGGGCGAACGGGAGCACGGCCGCCTTCACCGAGACGTGTCCCAGAGCCTGTCCCTCGAACAGGTCGAGCTCCGAAACCCGGGCGCCGGCCATCACGCGGCACGCGGCCTCGACGAGGTTCACTCCCGTCGCCTTCGATGCGAAGGGAACAGTGCGCGACGCACGTGGATTCGCCTCGAGCACGTAGACGCTGCCGTCGACAACGGCGAGCTGCACATTGAGCAGGCCGACCACGCCGAGTGCCTGCGCGAGCGTTCGGACGATCGAACGGATCTCGTCGTCGCGAGCGGGACTGAGCGAGGGCGCCGGCAGCACGCACGCCGAATCGCCCGAGTGCACACCGGCCTCCTCGACGTGCTGCATGACCGCGCCGACGTATGTCTCGAGCCCGTCGGAGACCGCATCGACGTCGACCTCGAGAGCGCTCTCGATGAAGCGGTCGATCAGCACCGGGCTCTCGATCGCGCCGAGATCGTCCGGGGAGTAGCAGACGCGCATCGCGCGCCCACCGAGCACGTACGAGGGACGGATCAAGACCGGGAAGCCGATTCGCTCGGCGATCGTGCGCGCCTCCGCGGTCGTGCGTGCGATCCCCCACTCCGGACACCGGATGCCGAGCCGGTCGAGGAGGGCGCCGAAGCGCTCGCGGTCCTCGGCCAGGTCGACCGCGTCGAACGGTGTCCCGATGATCGGGTAGCCCGCGGCTTCGAGCCCGCGCGCGAGCTTCAACGGCGTCTGGCCGCCGAACTGAATCGCGACGCCGTGGGGCTGCTCCCGCTCGCAAACCGCGAGCACCTCCTCCAGCCCGAGCGGCTCGAAATAGAGCCGGTCGGAGGTGTCGTAGTCGGTGGAGACGGTCTCCGGGTTGCAGTTCACCATCACGGCCTCGTAGCCGAGCGCCCGGAAGCTCTGCGCCGCGTGCACGCAGCAATAGTCGAATTCGATCCCCTGCCCGATGCGGTTTGGACCGGAGCCGAGAATGACCACGCGCGGCTTCTCGCCGTGCGGGCGCGCTTCGTCCGCCTCGCCCCAGGTCGAGTAGTAGTACGTCGATGCCGCCTCGACCTCGCCGGCGCACGAGTCGACCCGGCGATAGGAGGGGCGTACGCCCCAGGCCCGCCGCCTGGCGCGGACCTCTTCTTCGGTCGCGCCGCACTTCGCGGCTATGTCCGCGTCAGAAAAGCCGTCGCGCTTGATCCGCAGGAAATCGTCCGCGACCAGATCCTCCAGCCTCAGTTGGTCGAGCTCGTTCGCGAGCTCGACCGCAAACCACGGATGTGCGCTGTCCGCGAGCTGCCAGATCTCCTCGCCGTCGAGCTCGCGAGAGCGCCGAGCCTTGCGGAAAGCTTCGATGAACGTGCGCCCGATTCCCATCGCCTCGCCGACCGACTTCATCTGCGTTCCGAGCGTCGTGTCGGCGCCGGGAAACTTCTCGAACGCAAACCGCGGGAACTTGACGACGACGTAGTCGAGCGTCGGCTCGAAGCTCGCGGGGGTGGTACCGGTGAGGTCGTTCGGGATCTCGTCGAGGGTGTAGCCGACTGCGAGCTTCGCGGCCACCTTGGCGATCGGGTAGCCGGTCGCCTTCGAGGCGAGCGCAGAGGAACGGGAGACGCGTGGGTTCATCTCGATTACGCGGAGCTCTCCCGTGTCCCGATCGCGCGCGAACTGGATGTTCGATCCGCCGCACTCGACGCCGACCGCCCGCACGACGGCCATGGCGGCGTCCCGCAGCTCCTGATACGCGTGATCCGACAGCGTCATCTGTGGCGCGACCGTCACGGAGTCCCCGGTATGGACTCCCATCGGGTCGATGTTCTCGATCGAGCAGACGATCACCACGTTGTCCTTGCGATCGCGCACGACTTCGAGCTCGAACTCGTCCCAGCCCCGCACAGATTCCTCCACGAGCACCTGCCCGATCGGGCTCTCGGCGATTCCGAGCTCGACCTGGCGGCGCAACTGCTCTGTCGTCTCGACGAAGCCGCCACCGTGGCCGCCGAGCGTAAATGCCGGCCTGACCACGGCAGGCGTGGCCAGGCCGGCCAGCTGGGAAACGTCGGTGACGACTCTGGAGTTCGGCGTGCGCAGTCCGACCGAGTGAACGGCGTCACGGAAGAGCTCGCGATCCTCCGCGCGCCGAATGACGTCGAGCGGCGCTCCGATCAGCTCGACGCCGAGGTCCTCCAAAATGCCGGCCTCCGCCAACTCCCTTGCGAGGTTCAGAGCCGTCTGGCCGCCCATCGTCGGCAGGAGAGCGTCGGGCCGCTCGCGTCCGAGAACGTCGGCGACGCCTTCGAGGTCGAGCGGCTCGAGATACGTACGGTCCGCGAACCCGGGGTCGGTCATGATCGTCGCAGGATTCGAGTTCACGACGATCGTGCGAAAGCCGTCCTCCCGCAGGACCTTCAACGCCTGACAACCCGCGTAGTCGAACTCGCAGGCCTGCCCGATCACGATCGGACCGGAGCCGATCAGACAGATCGACTCGAGATCATGACGCCGGGGCATACGCCACCTCCTCGACCCACCGTTCGATGATCGGCCAGGCATCGTGCGGGCCAGGCCCTGCTTCTGGATGGAACTGCACCGACCGTGCATGCTCGAGCGGGAAGTCCAACCCCTCGACGGTTCCGTCGTACAGCGACACGTACGTCGCCTCACGGGACTCCGACGGCGCAACGGCGAAGCCGTGGTTCTGACTGGTGACGAGCACGCGCCCCGACGCGCGTTCGAGAACGGGGTGGTTCGCGCCGCG
This sequence comes from Gaiellales bacterium, assembly GCA_038237145.1. Taxonomy (GTDB): domain Bacteria; phylum Actinomycetota; class Thermoleophilia; order Gaiellales; family Gaiellaceae; genus 3-1-20CM-4-69-9. Next base: position 7,400 of record JBBRZA010000017.1, read on the forward strand.
GTGCCCGAACGGAAGCTTGTAGGTCTCGTGCCCTGCGGCGAGTGCTAGCAGCTGGTGCCCGAGGCAGATGCCCAGGAGCGGCACGCGCCCGATCAGCTCCCGCACGACGGCAACTTACTGCTCGAGCGGCTCAGGATCGCCGGGGCCGTTCGAGAGAACCACACCCTCGAAGCGGAGCAGCTCGTCCACGGTCGCGTCGTGGGGAAACACCGTCACGGCGGCGCCCGCACCAGCCAGGCGTCGGAGGATCGAGCGCTTGCAGCCATAATCCACGACGGCGATCCGCGCGAGGCCCGCGTCCGAGTAGACGTACGGTCTGGGAGTCGACACTCCGCCGGCGAGCGCGCGTCCCGCCATCGACGGTTGGGACCGCGCGACCGAGACGGCCTGGTCGACGGAGCCGTCACCGGCGACCGCGACCGCGCGCATCGTCCCCGCGTCGCGCAGCTTCAGGACGAGGGAGCGGGTGTCGATTCCGCTGAGCGCCACGATGCCGCGTTCGTGCAGCCAGTCCGTCCACGCCGGGCCGCGAGCCTCGCGCATCAGTGCGGCGCGAGCATGTGGCCGCGCCGACTCGGACCGGCCCTCGGCGATCCCGTAGTTCCCGACCATCGGCGCTGTGAAGCACACGAGCTGCTCGGTGAAGCTCGGGTCGGTGACGACCTCCTGGTAACCCGTCATCGCGGTGGTGAACACCGCTTCGCCGACTGCGAAGCCCTCGGCCCCCACGGAGTCGCCGCGGAAGACCGTGCCGTCCTCGAGAGCAAGGAAGCCGCTCACGACGCGAACGCCAGCCTCCCGGCGGCGATCGTCGCTCGTACCTTCCCTTTCACCGTCTCGCCCAGAAGCCAGGAGTTCACCGAGCGCGACCGGAACGTCTCCTCGGTAATCCGGTAGCTCGCGTTCAGGTCGAGCAGGACGAGATTCGCCGCGGAGCCGACCGCGATGCGTGGCTCGTCGAGCCCGTAGGCGCGTGCTGGACCGGCGGACATCCGCTCGATCACGACCTCGAGCGGAACGAGACCCGGCTCGACGAGGTGGGTGTAGAGCGCGACGAACGCAGTCTCGAGGCCTGTGACGCCGAACGGAGCCGCCTCAAACGGAACATCCTTCTCGTGCCGCGCATGCGGCGCATGATCTGTGGCGATCGCGACGATCGTTCCGTCCTTCAGCCCCTCGATCAGTGCGGTGCGATCCGACGCCGACCGAAGCGGCGGGTTCATCTTCAGGTTCGGGTCGAGTGACCGGATCGCCTCGTCGGTCAGGCAGAGATGGTGAGGAGTCACCTCCGCAGTTGCCTGCACGCCGTCTGCACGGGCACGCCGGAGCGCCTGCACCGACTCCCACGCAGACAGGTGAAGCAGGTGGAGAGGCTGTCGCTCGTACGCGGCGAGCGCGAGGTCACGTTCGACCATCAGGCTCTCGGCCACCGACGGATAGCCGGTGAAGCCGAGCTCCGCCGAGACCTCGCCCTCGTGCATCTGACCATCGCGCGAGAGCGTTCTCTCCTCGCAGTGCAGCGCAATCCGTCTGCCGGTCACAGACCCGTACTGGAGCGCGCGCCGCATCAGCCCGGGCGCAGCAACGGGAACACCGTCGTCGCTGAAGCCGACCGCGCCTGCTGCGGCGAGCTTGCCCATCTCCGTGAGCTCCGCCCCGGACTGGCCCTTCGTGATCGCCGCCAAAAATCCGACGGGAATCTGGGCCTCGGCCCGCGCAGCTTCGATCAACGAGCCGAGAGTTGCCGCGGAGTCGACGACCGGGTCGGTGTTCGGCATCGCGAGGATCGCGCAGTAGCCGCCGGCAGCGGCGGCCGCCGTGCCGGAGGCGATCGTCTCCTCGTCCTCCCGGCCGGGTGTGCGGAGGTGCACGTGCGGGTCAACGAAGGCCGGTGCGAGCACCAGACCCTCGGCGTCGATCACGCGGTGCGAGTTCGTGTCGAGGTTCTGGCCGAGTGCCGCGATCACGCCGTCATCCACGCGCAGATCGAGAACGGCATCCACATCTTCGACCGGGTCGATGACACGCGCACCGCGCACGACGATGTTCTCTCCGGGAGTGTCCTTGGCAAAGAGCATCACGCGACCTCCAGCACCGATTCGGTCTTGACTTCGATCGGGCCGTTCGTCAGGAGGTCGTAGAGGACTGCCATCCGCGTCACGAGACCCGCCCGCACCTGCGTCTCGATGAGGGCGTCCGCGTGGTCGGCGACCCGCGGGTCGATCTCGACGCCGCGGTTCATCGGCCCGGGATGCATCACCTTCTGGCCCGGTCGTAGACGTTCCGGCGTCACTCCCCAGCGCGCCGCGTACTCACGCAGCGACGGGACGTAGTTGGCGCCCTCCTGCATCCGCTCGCGCTGCATCCTGAGGACGTAGACGACGTCTGCGCCCGCGATGACCGAGATGTCGGTGGTCGCCTCGCATCCCATCGCCTCGACCCCGCGAGGAAGAAGCGCAGGTGGGCCGACGAGCGTGACGTGGGCGCCCATCAGCGACAGGGCCTGGATCAGCGACCGGGCCACCCGCGAGTGCAGGACGTCGCCGACGATCGCAACGTGCAGTCCCTCGAGCCGTCCGAGCTCCTCGCGCATCGTGTACAGGTCGAGCAGGGCCTGGGTCGGGTGCTGATGCTTCCCGTCGCCGGCGTTTACGACGTGGGCTTCCGTCACCCGCGCGACGAGGTTCGGCGCCCCGATCTGCGGATGGCGGATGACGATCACGTCGGGGTCGTATGCGCCGAGGGTGATCGCCGTGTCCTTGAGCGACTCCCCCTTGTCCACCGCGGACCCTGACGACTTGATCGACATCGTGTCCGCCGACAGCCGCTTGGCGGCGAGCTCGAAGCTCGACGACGTCCGCGTCGAGGACTCGTAGAAGACATTGATCACGAGCCGCCCTTTCAGGGTCGGGAGCTTCTTTACCTCCCGTTCCATGCTCCGCTCGAGCGTGCGCGCCGTCGCGAGTAGCCGCTCGACGTCGTCGCGCGAAACGTCCTTGATCGAGATGAAGTGCCGCCTTGGGGGCGACGTGGGCGGACGCAGGTCCTCCCGCATGACGCGAATCTCAGCCATCCTCGTGGGCCTCCTCTGGTGCGGGAACGAGCAGGATGCGGTCGACCTCGTCCACCTCGACGAGCTGCACCTGGATGCGCTCGTCGCGGGAGGTCGGAAGATTTTTGCCGACGTAATCGGGGCGGATCGGCAGCTCTCGGTGGCCTCGGTCGACGAGGACGGCGAGTTGAATGCGCTCGGGGCGCCCGTAGTCGAAGAGCGCCTCGACGGCCGCGCGAATCGTGCGCCCGGTGTAGAGCACGTCGTCGACGAGGACGACGGTCTTGCCTTCGAGCGGGAAGTCGAGTGCCGTCGAGCGCACGACCGGCTGTGAATGTCGGGGCGCAGCCCCACTCCGAACCTGGACGTCGTCGCGGTAGAACGTGATGTCGACCGCGCCGAGATCGGGCTCAGTGCCGGCCCGCTCCTCGATCAGCCGTCGCAGGCGGTGCGCGAGCGGCACGCCGCGCGTTTGGATGCCGACGAGCGCGACGCGGGTGAGATCGGGATTTGCCTCGATGATCTCGTGTGCAATCCGCGACAGCGTCCGGCGGAGCGCATCAGCATCGAGCAGGACGGTTCCCGCCGGGGCCTCCACCGTGGTCACGGCACAGGCAGGGTCGACGGTTTACGGGCAGGCAGATTCATGGACTCCTTCCCGGCCTCACTGGACCGGCTTAAAGGGGTTCGCGTCGGTTGGGACTCTAGACGCTTCTCCGGACGGCACGCAGGGCCGCCCCACACCGAGCTCGGGTTAGAACTCTCCGATCACGTCTTCGGGCTCGGTCATGGCCTCGATTGCGTCCTGCGCCTGCTCGACCGACGACTCCGGGACCGACACGGCCACGGAATCGTCCTCGCCGTCGGTGATCTCCGCGTCGATACCTGCGGAGCGCAAGATCTCCTGGATCTCCTCCGCCTCGGCCACGTCGCCGGCGACCGCAACTCGAACCATGCCCGTCATTCCGGCGCCGATGATACGGCCTCAGGCTCGCGCCGGTGGAGCGCCCCACCCTTGACGAGCTGGGGTGTGCCCCTCTCGGCGAACGGCACTTCGACGACGTCGAAGTCCTTCGGGACGACCGTGTCCGGAAAGATCTCGCGCGCTTCGCGGGCGATCTCCGGGCCGAAGTACCGGTTGGAGAGGTGAGTCAGGGCGAGCAGCCCGATGTTCGCGCGTTGTGCGGTATCGGCGGCCTGGGCGGCCGTCTGGTGCATGGTCTCCTGTGCTCGCTCGCGTTCTTCCTCCGAGAACGTCGCCTCGGTCACGAGGACCTCCGCGCCCCACGCTGCTTCGACGACCGTCTCGGACGGTGCCGTGTCGCCGGTGATCACGATCTTGCGGCCGGGCCGCGGCGGCCCGAGCACCTGATCGGCGCTCACGGCACGGCCGTCAGGAAGGGCGACCGACTCTCCCCGCTGCAGCGCGCCACGCGCAGGCCCACTCGGCACGCCGAGGGCAGCGGCCGCCTCGACATCGAAGCGCCCTGGACGCGTTGCTTCGATCAGCGACCAGCCGACCGCCGGGACACCGTGGGAGACCGCGAAGGCAGCGAGGCGATAGCCGTCCCGCTCGAGCACGTCGCCCGGCTCGAACTCGACCACCCGCACCTCGTACGACAGCTTGCCCACGACGCGCTTCAACGAGCCGAGCAGGTCGACGAGCCCACGCGGGCCGTGCACCTCGAGCGGGCGCTCGCGCCCCCTGAGCGAGAAGGTTTTGAACAGGCCAGGGAGCCCGAGGATGTGGTCGGCGTGGAAGTGCGTCACGAAGATCTCGCCGAGCTCCACGAGGCCGACGGAGGACCGCAAGAGTTGGCGCTGCGTCCCCTCGGCGCAGTCGAACAGCAGCCGGTCGCCGCCTCGGCGCACGAGGAGGGCCGCCGGCGCCCGCTGGGCGGTCGGCATCGATCCCGCTGTGCCGAGGAAGACGATGTCGAGATCCATGGGCCGATTCTAGGTTGGGACCGTCTGTAGTCTCGGCGCGTGGCCGGAGACATCCGAGACCTGATCAAGCGCGAACCTTCCAACGAGGAGCAGAACGAGATCCGCGAGCTCTGGAAGCGCCACTCGATCGCCGAGGACGAGCGCGACCTGCCCGGACTGATCTCCACCCTGACATCGGACTGCGTGTACGAGCTTGCGCAGAGCGGGCACCGTTGGGAAGGCCACGAGGGAGCGGCGAGCTTCTACATGGAACTCCTTTCCGCGTTCCCCGACATCCACTTCGACCTGACGGACATCGTGATCGGGCCGCAGGGCGTCTGCGAAGAGGCCGATGTGACCGGCACGCACCAGACCGAATGGCTCGGCTTTCCGCCCTCGGGCGAGCAGCTTGCCTGGAAGGTCGTCATCTTCTTCCCGTGGGATCCCGCGCAGCGCCTCTTCCGCGGCGAGAAGGTCTACACAGCCGGCCTGCCACTCACCGAGCTGTAACTACTACTAATAGGACCCCTAGTCGCTAGGGCAAGACCAACCGCTGCCCCGGCACGAGTGTCGTGCTGTGCAGGTGATTGCGCTGCTGAAGCTCCCAGATCCCCTCCCTCGGGTCGCCCGCGTAGTGGGTGGCCGCGATCGACCAGAGAGTGTCCGTCGGCTTGACCACGTAGCCCACGGGCTTCCCCGCGCCGCCGGAGGGCCGGGCGACAACGCCCACTACGAAGGCGATGACTAGGAGGAGGATTACCAAGCGAGGGAACATGTGTTCGTAGAGTAGCGAACACATGTTCGCCTTGTCAAGTGGGAACTATCCCTTGGAGGGAGAGCCGCAAGCCGGTCAGAGCGTGACCAGCTCCGGCGTGATCCGGGTCCCCTTGACGCTGAGGACGATCATCGAGTGGGCCGGTGCACTCCGCCGCTCGGTCGGCGAGCCCGGATTCAGTACCCACAGATGCTGGAAACGCTCGACCTGCGGGACGTGCGTGTGGCCGTAGACGACCGCGCCGCAGTCCTCGAACCGGGCGGCGAGCCGGGCTTCGCGGCGCTCGCGCGGGCCTGGGTCGTGGACCATGCCGATCTGCACGGCGTCCACCTCGACGACGCGCTGCTTCGGCAGGACCTGCTTCAAGGCTTGCTCGTCCATGTTTCCGGAGACGCCGACGACGGGCGGGCCGAGCTTCTCCAGCTCCTGCAGGACTTGCGCCGAAATGAAGTCTCCGGCATGCAGTAGGAGATCGGCGCTCGCGATCAGCCGCACGCACTCCTCGGGCAGCGCGCGCGTCCCGCGTGGGAGATGCGTGTCGGAGATGACGGCGACGCGGGTCAGGAAGCCGCGACCGGCTCGGGCGTCACGACGCTCGGCTCGTGAAGGAAGTGTCCTGCCTTCCACACGAGCTCGCCATCGGCGTAGACCTCCCCATCCGCGCGGAGGTCGCAGATCATGTCCCAGTGCAAACCTGACTCGTTCCGGCCGCCGAGCTTCTTGAAGCTCGAGCCGAGCGCGAAGTGCATGGTGCCGCCGATCTTCTCGTCGAAGAGGATGTCGCGCGTGAAGCTGTCGATCTCGTAGTTCAGCCCGAAGGCGACCTCTCCGAGGATGCGCGCCCCCTCGTCCATGTCGAGGAGAGACTGGAGGAACTCGTTCCCGTTGCCCGCCTCGGCGCGCACGACGCGACCGGCCTCGAAGCGCAGCCGAACGTCCTCCACCCCGCGCCCCTGGAAGATCGCCGGAAACGAGAAACGAATCTCGCCTTCGGTCTCGGTCTCGACCGGGCTCGTGAAGATCTCCCCGTCGGGCATGTTCAACTTGCCGTCGGCCGCGAGCCACTCGCGACCCGCGACCTTGACGCGCAGGTCGGTGTCCGGCCCGACGATCCGCAGCTCGGTGAACGTATTCAGCTCACGCGCGCGCTCGTTCAGTTGGACGGAGACCCCGCGCCAGTGTGCGATGGAATCCTCGTCAGCGCACACATGGCATGCCCCGTAGACGAAGTCCTCGTACTCCGTGAGTGACATCTCCGCGTCCTGTGCATGCGCGTCGGTCGGGAACCTCGTGCCGACCCACTTCGCCTGCCCCTGGTCGATCCGCTCCCAGAGGCGGTTCGTCAGCGTCCGCCGCGACGCGATCTTCTTGCTGACACGGTTCGGATCGGCCTGACTCAGGGCGCGTGTGTTCCGGTCGGCCCAGATGGTCACGATCGCGTCGACCTTCTCGATCTCGAAACGGTCGATCTCCGAGACGAAGGTCAGTTGCTCGTCGGACGCCTCTCCGACGGCGATGACGTCGATCCCCTCGACCTCGACGCGCGTGCGCGGATTGGCGCCGGCCCGAAGTGCCGCTCGGTAGAGCTCGCGGACAAAGGGGGCTGCCACCGTCCCACCGTCGAGCCGGACGATCTCACCAGGCTTGAGCTCAAGCGAATAGTTCACGAGCAGATCGGCCAGCTTCGCCACGCGCGGATCGGTCATGTCGGTTTTTATATCGCATTCGGCCGGCGTTGAAGACCGGCCGGACGGGACATGTCCCTCTAGGCGCGGAAGGTACGCGTGAAGGTGGCCGTGCGGTCGGGATTGCTCTCCGCATGGAGTGTCACGGTAACGCGATAGGAACCGCGCCTCAGCTTCGGCAGCTTGAACAGGACGTCGCGGGCGGCTTCACCCTGGCCCGCGGCACCGGTGAGCGTGCGCGTGCTCGTCGGGCGGGTGATCTTCACGTCGTACGAGAAGCCCTCGGCGGCGCGGACGAGGAACGAGCGCGGCAGCTTGAAGGTCGCTTGCCCTCCGACGATGCGATCTGTGTGACGCCATTGCACCGGCGTGCCGCTGCACTGCTGGTTGGCCATGATCGCGTTCTTGACGATGGAGAAGGAGTCACGCCGCGTGCCGTCCGGCAGAACGAGACCGCTCTGCCACGCCGGCAGGCTCGTCTCGTCGACCGCGTGGAAGAAGTTCAGGAGCGCCACGTTCGGATCGCACGCCATCATCGCGATCAGTTGCGCGTAGTAAGACCCTTGAGTTGCTTCGTCGATGGCAGGAACGTTCTCTGCGCCCGTGTACAGAGCGACTTTCTCGGGCGCGATCTTCGCCTGGTACCCGACCTCGTCCACGTAGATGTGCACGTACGGTCCGGCGCCGGCGTCACCCGCTTCCTGGAAGAGTGGCTGTGCGGTCCCGTGAAACGCGTCCCACCACGCCTGCTTGAAGCGGCCGAAGTTTGCGCAGCCGATTTTGGGCCAGGCATACCCGATCGTCGGCCCATCGGTGTTCAGGTTGGGGTAGCAGTGAATCGACACCTCGTCGGCGATCGGCTTTGTCCGGCCGCTGGCGCGATACGCCTCACCGACTTCCTCCAGAAAGCGGATCGGCGAGTGCGAGACGTTGCTGGAGGCCTCGAAGTCGTCGTTGCCGCGCGGCGAGAGGCCAAAGGCAATCACGGTGATCTTCGGGTCGACGGCCTTGACCGCGTCGTAGCAGGCGGCCATCGCCTGCTCCTGCACGTAGCCGGAGATGCCCTTGCCGGAGTCGTCGAACTGCGGCTGGTGGAAGCGCGGCTGGTTGCCCTCGTTCAAGCAAATGACCTTGCGGACGTAGGGGTAGCGCTGCACGACCTTGGCCGCGTACTGCGCGAAGAGCTCGATGCCGTTGGGGGTCTCGACGAGCGAGCGGGCCCGTTCCGGGTAGATCGCGAAGATCACCTCGATGCCGCGGCGCATCGCATTCGGCAGCGCACGGTCGAAGAAGGCTTGGTCGAAGATGGTGTTCGGCTTCGCAGGATCCCAGAAGACCGCCATTCGGTTCTCGGTCATCCCGAGGTCCGTGAGCATGTGGAAGAAGCTCGCGCCGCCGTCCTCGGAGTACTTCCCCGCGTCGTCGGCGACGCCGAAGGTGGTGCTCGAGGCTCCGCCCGCAAGGGTTAGAGCCGTGCAGGCGCACGCCAGGACCGCAGTGATCCGCCACATGCCCTCCTCTTCGGCAGATCAGGGCGCGAGTTTGAGTACCGCATCGAGTATTTTTGCCGCCCCGAAGCGAACCGGGTCATCCGCCGGCAGCCCGGTTTCCGCCTCCGCGGCGGCGATCGCCGCGCGCGCCTCCTCCTCGGACACACTCGAGGTGTTGAGGGCGATCGCTGCGACCTTGGCCGGCCGCAGCTTCAGCGACATGCGCTCGTGGAGGTCGACCAGCTCCGCCAGGCTCACGATCGGCGACGCCGTCGGGTCACCCTCGACCACCGTCCGCCCCACCTCGTGGCAAAGCACGTACAGGTGCGGCGCACTCCCGTGGATCAGACCCACGGTAACCCCCGAGTAGATCGGATGCAGGATCGCGCCCTGCCCTTCCACCCAGAGGAGGTCGCCCTTCTTCGCGCCCTCGATCACGAGGCGCTCCGCGGCGCCCGCGAGGAAGTCGGAGACCACGGCGTCGACCGAGATCCCCCAGCCCGCGATCGCGATCCCGGTCTGCCCGGTCGGGACGAAGACCGACCTCAGGCCCCGCCTGCGGGCTTCGAGGTCGAGCTCGCAGGTCGCGGTCATCTTTCCGATCGCGCAGTCCGACCCGACCGTGAGGACGATCGTTGCGTCGACCTCGAGATTCGCTCCGGTAGCCGTGCTCAGGTCCGCGGGCGGTTCGCGCAGATCGCGCAGCTCGACTCCGTGGCCGGCGGCGACCTCGGTGAGACCGGGGATGTCGCGCAGGCGAACGTGTAGGCCGTTCTCGAGATCGAGGCCCTTCGAGACGCAGCTCTTCAACAGCTCCTGCCAATCGCCCGGAAAGTGGCCGCCCTGGGTGACCACGCCGACAAGCGCAGTGTTCGGGTTGAAGGCGAGCGCGTCGTCGACGGTGCCGACGATCGGGACGCCGTCCTCGATCTCACCCGCGCGCCTGGAGTCCAGCATCGCGACAACCGAATCGCGCCGGTAGCGCATGACCCCGCGCGCAGTCTTCGCGTAGTGCGGATCGTGCGAGAACTCTTCAGCGAGGATCAGGTACTTCTTGTCTGACACCGAGTCCCGGTTGGTCGGAGGGCCACTGGATGCCGTCACTGAAGTCGACGCTCGGCCACGGATCGTCCGCGAGCAGGAGGTTGCCGTCGAGGTCGACGTGGTTGCAGAGGCTCGCGATCTGCGCGCCGGCGGAGATCCCGAGTCCCGACTCGACCATGCAGCCGAGCATCACGCCGAGGTCGAGGGCCCGAGCCGCGTGTGCCATACGCACGGCTTCGCGGATGCCGCCGCACTTCGCGAGCTTGATGTTGATGCCGTGTGCGCGCTCGGCGCAGAACGCGACGTCGCTCAGCCGATGGCAATCCTCGTCGACGTAGATCGGGAGCGGCGACGTCTCTTTCAGGCGTGGCCCGTCGGGATCGCCGGCCGGCAACGGCTGCTCGCAGTACTCGACGCCGAGCTCAGCGAGCTGCGGCAGGGCATCGAGCGCCTCGTCGAACGTCCACGCCTCGTTCACGTCCACCTGGAGCGGCGCCTGCGTCACCTCGCGAACAGCGCGCACGCGTTCGAGGTCGAGGCCGTCGCCTGCACCGAGCTTGAGCTTCAGTCGCGTGAAGTCGACGGCCCTGGTTGCACGCCCCGCCATGTCGTCCGGATCGCCGAGCCAGATCGTCCACGACGTCGGCGGGCCCTCGCGCTGCAACCCAAGTAGGCGCCACACCGGCAGGTCGACGAGCTTTCCCTGGAGGTCGTGCAACGCAGCGTCGATCGCAGCGCGAGCCGCCCACTCACGCGGAGGAAGGCGATGCTCGATCGCCTCGAGCGCAAACGGGTCGTCTCCGAGCACGTCGGCGTGCTCCTCGACGTAGGCGAGCGCGGACTCGGCGCTCTCTCCGTAGCGGTCGATGGGAGCCGCCTCGCCGAAACCCGAGACCTTCCCATGCTGCACCTCCACGAAGACGACTTCCGCTGTGTCGCTCGACTCGCGCGAGATGACAAACGTCTCAGCGAGCTCGAGCGTCGCGATTCGGGCGGTCACTTCCACCCGGGCTACACTAGTCGTCCCGCGCCTGTAGCTCAGGGGATAGAGCGTGCGCCTCCGGAGCGCAAGGTCGCAGGTTCGATTCCTGCCAGGCGCACTTCGCCGAGCGAAGTCCGGCTCGGCTGGCGCCGAGCCATGATGACTTCGCTCGGCCTCAACGGCTGAACTGCGAGCGCTTGGTGGCGAACGCCGGCAAAGCCGGCATTCGCGGAGAAGTTGTCGGCGATAGCCTGCGCTGCCGTGCGTTCTTACTTGCGCAGTCTCAACCCCCAGTTGCCTCGGGACGTCTGGATCCTGCAGGCGGGCGGTCTGGTCAACATGTTCGGGAACGGCGTCATCGGGCCGTTCCTGATCATCTACCTGCACAACGTTCGCGGGCTCTCGCTCGGCATCGCCGGTCTTGTCGTTGCTACCGGTTCGCTGGCTGCCTTCGCCTCGGGCTTTGTCGGCGGTGCACTGGCAGACCGGCTGGGACCCCGAGTCGTGCTCAGCGGTGCCCTCGTGGTTGCCGCCGTCGCCTTTGCTCTGTTCCCGTTGATTCGCGAAACGTGGCACGCGTTCGCGTTGAACCTCCTCGTCGGGGTCGCCACCGGGTCCTTCTGGCCCAGCCAATCCACGTTGCTCAGCTCGCTGACGCCGCCGCAACGTCGCCACGCAGCCTTCGCCCAACAGCGGATGACGATGAACGTCGGTTTCGCGCTCGGTGCGCTCGTCGCCGGCGCCATAGCTCGCACCGCCCACCCGAGCACGTTCACGCTGCTCTTCCTGCTCAATGCAGTGACGTTCCTCGTGTTCGTGGGAGTGCTGCAGTTCGTGCCGTCGACGCGCCATCGCGAGGGTCGGCGTGAGCCCGGACGCTACGCGGACGTGGCCCGGAATCGCGTCTTCATCTCCTACGTCATCCTCAACGTGATCCTGATCGGCGCCGGCATTGCCGTGATGAGCGAGCTCCTCCCTCCGTTTGCCAAGAACACCGCGCACGTGAGCGAGCCTGCGATCGGTGTGATCTGGTTTGTGTTCTCCGCCGGGGTTGCGATCGGGCAGCTCCCGGTGATGAAGCTCGTGGAGGGCAAACGCCGCCTGCGCGGCCTCGCCCTCATGGGTGTCGTCTGGGCGGGTGCGTTCCTCGGGGTTCTCGCCGGGGGCGCCTGGTTCACCGGCACGCAGGCCGCGATCGTCTTCGGCATCGCCGTCGGTGTCTTCGCCCTGGCCGAGTGCCTGCACGGGGCGATCTATGCACCGCTCGTGGTCGACCTCGCGGAGCCGCAGCTGCTCGGCCGCTACATGGCCTTCTCTAGCTCCTCGTGGCAGATCGGCTTCTTCGTCGGACCGGCCGTCGGTGGGTTCGTCCTCCAGCACGAGCCGCTCGCGCTCTGGCCGGCCGCAGCCGTGATCTGTGTCCTCGCCTCGGCCTACGCCCTTGCGCTCGAGAGACGGATTCCCGCGCACCTCCATCTCACGCCGCGCATGGACTCCTTCGCAGGCGTCCCGGGTACGATGGCGAACATGGCGCCAACGACCGACGAGCCACTCAGTACCGATGCCCAGCCTGCCCCGCATCCGGCGGACGAGGCCTCGCGGGTTCGCGGAGCCGGTCGCCCCACGCGCTGAACCACGCGTCGCTGAGCTCAGCGCCAACGGCCTCACCTGGATCCACCTCGACCCGCCGATCGATCCCGAAACGGTCAACGCGCTGCGCGAGCGCTTCGACTGGCACCCACTCGACGTAGAGGACGTCCTGTCGAAGCGCCAGCGGCCGAAGGTCGACGACTACGTCGATGACGGCTACCTCTTCGGCGTCCTCCACTTCCCCGCGTACGACAAGAACGTTCAACGCCTGAACGCCGGCGAGCTCGACTTTTTCCTCGGCCCCGACTACCTCGTCACGATCTCGAACGTCCAGCTGCTCCCGGTGACCCGGCTCTTCAATCGCGTGCAGGAGGACGAGCGCTTCCGTGAGCAGCTCTTCAGCAAGGGATCGGGCCGCCTTCTCTACGAGGTGCTGGACGATCTCTTCGATTACTGCTTCCCGATCCTCGACAAGATCGCCTACAAGCTCGACTCGATCGAGGACGACATCGAGGACCGCCGCTCCGAGGAGATCGTCACCGACATCTCCAAGGTGAAGCAGGAGATCATCTCCTACCGCAAGATCATCAAGCCGCAGCGCCCCGCACTGCGATTGCTCGAGCGTCACATCGAGCGCTTCCTCCCCGAGGAGCTCGAGCTCTACTTCGACGACCTCGTCGATGCGTCCGAGCGCATCTGGGACCTGCTGGACAACTACAAGGAAGTCGTGGAAGCACTCGAAAGCACGAACGAATCGGTGATCTCGCACCGCCAGAACGACGTCCTGCGGATCCTGACGGTCTTCTCCGTGGTCCTGCTGCCGCTGACGCTGATTTCGGGGATCTTCGGCATGAACGTCCTCTTCCCGGGCGAGGGCACGCACGCCGCGTTCTGGATCGTCGTCGGCCTGATGATCAGCGTGATCGTCGGGATGATCGGCTTCTTCAAGTACAAGCGCTGGCTCTGAGTCAGTCCCTCATTCGGGTCATCTAGACCGCATCCCCGTGCCCCGAGGACAAGGGCATGTCCGCGCCGTACGGACGCAGGGGTCTTGCTCTGCTGCTCGTCATCGCCGCCGCACTCGCGGCCAGCAGCGCGTCGCCCGCGGCCGAGCGGCCGACGGTCAAACGGCTTAGCGTGTTCGGATTGGGCCAAGGAATCGGACATGTTCGCTCGCGGGTCGTCCACCGGCAGCTGCGCTTCCTCTCCGTGCCGTCGGGCGCCTGGGGCGCCGCATACACCGTCAAGAGCGGCGCGCGAGTCACGATCTATTCGTCGAGCGCCTATCCCGTCGACCCGGCGGTGAACCAGGCCGCAGCCGACTTCATCGACAGCCTCGTGCACGGCAGCGAAATCGCCACGGTCAAGATCTACTTCGCTCCTCCAGCCGAGGTCGGGATCCTCTGCGAGAGCCAAGAGGCGGACGGCTGCTACGCCCCCGCGACCGGCGACATCATCACGGTGGGCGAAGACACGCCCTGGAGCACCGTCGAAGAGGTCGTGACCCACGAGTACGGTCATCACGTCGCGAACAACAGGAGCAACGATCCGTGGCCTGCGGTCGCCTACGGCACGAAGCGCTGGGGGACCTACGAAGGCGTCTGTCAGAAGGAAGCCTCTGGCGTGGCCTTCCCCGGCAACGAGGGCGAGCACTACCTCCAGAACCCAGGAGAGTCCTTCGCCGAGTCGTTCCTGCATCTCAACGAGACGAAGCTTGGCCTCCCGGAGACGCCGTGGGACTACGACCCGATGTTCACGCCGGACGCAGCGGCTCTCGCAGCGATCGAGCAGGACGTGCTCAAGCCCTGGAAGCAGACGACGCTCAGGCACCTGAGCGGGCGCTTTACCCGTCGCGGCCAGCAGAAGACGTTCACCTTCAAGACCCCCCTCGACGGCGTCTTCGCCGCGGAGCTCCACGGGCCGCGCGGCTCGAAGCTGACTGTCAGCGGGCCCAGCGTGGTCAAGCGCTACTCCGCCGGGCTCGCCGCCGGGCTCGTCTGCGGGCAGCGCACGGTCACGGCGCGCTTCACGGCGGGCGGCGCTGGACGCTTCGCCGCCGCGACGCTGGTTCCCTAGAAGGACTCGGGACCGCGTAACCGAAGTCGTGAGCGGCCCGTTCCACTCACGACATGCTCACACTCCAGGCGATCCTCCTCACCTCTTCTCTGATCATGGTCCTGGCCATGGTCGGGTCGATGATGTTCCTCGCCACGCTGCGCGCCCGGATCGAGCCGGAAGCCATTCCGGTCGAATCCGCGGATCAGCCGCTCTAGACTCGGCCGCGTGAAGCAGCTGTGGGCGCCCTGGCGCCTCGAGTACATCAAGTCCGCCGACGAGGAGCCCGGATGCGTCTTCTGCATGGCAGTGGAAGGCGACGACGAGGAGCGACTCGTCGTGCACCGGGGCGAGAATGCGATCGCGCTGCTGAACAAGTACCCGTACTCATCGGGCCACTTCATGGTCGCGCCGGTCCGGCACATCGGTGAGTACGGCGAGCTATCTGCCGAAGAAGTGCTCGAGCTCCACCGACTGGCTTCCGCCGGCATGGATGCGCTGGCTCAGATCTACGCGCCGCAGGGTTACAACGTCGGCTGGAACCTCGGGCGCATCGCCGGCGCCGGCGTCGTCGATCACGTCCACCTGCACGTCGTGCCTCGCTGGGTCGGCGACACGAACTTCATGCCCGTTCTTGCGGATGTGAAGGTGCTGCCGGAGCATCTGGCCGAGACGCGCCGCCGGCTCGCAGAGGCCTGGCCAGCGGGTTAGGCGGCCACGCCAGCGCCGTACTTGGCGCGGAGATACGCGAGGTACGGCTTCGCGTCGATCCGGTTCCCGGTCGCACGCTCGAGCGTCTCCTGCGGCGAGAACTTCCTGCCGTGCGCGTGCACGTGCTCGCCGAGCCACGCGCGCAGCGCCCCGAACTCACCACGCTCGATCTGGTCTTCCAGATCTGGAATGTCCTCGAGCGCTTTCTCCCAGAGCTGCACCGACATGACACTGCCCAGCAGGTAGGTCGGGAAGTAGCCGATCAATCCAGAAGCCCAGTGCGTGTCCTGGAGGACGCCATGCGCGTCGTCTGGGACCTCTACACCGAGGTAGTCGCGCATCCGTTCGTTCCAGACCTGCGGAAGATCTCGCAGCTCGACGCGGCCGTTGATGATGTCCTGCTCGAGCTCGAAGCGCAGGATGATGTGCATCCCGTACGTCACCTCGTCGGCTTTGATCCTGATCAGCGACGGCTTGACGCGGTTGATGCCGGCCACGAAGTGGTCGAGCTCGACTCCACCGAGCTGTTCCGGATACGTCTCCTGCATGCGTGCGTAGAAGAAGCGCCAGAACTGCGGGCTGCGCCCGACGAGGTTCTCCCACAGCCTGCTCTGAGACTCGTGAATGCCGAGCGAGCACGCGCTGCCGGTCGGGAGCCGTTCGAGTTCCCGTGGAAGCTGATGTGAGTAGAGGCCGTGTCCGTACTCGTGCATGGTCGAGAAGAACGACTTCATTGTCTTTGGGTCGTAGTTCGTGGTGATCCGGACGTCGTCCACACCGGCGCCGGAAGCGAATGGATGCTGGGTGGGATCGAGCCGCCAGGTGTTCGGGCGAAAGCCGAAGAGCTCGACCACCTCCTTCACCACTTGCTCCTGGCGCTCGACCGGGGAAATTTCCGACCAGGAACGGGTCGTCCATTTCGGTGTCACGGAGCTCGGCGATCAGCGGGACGAGCTCGGCCTTGAGCTCGTCGAAGATCTCACGCACTTCGGCGGTGCTCGTGTACGGCTCGAAGTCATCGAGCAGGATGTCGTACGGCTCGTCGACTCCCTCGTAGCACTCGACATAGCGCCGCCGCAGCTCGACGTTTCGTTCCAAAGTTGGCAGGAAGAGTGCCACACGGGACGAGCCTGCGCGGCTGCATGCGCCATCTCGGCCCACAGGTCCGTAGGGACACGCGCAGCCTTTTCGTAGTCGCGCCGTGCCAGCCGAATCAAGGCTGCGTCATCGGAGTCCGGGTCGAGTGATTCCTCGAGCGGACGCAACTCGTCGAGCAGGCGGCCCGTCTCGTCCGCGCTCAGCAATCGTGTGCGATCCGTCGCAGCGTCGCGAGGTGATCGGCCCGATGGTCGGATCCGGCCGGAGACATCATCGTCTGCTGGTCCCAACTGAGCACCCGGCTGATCCGGTCGAGGTCGGTGGTCTTGCCGAGCCGTTCCTTCAGCTGTTCCAAGGGTTTACTCACGGTCGGGCACCTTATCGAGGCGGCTGAGCAAGTCATCGAAAGCGCGCTCGAGCCGTTCGAGCCGCTCCTCGATCGCAGCGACCTGATCGCCGCCGCGCGCTTCAGGCTCCTGGGGCTCGGGTTGGGTTTCCTCGGAGGAATCCGCGCCGAGGAGTTGCCGCCAACGCTCCTCCTTCTGCCCTGGTCGCCGCTCCAGCCGCTCGACGAGCTCTCGCTGCGCGAGCGCATCGAGAGTCTGCGCGACCTCCGAGATCGACTCGAATCGATGCAACCGCTCGCTGCGCTGCTTCAGCTCGCCGAGGGTCTGCGCGCCGCGCAGCATGAGCACGCCGAGCAGCGACAACTCGGGCCCGGAGAGCTGGAGCGCTGCGTCCAGGAGATGCCGGTACTTCAGCGCGCGGCTGCTCGCGCCGCTGGCAAACCGTGTCCAGCCCCGGTTCGACATACGGTCGAGCGCTGCCTTGATCTCGCGCTCCTCGTAGGCGACGACGGGATCTCGGTTCGTCGCCTGGTTGCACGCGAGCCGCAGCGAGTTCAGAGAGAGCGGGTAGGCGTCAGGCGTCGTCCGCTGCTTCTCGATCAGGCAACCGAGGACCCGGATCTCGACGGCATCGGCATCCATGCACGGCGAAGAGTAGGGATTTCGCCGCGCCGCGCCGGAGCTACAATCGGGGCACGCGGACGTAGCTCAGTTGGTAGAGCATCAGCTTCCCAAGCTGAGGGTCGTGGGTTCGAGCCCCATCGTCCGCTTCTCACAAAGCCCCGCTAGTAAGCCCTACGCAGGTCATCCTCTAGACGGACGCTCTAGCGACAACCTTCGTGAATGCGACCGCCCCCTCGGGAACGGTTGACCGGTGAAACACGGACGGCCCTCACTGGGGAGTGAGGACCGCCCGAGCCATTGCTCGGCGCACCGCCGGGAATAGGTCGGAGGCTGCGGCCCCCCGCGACCAGCCCGTTTGCGGTGCGCCACCTTCGTTTGTCGGCAGGAAGGACCTATCTCTACAGGGGGTGGCACTCACTTTCACAGAGCGCAATGCCATGCGAGCGGGGAGGCCGGACGCCGCACGTCAGTCCCCGCGTGGGGTCCGGCCCGCAGTTCTCTCCGCTCACCAAAGAGATTCAGGCCGCGGCGTAAACCTGCGCCGCCTCCCTCGTCCGAGTGAACACCCGCAGCGTATCCGTGCTTCCGGCGACCGCGCAGGCGGGGCAGGCTGCGAAAGCAGTGCCACTCCTTCTCCAGTCCCATCTAACCGAATGGCTAGGGAATTCCCGCACCGTCTCGCCCACAGTTCGGTGCGCCGCCGACGACGTTGCGGCGTGGTCGGCGGCCGAGCTCTGGGCCCTCCGACCTAGCCCTCGCTCTGCTCAGGCGTCTGTGATGACGACCGGCGTGCCGAGCTTCACGTGATGGAACAGCCACTCGGCATCCGAGATGTGCATTCGGATGCAGCCGTGTGATGCGGAGTAGCCGATCGATGCGTCGTCGGGCGTGCCATGGATGCCGACGCCGGGAGCAGACAGTCCCATCCAGCGCGTGCCGAGCGGATTCCCGGGGCCTGGTGGAATTGGCTCCTTGCCTGCCGCCCAGGGCGAGTCCGGCGGCAGCCACCACGGGTTCAGCTGCTTGTCGACGATGCTGAACGTCCCGGTCGGCGTCGGGTACACGGATTGACCGGTCGCGACGCCGAACTTCCGCATCAGCCGCGCGCCCCGGTAGTAGCGCAGCTCGTTGGCGCCACGCCGAATGACGATGACGGGACCGAAGTTGGCGACCGTGCGCGTGGGCTCGAGCACCTTCACGGCGACACGGAGGCGCCGCACCTGCGGCAACTGCAGCGCGCGCACGATGCGGCGGACGGTCAACCCGCGTAGAACCTTGACGCCCGCCCTCTCCCTCGTGAACCGCGGACGCAGGCCCTTGAGACCGTTGACCTCCGCGTCGGTCGGCGCTGTCGAGATGCGCTTGTCGAGGGCGTTCACGAACCAGCGCACCTCCCTCTTGTCGACATGCGGGACCAGCGGCACCGCGGAGCCGGCCTGTGCGGCGAGGGCTTGCAGGACACCGTCGGCGATCGTCACCTGCCCGCCGAAGCGGTTCGGCTGGAGCCGCCAGCGCCGATCGTCATACGTGAGCCGGACCGGCCTGGCGAACGCCGGCCGTAGTGCCGCCTGTGCCTGTTCGTTCGACATCCCACCGACCGCGACGCCCGCAAGGGTTACGTCCGGCTGGATCAGCGCCGGCGGGGCTGCATCCCCGCGGAGGGCCGGCGCGAGTGCCGCGACGACCAGAACCGTTAGGGCCAGACGGCGGATCACGTGGACGAATCGTACTCGTGCTCGGGCTACTTACCAGTGCCCCGGGAAAGGAGGGGCGAACCGCCGCAGCGTCGCCCCTCCAGATTCGAAAGCTTAGGCGATACTTCTCCCCGGACAAAGACCGAGGGAGGAGCGGAAATGGACGTTCAGGAGCTGGAGAAAGTCGCCGAAACGATCGTCGCCGACGGGAAGGGCATCCTCGCGGCGGACGAGAGCAGTGGGACGATCAAGAAACGGTTCGACTCGATCGGGGTCGAGTCCACCGAGGAGAGGCGGCGCGCATATCGAGAGCTCCTCTTCACGACGGAGGGAGCCGCGGAGTTCATCGGCGGCGTGATCCTCTACGACGAGACGATCCGCCAGCAGGCCTCCGACGGCACCCCGTTTCCCAAATTGCTCGCGTCGAAGGGAATCGTCCCGGGGATCAAGGTCGATACCGGCGCCAAGCCGCTCGCGTTCTCCGACGGCGAGACGGTCACCGAAGGGCTCGACGGGCTGCGCGAACGGCTGGCGGAATATCGCGAGCTCGGCGCGCGCTTCGCGAAATGGCGCGCGGTGATCACGATCGGCAAGGACATCCCCAGCGAGTACTGCATCTGGACGAACGCACACGCGCTGGCGCGTTATGCCGCGCTCTGCCAGGAAGGCGGCCTCGTGCCGATCGTGGAGCCGGAAGTGCTGATGGACGGCGACCACACGATCGAGCGGAGCTTCCAGGTCACGTCGCACACGTTGCACGCGGTCTTCACCGAGCTGCGTGATCAACGCATCCATCCAGAAGGGATCCTGCTGAAGCCCAACATGGTGCTTCCCGGGTACGGAAGCTCCGAGCAGGTGTCCGACGACGAGATTGCGCACGAGACGGTCCGCTGCTTCCGCCGGCACGTCCCGGCGGCGGTCCCGGGCATCGTGTTTCTCTCAGGTGGACAAACCGAGGAAGAGGCGACGCGACGGCTGAACGCGATCAACGCCATCGGCCCGCATCCGTGGAAGGTGTCGTTCTCCTACGGGCGCGCCCTGCAGGCGGCAGCCCTCAAGGCCTGGCGCGGCCACGACGAGAACGTCGAGGCGGCTCAGCGCGCCTACTACCACCGCGCCAAGATGAACAGCTCCGCGCAGACAGGGATGTATGCACCGGCGATGGAGAAGGAGGCGGTTCCGGTCTAGGAGCTCGCAGCGAAGGCCGCGGTTTGCCGGTTCGTAAACGCTTCGATCGTCGGCCGGAGCCGCGCGGCCAGCGCTGAGTCCGTTCGCTCGAGCTCCGCGACCAGCGCGACGGCCGCGGCAGCGAGTGCGCGGCGCAACTCGTCCTCGTCGAGCGAGCGGACGAGTGTTTCTTCGAGCGGCGCCGTGAGCTCCGGCGACAGCAGGTCTGCGCCCTTCGCATACTTCGTGGTGTGGCCGAGGCGCAAGCAGGCGAGCGCGAGCACATTCCCCGCACACCACCGATCAGCCATTCCGCTTGCCACGGCTAGCCACGCTCGATGCACGCGCGAGCGTGCAGGACGTGGTGCCACGCAAGGCCGACGAGCTCGTCGCGGGTCTGCGGTCCGCCCTGCGCAGGCTCGACTGTCTCACCGAAGACCGTGCGCCAGTTCGGACCACGGGGCCCAAACTCCGCCTCCGGAGTAAACGCGATATCGACCTCTAAACAGTTCGGCAGCAGGAATACGCGGTAGACGGTCGAGCCGAACGGGAGGTCCCAGTGGTGGATTGCAGCGAACGACCGATAGAGGAGCTCGGTCCAGCGGTCGAGTGCCGGCGCCAACTCACCGCGGATGGCTAACGCCAGGTCGATGTCCGACCATTCATCGCCGCCGCCCGACACGTACGAACCGGTGTTGGCGGCCGCGGTGACGCTCTCGTCCGCCGAGGCAAGCTCGAGCAGGCGTTTCCGCGCGCGGTCCCGCTCAGCGCTCATCTGTACTCGCGGCCGGTCAAGGCCTCCAGCTTGTCCAGCAGGTGCGTTGCCTCGATCCGGCGCGACGTGCCGGATCGTGAGCGCATCACGATCGAGTCGGTGACCGCGCCGTTTTGGAGGTAACGCACGCCGCGCAGCAGCGAGCCGGTGGTGACACCTGTCGCTGCAACGAAGACATCGTCGCCGGCAACGAGATCATTCGTTGTCAGCACCCGCTCCGGATCGAGGCCGGCGTCGACGAGCTGTTGTCGCTCTTCGTCGTCACGTGGCCACAACTTCCCCTGGATGCCACCTCCGACGCACTTGAGCGCCGCCGCCGAGATGACGCCCTCGGGCGTGCCGCCGACCCCGTAGAGCATGTCCACCCCGGTCCCTCTCTGCGCGGCTGCTATCGCCGCTGCGACGTCACCGTCACGAATCAACAGGACCTTCGCGCCGGCTGCGCGAAGTTCCGCTATCAGCGCCTCATGACGCTCACGCTCGAGCACCACCACGGTGATCTCCCGTGTCGACACTCCCTTTGCCTTCGCGACGCCATTGACGTTCTCCGCCGGCGACGCGTTGATGTCGACGGCGTCGATGCCCTGCGGCCCGACCGCGATCTTGTTCATGTACACGGCGGCGCCGGGAAAGAACATCGTGCCGCGTTCGGCGACGGCGATGACCGCGATCGCATTCGGCTGGCCGAGCGCCGTCAATCGCGTTCCTTCCAGTGGATCGACCGCCACGTCGACCTCCGGCCCGGTGCCGTCGCCGACCGGCTCGCCGTTGAACAGCATCGGCGCCTCGTCCTTTTCGCCCTCGCCGATCACGACGACGCCGGCCATGGAAACCGAGTCGAGCATCGCCCGCATCCCATCCACGGCAGCCTGGTCGGCGGCAATCTTGTCGCCGCGCCCGACCCAGCGCCCGGCAGCCAGCGCCGCCGACTCGGTCACGCGCACGAGCTCGAGCGCGAGATTTCGGTCGGGCAGCCTGGCGCTCATATTGAGCCGGGACCCTACATCCGTTCGGGCGCCTCGACTCCGACCAGGTCGAGAGCCCGAGCGATCACGCTTTGCGTCGCGCGGACGAGCGCCAACCGGAACGCCTCCGTCTCGGAGCCCACCACGCGGTGCTCGTGGTAGAAACGGTGAAAGTCGTCCGCGACGCGGATCGCGTAGATGGGAACCGCATGCGGTGAGCGCCGGTCGGCCGCCTCAGCAGCGACCACGGGGAACTCCGCCAGCCGCTTGATCAGGTCACGCTCCTCGCGCTCGAGCTCCTTTGGCGCGGCTAGGCCGGCGTTCCCAGGCTCGGCGTTGCGCAGGATCCCCGCGATGCGCGCGTGTGCGTACTGCACGTAGTACACGGGGTTCTTTGGTGTGCGCTCGGTCGCGAGATCGACGTCGATGTCGAGCGGCTGGTCGTGGCCTCGAGAGACGAGGTACCAGCGCGCCGCGTCGATGCCGATCTTCTCCACGAGCTCGTGCAGGAAGACAACGTCGCCGCGACGTTTGGAGATCTTCTTCGTCTCGCCGCCCTCGACGATGTGCACGAGCTGGTAGATCAGCACCTCGATACGCTCAGGGTCGTAGCCGAGCATCGCGGCAGCCGCTTTGAGCCGCCCCACGTAGCCGTGGTGATCGGCTCCGAGCACGTAGATCGCGCGGTAGAAACCGCGCTCCAGCTTGTCGCGCACATACGCCACATCAGCGGCGAAATACAAGTACGACCCGTCGGCCGACCGAACGAGCGGGCGGTCTTTGTCGTCTCCGTAAGCACTCGTGCGCGCCCAGATCGTTCCCTCCGCCTCGTAGGTGTCCAGCCGGGGCAGGACGTCGGCAACCTCCTTCTCGATCTCCCCCTGGTGCCGCCACGTGTCGATCTGAATGCGGAAGTCGGCGACCTCCCGGCGGATCTCCGCCAGCATGTGATCGACCGGATCGACCCTGAGCGCCGCGAGCTCGTTGATGTACTCCCCCTGGTAGCCGCCCTCGGGAACCTCGTCCCCACTTCGCCGCGCCTCGACCGAGGCCCGGAAGAGGTCGACCTGCCGGCCCGCGTCGTTGAAGTAGTACTCGCGCTCGACGTTGTGTCCCGCGAAGTCGAGCAGCCGGGCCACGGAGTCGCCGTACGCACCGTTACGCGCAGAGCCGACGGTCAGCGGCCCGGCAGGGTTGGCGGAGATCAGTTCGACCTGGATCCTTTGCGGCTGCTCAGGGTCGCCGGCGCCATAGTCCGAGCCGATCTCGCGCAACGCATTGGCGAGCCAGCCGGTCGTCACCCACAGGTTGAGGAATCCGGGCCCGGCGACCTCGGCGCGCTCGATCTCCTCGAGCTCCTGCGCGCGCTCCGCGAGCTCCCCCGCCAGCCCGCGTGGTGGTCGTTTCCGCTGTGGCGCGGTCCGCAGCGCGACGTTCGTCGCGTAGTCGCCGTGCGCGGGATCGCCCGGCCGCTCGAGCTCGACGGGTGCACCGGCGAGCTCGGACAGCCGTGCCGCCAGCCGGTCGACGGCGTTAGCGGGCAACCGTCTCGCGCGGAGCGAAGAGGCCTTCGAGGGCGCGCAGCTCTTCCTCGGTCCCTGCCGCGATCAGCACGTCCCCGACCTCGACGAAGGCTTCCGGTGTCGGGGTCGTATCGAACGTCCCGTCGCGCTTGCGCAGCGCGACGATCAGCGCACCCGTTGCTTTGCGAATCTCGAGGTCTCGGATCGTCTTGCCGCCCTGACCGCACCCTTCCGTCACCTCGATCTCCTCGAAACGGAGATCGGCGCCGCCCGCGCTCGTCACGACGTCGACGAACGCCGTCACCTGCGGCTTCAACAGCAGGTTCGCCATTACCCGCCCAGCTGCCTGATAGGGCTGGACGATCCGGTCAGCGCCGGCCAGCTTCAGCTTCCTGGAAGCATCCTCGTTGGACGCTCGCGCGACGATCAGCAGGTCGGGCTTTGCCGCGCGCGCAGAGAGCGTGATGTAGAGGTTGTCCGCGTCGTCGTCCGAGGCGGCGACGAGGCCGCGAGCGCGCTCGAGGCCGGCGCTGCGGAGATCGTCGTCGTCGGTGCCGTTGCCCTCGATGAAGAGAACCTCCTCGTCCTCGGCGGCCGCCTTGGCCTCGGGGCTGTAGTCGACCACGACGAACTGCGCCCCTTCGTGGCGAAATTCCTCGGCAACGCGCTGACCGACCCGACCGAAGCCGCAGATGATGTAGTGCTCGCGCAACGCCTCGATCGCTCTTCGCCTCCTTCGCTCCGCCCACATCCCGCCGATCACCCCGCGCGCAATCGCCTCGACGACGAGCGAGCCGATGTACGCAAAGATACTGATGCCCGCGAGGACAAGAAAGATCGTCACGAGCCTCGCCGAGTCGTTGCTGGGAACTGTGTCGAGGCCGGTCAGCGTGCTCGAGACAACAGCTCGGTAGAAGGACTGCATCCACGTCTCGTTGATGGCCCAGCGGAACCCGACCGTCCCGATTGCCAGAACCAGGCCCATCGCCATGACGGCGTACGCAAACCGGCGGAAGCTGAAGGCGTGTTCCACGCCCGTAGTATCGTTGGGCCGTGGACGACGAGCCCCAGGAGCGCCAACTCAACATCCATCTCGATCCGGAGCAGATGGCCGGGGTCTACGCGAATTTCGCCAACGTCACTTTCTCGCCCTACGAGTTCACGCTCACGTTTGCGCGCATCGACCACGAGATCGAGGAAGGCGACGTGCCCGGGGTCGTGGTCTCGCGCGTGAATATGTCATCGCAGTTCTTCCAGGAGCTATTGGCGGCGATGCAGGATTCGTTCTCCAAGTGGTCGACGCAGGAAGGGATCCGCAACCTCCCGGAAGCGCCGCCTCGCTCGGACGCGAGCTAGCGCGCCAGCTTCGTAGGCCTCGGCCTGTTCGACCCGCGTCAGCGGCGGCGGATGGGTGTCTAGGAAGACGTGCACCCAGCCCGGGGGATCGGGATCCTGCAGATCGGCTTTCACGAATCCTTTGAAAAGCCCCTTGGCCGCCTCTGGGTCCTGAGTGCCCTGTAGGCCCACCCAGTCCGCCTCCGCCTCGTAGCGGCGCGAGACCACATTCGTGAAGGGCGTAATCGCGAGTTGCAGGACAGTGAGCGTGAGGAGAGCGAGAGGCACGTTGGCCGGGTTGCGGAGCCCGCCGCGCCGGCCGGTAACAAAGGCGATCGCTGCAAGCAGAGGGATGCCGATCAGCACGCCCCAGGCAATCCCTTTCCAGAGGTGCAGGCGCGCGAGATGCGCGAACTCGTGGCCGATGACGAAGCGCACCTCTCTCGGCGTGAAGCGGCCGTCCAGCATCGTGTCCCAGATGAACACACTGCTACTGGGGCCGAGTCCGATCGCGTAGGCATTCGCCGCAGTCGTCTTGTCGCTCACCGGCTCGACGCGGACGGTCGGGTGGCCGGCGTGCTCGCTGGCTTCGAGTTGCTTCACGGCAGCGGCGAGTTTCGGCGCTCTGATCGGATGCGTCCCGTACCGGTTCACGTACGGAAGCACGAACTGCAAGAGGAAGCCGAGCACGAGGAGGGCGGCTGCCGCGCCGATCCACCAGTTTCGTGCGAATCGCTTCGCGAGCAGGAGGAAGATCGCAAGGACGATGACCGTGCCGAACGTAGTCCCGAGGAGCCCTCTCCATGGCGTGAAGATGATCGTGCCCCAATCCTCTGTCGAGATGCCGTGGCGCCGCTCCCACCAGGCCGCCGCGAAATCGAATGGCAGCGACACCGCCCACAGCACTGTCGTGACGACCACGCCCGTGATCAGCCCCGCATTTACTCGGCCGAGCCCGAGCGAGCGGGCGAGTCGTGGGCCGCGCCGAACCATCACGACCAGGGCGACCAGGCTGACGACCGTGCCGAGCAGCCACTCGTAATCGAGGAACCGTTCGTATCGCACGCCCGCCCGCACGACATCCGCGCCGAACACTGCCTGCGGGTCGAGTCGGGGCAGCCGGAGGTCGGCAGGCACCTTCGTTCGCCAAAGGGCAGCGGCGGCGAGTGCCCACACGAGTGCCGCGACGGCTAAGGTCGCGACTCTGCTGATGCGGGTCGCGGTCATATCGGACGTCCACGCTAACTATCACGCGCTCGAGGCGGTGCTGAAAGAAATCGACGCCGCGCGCGTCGATCTCGTCTGGTGCCTCGGCGACACCGTCGGTTACGGGCCGCGTCCAAACGAGTGCTGCGACGTCGTGAGAGATCGAACTGACCACTGTCTCGTCGGAAACCACGACCTGGTCGTCCTCGGGGAGTTGACGGTCAGCGAGTTCAACGACGAGGCCGCGGCCGCAGCCATCTGGACGAAAGAAATCCTGACGCCCGAGTCGCGCGCGCTCCTTGCCAGCTTGAAGCCCTTCGGCGCCGTCGAGGGCGTCGATCTCTTCCACGCCAGCGCGCGTGATCCGGTCTGGGAGTACGTGCTGACCGAAGAAGCGGCGAGGGCGACCCTCGAGCTCTCGTCTGCCCCGCTCATCCTCGTCGGGCACAGTCACGTCGCCCTCGCGATTACGGCGGACGATGGCCGGGTCGCCGGCGGGCCCGCACGGGGCGGCTCGAAGGTCACGCTGGACGGCCGGAGACTGCTCAACCCGGGCTCCGTGGGGCAGCCGCGTGACGGGGATCCCCGCGCAGCGTGGATGTTGCTCGACCTCGAGAAAAGGTTTGCTGAGTTCCGCCGGGTCCCATATTCGATTGAGCGCACGCAGGCCGAGATGCGCGAGCGGGGTCTTCCCCAAGCGCTCGCGGCTCGGCTCGAGCGGGGCGAGTAATCGAGGAAAGGGGCATGGGATGGCGGAGTTGACGAATCTGGAGGCCAAGCTCGGCGAGGTGCTGGGCCTGGCGATGGCCGCACAAGGCGCCACGGAGAAGGTGAAGAAGCTCGACGACCTCGATGGCGATCTGGCCAACGCTCTGGACCGGATGCACGAAGAAGCCAAGCAGGCCGAAGAGCGGGCGACCAAGGTGGCCGGGGAGTTCGAGGGCAAGAAGACCGCGATCCTCGACGAGGCTCGTGAGGTGAAGCAGAAAGCGACCGAGATGATGCGCGACTACCTCGACCGCGACGCGGATGCACTCGACGGCTTCGAGTTCCTGACGATGGCCGAGGCGGGCGAGGTCGGCCACTGGGAGATTCTCAAGACCCTCAACGAGCGGGCAAGAAACTCGGATGTCCAGGAGCTCGTCGAGTGGGGAATCCCGATCCAGCAGCGCCACTTCGAGCAGGTACGGCAGGGTTCCCTGAAGCTTGCCGCGGAGGAAGACCCGAACGAGACGTCCTGAGCTGGGCGCGGCCCTTGCGGTCGCGCTCTGCCTCGCTGGTTGCGGGAGCGGCTCGGAGCATCGAGTCGCCCCGCAACCGAAGCTTCCTGCGCCGGTTGCCTCGGCACTGGCGTCCCGGAGCGACGAGGTCGCGAAGGCGCTAGCCGGCGGCGATCACTGCCGGGCTCTGAGCCTCGCGCGGCAGCTGCAGCAGGAAACCATCGCAGCAATCAACTCCGGCCGGGTCCCGGGAGCGTTCCAGGAGCAGCTCGCCTCGACCGTCGGCGATCTCGTCTCCCGAATCCAGTGCGTCCCCGCCGCGAAGCCACGCGACAGCGGCAAGCACAAGGGCAAGGGCAAGAAAAAGCACGAGGGGGACGATTGACCGAGACACTCGCGGCAGGCCGCTATCGCATCGAGCGAACGCTCGGCCACGGCGGCATGGCGGTCGTCTATCTCGCGCATGACGAGGAGCTGCACCGTCGGGTCGCGGTCAAGGTGCTCGCGGAACATCTGGCGGGCGACGACAACTTCCGGGCGCGCTTTCTTCAGGAGTCGAAGCTGGCGGGCCGACTCTCGCATCCGAACGTCGTTCATGTGTACGACGCAGGCGAGACCGAAGGCAGCCCGTACATCGTCATGGAGTACGTTCCGGGCGAAACGATCGCCCAGCGCGGAAAGCTGTCGTACCTGGAAGCCGTGCCGCTCGCGCTGCAGGCGTGCGCCGGGCTGCAGCACGCCCACGATGCCGGCCTCGTCCATCGCGACGTCAAGCCGGCGAATCTTCTCGTTCGCGAAGACGACGTACTGAAGGTCGCCGATTTCGGAATCGCGTGGGCCGCCGAGCTGACACGACTCACACAGCACGGAATGGTGCTCGGCACAGCGGCCTACCTGTCGCCGGAGCAGGCCGCCGGCGAGGAAGTGACTACCGCGACCGACATTTACTCACTTGGTGCCGTGGTCTACGAGCTCCTGACGGGACGCGCGCCCTACGAGTTCGAATCGCTCGCGGAGCTGGCCGCGCAGCAGAAGGGCGGCGTCATCACACCGCTCCGCGATCTCGAGCCGTCCGTGCCGGAGCCCGTCGAAGCAGCGGTCATGCACGCACTCGCGCGCGAGCCGCGGTTCCGGCCGGCCTCGGCAGTCGACTTCGCGCATGAGCTCGCGGCTGCGCCCCAGTTACCGGCCGAGCCGTTGCTCGCAACCGCCATCACGGAGCCGCTGCACTCCAGGACGTACCGGAGCGTGCCCGGGAGCAGCACGTGGCTTTGGATCGTAGGCGCGGCGGCCGTGGCGACCGTCGCGGTGATCGTGGGCCTGTTCAGCCTCGGCGGGAGCAGTCCCTCGACCAAGCCACAGCCCGAACGAATTCAGGCACCGGTGCGCGGAGCGACGCCGGCGGCCGAGGCGCGCAACCTCAGCGCCTGGCTACGCGCTCACTCTCGCTAGTTGTTTAGGAAGCCGCGCGCTCGGCGATGGGCTGTTTCTCATCGCCGAAGGTGATGCCCTCGCGGGCCATCGAGAGCTGGACGTCCTCGCGTGCCTTGTAGATCCGCCACTTGACCGTGGCGAGCGTGATCTCGAGCGAGTCGGCGATCTCGGTGTACGAGAGGCCGATGACGTCACGGAGGAGCAGTGCCATCTTCAGATCGACGTTCAGTCCCTCGACGGCACGCCACACGGCGTCGATCGCCTCGAGCCGCTCCAACGGCGCGTCGACGACCTCGAGCGAAGGAACGTCTTCGAGCGCGACGACCGCTCGCGGCCGCCGCTCGTTCGCACGCAGCTCGTCGAGCACGCGGTTCTTCGTCACCTGGAACAGCCAAGTGGTGAATTTCGAGCGAAGCGAGAAACGCGGCAGGCCCTGAAAGACCCGCAGAAAGACTTCCTGAGTCAGGTCCTCTGCCAGCGACCGATCGCCGACAAGTCGAAGGACATAGTTGAAGACAGGCACCTGATAGGCACGAACGATGAGCGAGAAAGCTCGCTCGTCGCCTTTCTGTGCCTTCCGCAGGACGCCAAAATCAGGTTGCTGAAGTGACAAAAGGTTCCGGAGTATAGCCCGTATCAGTCCGTGCTAGTTAAGGGTTTACCGGTCATCTGTAAGGGTTGCGTGAAACCCAAAAACCCCAGCACAGTGGGCACTAAATCAGCCAGTTGGCCGGTGTCTCTGAGGGTCACTTCGGGGTCGGTCACGATCAAGGGGACGGGGTTTGTGGTGTGCGCGGTATGCGGACTTGCACCATCTGCCTCGAGCATTTGCTCCGCATTTCCGTGGTCGGCGGTGATCAGCGAGACACCACCTTTGCGGCCGACCGCCTCGACGATTCGACCGAGGCACTCGTCGGCTGTCTCGACTGCTTTCACCGCGGCCGGGATCGATCCTGTGTGGCCGACCATGTCGGGATTCGCGAGGTTGACGACGGCGAACCCGTAGCCGTCGCGGTCGAGCTCCCCGACGAATCTGTCGGTGAGTTCCCGCGCCGACATCTCCGGTTTCCGGTCGTAGCTCGGAACGTCCCGCGGCGAGGGCACGAGAATCCTGGTCTCCCCCGTCCACTCCGCCTCGCGGCCGCCGTTGAAGAAATAGGTCACGTGGGCATACTTCTCGGTCTCGCCGGCGTGCAGCTGGCGCACCCCATGCTCGGCGAGAACCTCGGCCAGCGTCTCGCACACTTCCTGCTCGGGGAAGGCGACCGGCACTTCGAGATCCGCCCGGTACCTGGTCATGGTGGTGATATCGGCACCTGCCTCGAGAAGCTGCATCGTCCCTTGGCGTGCTCTGTCGGGGCGGAAGTTGAAGAAGATGGCTGTGTCCGTCCCCGGCTCAAGCCTCGGACGGCCACTGACTGGGGTCGGCTCGATGAACTCATCCGTTACGCCTCGCTCGTAGCTACTGCGAACTGCTTCGAGCGGATCGGCTGCCTGCTCGCCCTTCCCTGCAACGATCGCGTCGAAGGCGCGCTGCGTCCGCTCCCAGTGCTGATCGCGATCCATCGCGTAGTACCGCCCAGCGATCGTCGCGATCCGGTCCTGCGGCAGCTCGGCCAGGTCGCGGACCGCCGCTCGGGGGGAGACGTCCCGACCGTCGGTGAACGCGTGAATCCAGGTCTTCTCAGGAGCGAAGCGCAACAACGCGCGGAGGTGGTCGATATGCGAGTGGACGCCGCCGTACGAGACGAGGCCGAGCAGGTGGACCCGCTCTCCTCGCGCGAATGCGCTCACCAGGGCCGGGTTCTCGAAGAAGGACCCATCTTCGATCGACTTGTTGACGCGCATGAGGTCCTGGAACAAGACGCGCCCGGAGCCGATCGTCAGGTGCCCAACCTCGCTGTTGCCCATCTGGCCCGGCGGCAGCCCGACCGCCTCACCTGACGCGTCGAGAGTGGTATGCGGGAACTCCCGCCAGAGACGGTCGAAGTTCGGCGTGTCGGCGAGCTCGACCGCATTGCCCGGGCCCGCGGGCGCACAGCCCCACCCGTCGAGGATGACGAGCGCTACGAGGGGACGTTCGCGGCGGCTTGGCAAATCGCGACGAAGGATTCGAGTTCGAGCGACGCTCCGCCGACGAGCGCGCCGTCGACGTCGGGCTGGCTCAGGAGGGTCGCGGCGTTGTCCGGCTTGACCGAGCCGCCGTAGAGCACCGGGACGTCCAGCACCGACTTGATGAACGCGTGGGCCTCCTGCGCGATCTCCGGCGTGGCCGTCTTTCCCGTTCCGATCGCCCAAACGGGCTCGTACGCCAGGACGAGGTTGTCGTCGGCCTCGAAGGCGGAGATCTGGCGTTGCAAAACGCTGTCGGTCTCGCCGCGCTCGCGCTCCTCTTCCGTCTCGCCAACGCAGCCGATGACGAACATCCCCGCGGCGAGTGCACCTCGTGCTCTCCTCCCCACGTTCTCGTCGTTCTCGCCGAAGTACTGACGACGTTCCGAATGCCCGACGATCGCGCCGTACACGCCGAACTCGAGGAGCATCGCGGGGGAGATCTCTCCGGTGTAGGCCCCCTCCTCCTCCCAGTGCACGTTCTGGGCCGCGACCGCAATCTCGGTGCCGGCGAGCAGTTGGACCGCGACCGCGAGCGAAACGTGTGGCGGGGCCACGACCACGTCCACACCTTCGAGCTCAGCCTCGCGGAGCCCAAGGCAGAACTCCGCGGCGGCGCCCAGCCCCTTGTACATCTTCCAGTTTCCCGCGATCAGTTTCATACGACCTCCGAAGGTCCGGCCCAGACCGATTGCCAGGTCCTGACCTGGGGATCGATCGCCGGCTTGTGCGGGTCGACGAGGCGGTAGTAGAGCACGCTGAGGGCATGAGCCTGGAATGGAACCGCCACCGCACTCAGAACGATCCAGATGACCCAGCTCCAGATCCACACATCGGAGGTCGCGGCGGCGACGCTCGGCAAGACACCGGTGAGTGCATAGCTGATCACGACGACCCAGAATGCGAACCAGGTTCGATCTCCCAGCCCGTTGTCGATCCTGCCCCGAACGATCTTCGCGGAGCGGTCCTTCGCGGAGAACGCCAGCTTCCCTTCGAGCATGATCGCCGGGGCCATCAGCGACCAGCGCGCGGCGACGAGCAGTCCGGGGACGATCAGCAGGACCAACCCGATGACGACGCCGAGCGAGTAGATCAGTGACGCTCCGACGAGGGAGAGGAGACGGCTGTTCGCGTCGTTGAGCAGAGCCAGAGCACCTTCCGGACGCGTTCCTTCGTGCACGCTGCGCACGATCTTGACGAGGGCGCCTTGGACGAGGAGCGGGCCGGCGAACGAAAGGATGAACGCGAGCACGCCCGCTGCAAGCCGCGTGCCTTCACCGCTGGTCCTGCTCGCGCCGATCTCGACGCCGCCGATCACCGCGTAGACACCAAGCGCAATCGGGAACGAACGGCGGAAGAGCAGCTGATAGACGTCACCCGCATCCGAGAGAACGGCGCTGACGGTCAGCGGCGGCATCACGCAGCCGCGGGAATCACCGCGACGCCGGGAAGCTCCTTGCCCTCGAGGAGCTCGAGGGCCGCGCCGCCGCCAGTCGAGAGCCAGGAAACCTTGTCGGCGAGGCCAAGCTCGCTGAGTGCGCGCGCCGAGTCAGCGCCACCCACGACCGCGTAGGCGTCGGATGATGCGACCGCGCCGGCGACAGCTTTCGTGCCCTCGCTGAAGCGCGGCCACTCGAAGACGCCCATCGGCCCGTTCCAGAAGATCGTGCGTGCCTCAGAGATGTGCTGCGCGAACAGCTCGCGAGTCTCCGGACCGATGTCGAGCCCCAGCCAGCCCTCTGGCAGCGCGTCGTAAGGCACGACTTCCGTCTCGGCATCTGCGGCGAACTCGCGCGCAGCGACGACGTCGACCGGAAGGACGACTTCGAACGGCATCGGATTGTCGGTTCTGATCTGCTCCGCCATCTTTCCGCCGACGAGCACCACGTCGGCCTTGCCGCCGAGATTCTTCAGCACGCCGAGCTTGTCCTCCACCTTCGCGCCGCCCGAGATGAGGACGAAGGGCGGCTCCACCTCGCCGAGGAGCTTGCCGAGCTCGATCAGCTCGCGTTCGAGCAGGAGCCCAGCGTAGGCGGGAAGCAACTGCGCCACGCCGACCGTCGAGGCGTGCGCCCGGTGCACCGACCCGAACGCATCCTGTACGAAGAGGTCGTTGCCGTCTGCGAGCTCCTGCGCAAACCGGGGATCGTTCTTCGTCTCGCCCGGGTTGAAGCGCGTGTTCTCGAGCACGCGAAGGCGATCGTCGGGCAAGAGCTCTTGCAGGCGTTCTGTAACCGGCCGCAGCGAGAACGCGGGATCTTCTCCCTTGGGCCGCCCGAGATGCGAGCAGACCGTCACCTGGCTCGCCTCCCGCTCGAGGAGCAGGTGTAGCGTCGGCAGCGAGGCCCGAATTCGCGTTTCATCCGCAATGCGCCCGTCGTCGAGCGGGACGTTCAGGTCGGAGCGGACGAGCACTCGCTTGCCGCCCACGTCGGCATCGCGTACCGACCGCGGCCGGTGCACCTACGCGGAGACTGTCGCCGGGATGTCGGCCGCGATCTTCGCCACGACGTCGACGAGCCGGCAGCTGTAGCCCCACTCGTTGTCGTACCAGCCGAACACCTTGGCCATTGTTCCGTTCGCCATCGTCAGATCGCTGTCGACGATGCAGGAATACGGTGAGTGCACGATGTCGGTCGAAACCAGAGGGTCGTCCGCGTAGCGAAGGAGCCCCTCGAGCGGGCCTGCTTCGGCCGCCGCGCGGTAGGCCGAGTTCACCTCGTCGACCGTCACTTCGCGCCCGAGGCGCACGACCAGATCGGTGATCGAGCCGGTCGGGACCGGCGCTCGAACGGAGATCCCGTCCACCTTCCCCTTCAAGTCCGGCAGCACCAGACCGATCGCACGAGCCGCACCCGTTGACGTCGGAATGAGGTTGATCGCCGCCGCGCGTGCTCGGCGGAGGTCCTTGTGCGGGAGGTCGAGGATCTGCTGGTCGTTCGTGTACGCGTGAATGGTGGTCATGAACCCCTGCTCGACCGTGAAGTTGTCATGCAGGACCTTCGCGAGCGGCGCGACACAGTTCGTGGTGCAGGATGCGTTCGAGATGATGTGGTGCTGCTCTGCGTCGTAGGTGTCGTCGTTGACGCCG
>JBBRZA010000018.1:0-40935 GCA_038237145.1 Gaiellales bacterium
ACGTTGGCCGCGCGCTGCGGCTCGTCGCGAGTTCGGGGACGAAGGGCATGCGCGTGACGGTCTGGTCGGACGAGGACCGGAAAAGCCTCGCAGCCTACTTCGGGTCCGTGCTCCGCGGGCTCGGGTATCGAGCAAACGTACGCGTCCGCGAGCAGCGGGCCTACTACGACACGATCAGCAACTCTCGCCGCCGCGCCCAGACGGGGCCGAACGGCTGGATCCGCGACTACACATCGGCCGCGACCTTCATCAAACCGCTCTTCTCGTGCTCGTCGTTCGTGCCGGGGGACGCCGCGCTGACGAGCAACGTCTCGCAGTTCTGCGACCGCGCGCTCGACCGGCGCATGGCACGCGCGGGCGAGCTACAGGCGACCGACCCTGCTCGTGCCGGGGACGAATGGGCCCGCGTCGACCGTGCGATCGTCGATGCTGCCGCGGCCGTCCCGTACGCGAACGGCCTCGACGTCACGCTGCTCTCGAAGCGCGTGGGGAACTACCAGTTCAATCCCGAGTGGGGTGTCCTGCTCGACCAGCTCTGGGTGCGCTGACCGGGTAGCCGTACCGCCGGCCGAGCCGCGCGCGCTGCGCGAGACGTTAGGTCGGCATGTTCGGCCACGCCCTGAGGAACACCATCACCGTGTGATCTACGCGCGGCAGAGCGGGCGGCAATGGGGTGAGTCACCGCGGGGTCGCAAGACCTCACCCACGACCACGCGTTGACACGTCATAAAGTGAGGGGCGGCGCCGACGGGGAGCTCGCGTGGCAGTTCTGCGGCAGACTTGCGCGGGACGGCGAACCACCCCTCTGATCGGCTCCGTGCGATCCGTGGTGATGCGGTCGCGCGGAAGCGGATGCTAGTTCCCGATTGGCTCGCGCTGATCGATCCAGTACTCGTTGCGTAGCGGCACGAGAAGTGGAGAGGACCTGGAAGCGGGGAGCTTCCGGGATCTAGGGCTGCGGCACCCCTAATCCCCTTGGTCCTCTCCATCAGCCGAGTCGGCTCGGAGCCTACCCTCGCCCGACCCGCACAAGGGGTATTTTGAATCTGTAAAAACCGGCACGCGCACGGCAAGAATCTGCCGTAACCTGAGTGAACCTCCGCTTCAGGTCTCGAGCCGGTAGATCGGCACCAGGCGCTTCTCCGCCTCGGTGTCGATGTGTGCGACGACCTCGACGTACTGCTCGAGACCCGAGCCCTGGAGCTTTGCCTTCAGCAAGCTGTCCACCTGGTAGATCCCGGACGAGTTGTTCATGGTGATCTCGATCAGGACGGGACGCTGCTCGCCGTCCTTGATCGCAACGTCCTCGATCGCGGCCGCGCTGAGGGAGTGGATCGAGATCGAGCCGCGCGCAAACGGGATGCGTGAGCGGCCCTGCTCCATGTCGAGCGCATCGGCGACGCGCACGATTCCGGCTTCGAGCGTGAGCGGCTTCCCGTAGTCGCGGTGGCTCGTGATCGCACCGAGCACCTCGGAGACGATCACGGTCAGATCCGGCTCCTCGTAGATGTCGCGCAAGAGCTCGCGCAGCTTGGGCTCGGCAAGGAAGAGGCTGAAGTCCTCGTGCCCTTCACGGTGGACCGACATCCCGATGCAGTGCGTCAGCGCGCCGAGGAGCACGACCATCTCCGCGTCATCATTCTCGTAGCCGTAGTCGCGGACGACCGAAGGCTCGATGTGGTGCTTCGTCAGCTGGCGCAGGAGCTTGAGAGCGACGTTGGCCACGATCTGGATGTGCACCCAGGAGTGGTCGTTGATCTGCATGCGCACGACCGCGTTCACGTTCGACGCGTGCCACCACCCCTTGAGCTGTGTGTCGTCGTTGACGCGCTCGAGCAAGCGCCTCAGCTTGCGGTTGCCGCGCACCGGGACGTTGATCTTCATCTGCTTGACCGCCTCGGCGGGAGTGAGCCGGGTCTCGCGCTCGGCCTCCTCCGAGATGGGCTGCTCGATTCGCTCTTCGGTCTCCTTGTCGAGGGCCATACGGGTATTATGCCACGTCTGCGGCCCAGTCTCCATAGAGAGACGTGTAGAGACCGCGTTTTGCCAGCAATTCGTCGTGTGTCCCCTGCTCGACGATCCGGCCGTGCTCCAGGACGACGATCAGGTCGGCATCCCGAATCGTGGACAGCCGGTGGGCGATGATGAAGGCCGTCCGGCCCGAGAGGAGGAGCCTCAGCGCGCGCTCGATCTTGCGCTCGGTCCCGATGTCGACCGAAGACGTGGCCTCGTCGAGGATGAGGAGCCGGGGATCGGCGAGGAGCGCGCGCGCCAAAGCCACGAGCTGGCGCTGGCCAAGGGAGAGGCGCGACCCGCGTTCCTGCAGCTGCGTCTCGTAGCCGTCTTCGAGACGCACGATGAACTCGTGTGCGCCGACGGTCTGTGCAGCCTGCACGACGTCCTCGGGCGTTGCATCCGGCCGGCCGAACGCGATGTTCTCCTTCACAGTGCCGGCGAAGAGGAATCCTTCCTGCGGGACGATGCCGAGCTGGCGCCGGAGCGACGACTGGGTCACGTCGCGCAGGTCGTGCCCGTCGATCGTGATCCGGCCGTCGCGCGGGTCGTAGAACCGCGCGAGCAGCTTGGCGATCGTGGACTTGCCTGCGCCCGTGTGCCCGACGAGCGCGACGGTCGTTCCGGCAGGGACCTCGAGGTCGAGCTCATGCAACACCTCGGGCCCGCTCCCGTACCCGAAGCGGACTCGATCGAAGGTCACCCGGCCGTCCACTTGCGGCAAAGGCTGCGCGTCTGGCCGGTCGAGAACCTCCGGCTCCTCTTCCATGACGTCCATGATCTTGTCGAGCGCCGCCGTCGCCGAGAGGAACGTGTTGTACAGCTGCGACAGCTGCTGCACAGGGTCGAAGAAGTTCTGCACGTAGAGCATGAAGGCGAAGAGCGTGCCGAGCGTGACGTCGCCGTTGAAGTAGAGATGGCCGCCGTAGCCGAGCACGACGGCGAGCGCGACCGACGACAGGAGATCCACGAAGGGGAAGTAGAGGGCGTTCAGAACGACGGTCTCCATATTCGAGTCGCGGTAACGCTCGGTGACGGCCCTGAAGTTCCGCGTGTTCGTTTCCTGACGCGTGAACGCCTGCACGACCCGCATGCCTGCGATGTCCTCAGCGAGCGTCGCCGTCACGAGACCCAGGCGCTCGCGGACGGCGCGATACGCACGGGTGGAGCGGACGCGGAAGATCACGGTTGCGATGCTCATGAGTGGGATGACAGCCAGCGTCGCAAGCGCGAGCCGCCAGTCGAGGACGAAGAGGATGATCGCCGTGCCGATCAGCGTGAGGCTGTTCTGGACGAGGCTCGTGACACCGTCGGTCACGAGCTGGTCGATGGCCTCGACGTCGTTCGTCAGCCGGCTGATGATCACGCCCGCGCGGGTGCGCTCGTAGAAACCGAGGGAGAGCCGCTGGAGATGACGGAAGAGCGCAATGCGCAGGTCGGCCAGTATGCGCTCGCCGACCCAGCCCGTGAGGTACGTCTGCACGTAGCTCATGGCCCAGTTGAGCAGGCCGGCAACGACGAACGCCCCGACGATCCACCAGAGCAAACCGAGGTCGTGCTTGCGAATGCCGTCGTCGACCGCGTACTTGGCGAGGAAGGGCGGCGCCAACGCCGTTGCCGTCGCGGCGAGCAGCGAGACGATGGAGAGTGCAGTGCGCACCTTGTACGGCTTGGTCAGCCGGCCGAGCTCTGCAATGCGCCGACGCGTCCGGCGCCAGGACCAGTCGTCGACCTCGACCTTCTTGATCGAGCTCAAGTGGGTACCCGGCTGCCAGACCCTCACGGGCGGTGACCTCTTTCAAGTACACGCGCGCGCGGCCCCACCCGGGAGGGGAAAGACGCCACCCGCCACCCGCGGTCGACGCTACCCGAAGAAGTCGCATACGTCAGTGTCGATTGCGGACCGAAAGAGCGCATCAGGACGCGGCCTCGAGGGCAGCGGTTTCGGCGCGCGCTTCCACTGCGTCCGCGAACTGCCGCTCGAGCAGGCCGTGGTCGTAGATGTCGCGGTACACCTGGCTTGTCGCGAGTAGCTCTTCGTGCGTTCCGCGGGCTGCGATGCGTCCGTCGTCGAGCACGACGATCTCGTCCGCCAGCGCGATCGTCGAGAGACGGTGAGCGATGATCAGGGTCGTCCGGTTACGCATCGCCTCGCGCAGGCCAATGCGGATTCGCGCTTCGGTGGAGGCGTCCACTGACGCTGTCGCATCGTCGAGGATCAGCACGCGCGGATCGACTGCGAGCGCGCGGGCAATCGCGAGGCGCTGACGTTGGCCGCCCGAGAGCGTGATGCCGCGCTCGCCGATGACGGTGTCGTAGCCTTCGGGCAACCGCTCGACGAACTCGTGCGCCTGCGCGAGCCGCGCGATCTTTTCCACCTCGGCGTCTTCGAGGTCGGGAGCGCCGAACATGATGTTCTCGCGCACGGTCGCCGAGAACAGGAATGGATCCTGCGAGATGACGCCGATGGCACGGCGGAGCGAGTTGAGCTCGACATCACGCACGTCGACACCGTCCAGCGTGACGCGACCCGAGGTCACGTCGTAGAAACGCGGGACGAGCGACGTCAGCGTCGTCTTACCCGAACCCGTATGACCGATGAGAGCGATCGTCTTTCCCGGCGCGAGCTCGAGGTCGATGTCCTGCAGCACTGGGCGCCCTGCCATGTACTCGAACCCGACGTCCTCGAAGCGCAGATGCCCGCCTCCCGCCGGCAACGCAACTGCATCGGGTCGATCCGCGACCTCCTCGGGCTCGTCCATCACCTGGAAGATCCGTTCTCCCGAGGCAGTTGCGCGCTGCGCCTGGCCGATCCACATGCCGAGAGAACGCAGCGGCATGATCAGCATGCCCAGGTAGAGGTTGAAGGCGATGAAGCCGCCGACGGTCAACTGGCCGTTCGCCACCATGCGCGCCCCGACCAGCAGGACGGCGGCCTGCGCGAGCATCGGCACCCACGAGATGAACGGGACGTAAAGCGCCCGCTGCCGGTTGGCGCGCAGCGTCTGCTGGAAGACAGCCTCCGAGCGGTCGGTGAACTTCTGCTGCTCTTGCGGCTCCTGAGCGAACGACTTCACCACGTGGACGCCGACGATGTTCTCCTCGGCAACCGTGGCCAGATCGGCGAGCTTCTGCTGCACGTCGCGGAGCGTCGGGTGGGCGACGTGGCTATAGCGGTAGGCGAGCACCACGAGGACCGGCGTGATCGCGAGCACGATCAGTGCCAGCTTCCACTCGAAGAAGAAGAGCACGACGGTGACCGACAGAACGGTGAGGATGTTCTGGAAGAAGAAGATGAGCCCGTAGCCGAGGAAGAAGCGCACGCCCTGCAAGTCGACGGTCGCCCGAGACATCAGCTGCCCGGTCTGATGGCGATCGTAGAAACCGAACGAAAGACGCACGAGGTGCCCGTAGAGCCCCTGGCGCATGTCCATTTCGACCGCGAGCGCCTGCTTTCCCGAGATCAGCCTCCGGGCGGCCATGAGGATCGCGCGCAGCGCACCGAGGCCGATGATCGCCCAGACGAAGACCCAGAGCTTGCCGGCGTCGCGCGGCGTGATTGCGTCGTCGATCGCGTGTGCGGTGACCCACACGAGCGCGATCTGCGCACCCTGCGAGGCGACTGCGAGGACCGTCGAGACGACGAGCGAGAGCTTGTAGGGACGCAGGAAGCCGAGCAGACGGGCGAATGTCACCCGATAGGGCGTTCCGTTTTGCTCCTCCACCCTTGAAATCTAGCGATGGGCGTTGTCACTACAGGCGAGCGAGCTCCTGGCGCACGAGGGCCGCGGCCCTCGTTGTGAGCTCGCGATTGGCCGGAGAGTTGAGCCAACTGCTGGCACCGGAGGGGTGGGGCAGAGGAACGACCGCGGCCCCTTCGAACTCGTACCGACGGCCGATGCACCCAGCCAGACCGGAGATGCCGAGCAAGCGGCGGATGGCGAGGCCGCCGACAGGCACGATCAGCCGCGGTCTCAGCAGCTCGAGCTCCCAGTCCTTCCAGAACGAGCAGAGCTCTTGCTCGCGCGGCGTCGGCGTGCGATCGCCGCGGCCGGACGGGGCTCGCCCCGGATAGCAGCGGGTCACGGATGCGCAGTAGAACGTCTCGTAGAACTCCTCCTCCTCTAGCTCGAGCCAGCGCCGCAGGGTTTTGCCTGCACGGCCCCGCCACGGCCTCCTCTCTTCTCCTTCGACGATGCCGGGGGCCTGGCCGTACATATAGGCACGCTGGCCGAGATGCGTGTTCACCACGGGCAAGGACTCGAGGTGATAGCCGGCCTCGACACAGGCGCGGCAGACACGCAGGTCACGCTGCAGTGAAGCGAGCGAGCGGTACGACGAGCGTCGACGGGTCAAGCCCGCACGACGACGAACCAGCGGCCCTTGAACACGACCTCGCCCTGGAGCTCGGCAGCCAGATCGGGCCCTTCGAACACACGCTTGTAGACGCTCCACTGCGAACCGTCCTCGAGCCGACGGTCCTCCCAGCACTCGCACGCGTCGCCATCTCCCCGGATCGACGCGATCACGACGAGCTCAGATGCGACGCGCCATGCTTCCGCCAGGAAGCGCACGCGCTCTTCGTTTTCAAGGTGACAGTAGAAGTAACTCGTGAAGACGCGGTCGAACGCGTCGTCCTCGAACGGCAGGGAGAGTGCATCTCCGTGCTCGAAGCGTGCCTGCGGAGCCTGCCCGCGTGCGACCTCGAGCATCCGCTCGCTCGCGTCGAGCCCGACGACGTCTCCACGAAGATGCCTGGTCAGAAAGCCGGTGCCGCAGGCGACGTCCAGCGTCCGCACGGGCGGAAGATCTCGAATAACGCCTTCGAGCAGGCGGAGCTCGTCTTCCCAGCCGGGCCGTTCCCGGTCTGCGTACAAGCCCCGGCCGAGCCACCAGTCGTCGTACTCGGGCGCGCGCCGGTCGTAGTACGCCTTCACACCTTCGTAGAGTATGCGCGTGGAGTTGCCGCTCGAGTCGGTGCCGAACTTCTCGGAAGGACGTGACACCGGGACGATCGAGGCGCTTCGGTCCGCGCTCTCCACACACGCCGACGTGCTCGACATTCACTCCGACGCGGATCACAACCGGTCGGTCTTCACCCTGGTCGGCGACGACACATTGCTCGTCGAGGCCCTCCTGGCGGGAATCGCCTGTGCCCGCGAACGGATCGACCTCCGCAGTCACGAGGGCGCTCACCCTCGAATCGGCGCCGCAGACGTCGTGCCGATCATCGCGCTCGATCCGAGAGACCGCGAGCGGGCGCGGGATTGCGCGCTGCGGCTCGCGGATCGGATCGGCGCCGAGCTCGGTCTGCCCGTGTTCCTCTACGGCGACTCGGCGCCGGAGCGAGGCCCCGCGTTCTTCCGGCGCGGAGGTCCCGAGGAGCTCCAGCGCCGCATCGACACGGGCGAGCTTCGCCCGGACTACGGGCCCGCACGACTCGACGAGCGCGCGGGCGGTGTCATCGTTGGCGCGCGCCGGCCGCTGATCGCGTTCAACGTGAACCTCGACAGCAACGACGTGGAGATCGCGCGCGCAATCGCCGCAGTGGTGCGCGAGAAGGGCGGTGGGTTTCCGGGTGTGCGCGCACTCGGGCTGTTCTTGCCGAGAGCCGGTCGTGCGCAGGTCAGCATGAACGTCGAGGACTACGAGGCCGCCGCCCTGCACGAGATCGTCGACCGGGTCGAGGATGAAGCGCATGCGCATGGTGTCGAGATTGCGGGCGCAGAGCTCGTCGGGCTGATGCCCGCCGGGGCTGCCGCAGCCGCGGCGGGTGCCGTGCTCCGAATCGAAGGCTTCAGCCGTTCGCGCGTGCTGGAGGTGCGCCTGCTCGAGCGGGGCGCGTGAGTCTGCCCGGCCCGGAGTTACACTGGCCGCGCGATGGCTCAGGCGACCGCGATCCGCCTGACCGGAGAGGATCTCCGGATCGAAGACGTCTGGGCGGTCTCCTTCGGCGCTGCCGAGGTCGTGTTGTCGGACGAGGCCCGCGCCAAGATGCGCGCTGCTCGCGAGCTCGTGGAACGTGCCGCCCACGGGACGCACGAGCACACGTACGGGATCAACACCGGCTTCGGACGGTTCGTCTCGAAGTCGATTCCCGAGGAGCAGACGGAGGAGCTCCAGCTGCGGCTGCTGCGCAGTCATGCCTGCGGCGTCGGAGATCCGTATCCGGACGAGATCGTTCGCGCCGCGATGCTGCTACGTGGGAACGCTCTGGCGAAGGGAAATTCGGGCGCGCGCATCGAGACTGTCGAGCTTTTGCTCCAGTGCCTTGTCCGCGGTGTCCTGCCATACGTGCCGAGCCGCGGTTCGGTCGGTGCGAGTGGCGACCTCGCGCCGCTTGCCCATCTCGCCTTGCCACTGGTCGGCGAAGGGGAGGCCTGGCACAACGGCGAGCTGCTGCCGGGAGCTGATGCGCTCACGGCCGCCGGTCTCGAACCGACGCGGCTCGCAGCGAAGGAGGGCCTCTCGCTCGTCAACGGCACGCAGTTCATGGCGGCGTTCGGCGCGCTCGGCGTGATGCGGGCACGCCGGCTCGCCAAGACCGCCGACATCGCCTGCGCGCAGTCACTGGAGGCGCTGCAGGGATCGCGCACGAGCTTCATTCCCCAGATCCACCGCCTGCGCCCCCTGCGTGGACAGTCCGAGTCTGCTGTGAACGTCCTCCGCCTACTCGAAGGATCGGCGATCAACGAGGCGCACAGGTGGTGCGACAAGGTCCAGGACGCCTACTCGTTGCGCTGCGCACCGCAGGTGCACGGAGCGTCGCGCGATCTGCTCGCGTACGTCGAGGGAACGGTTGCCGTCGAGCTGAATTCCGCAACCGACAATCCGCTCGTTCTCGTCGAAGACGAGCTCCTCGTCTCGAACGGCAATTTCCACGGGCAGCCGCTAGCATTCGCGCTTGACGCGCTGGCAATGGCGACCTCGGAGCTCGCGAACATCTCGGAGCGCCGAGTGGAACGTCTCGTCAATCCAAACCTGTCCGACGGCTTACC
This sequence comes from Gaiellales bacterium, assembly GCA_038237145.1. GTDB lineage: Bacteria > Actinomycetota > Thermoleophilia > Gaiellales > Gaiellaceae > 3-1-20CM-4-69-9. The sequence continues at coordinate 9,012 of JBBRZA010000018.1, forward strand.
TGCTTTTCTCACCGTGGACGGCGGGCTGAACTCTGGCTTCATGATCCCGCAATACGTCGCAGCGGCGCTGGTGAGCGAAAACAAATCGTTGTGCCATCCGGCGAGCGTGGACTCGATCCCGACGAGCGCGGGCCAGGAAGATCACGTCTCGATGGGGAATGCGGCGGGACTGAAGGCGTGGCAGGTCCTCGCGAACTCCGAACGCGCCCTCGCGATCGAGCTGCTGGCCGGCGCCCAGGCCGTCGAGTTCCTTGCGCCGCTCGAGCCAGGGAAGGGAGTTCGCGTAGCGCATGCGTTCGTCCGCTCGCTCTCGCCGCGCCTCGGCGACGACCGGTCATTGTCGCGTGACATCGAGCGGGTGGCGAGCGCCATCCGGGATGGTTCACTGGTTGCAGCGGTGGAGTCTGAGGCCGGGGAGCTCGCATGAGCACGACGCGCCCACTGGACGTCCTGGTCGAGGAGCTGTGCGGCGACCTGGCCAGGATCCGCGCTCCGCGAGGCTCGGAGTTACACGCGCGCGCGTGGGCGACCGAGGCGCCGTTGCGGATGCTGCTCAACAATCTCGATCCCGAGGTGGCGGAGCGACCGCAGGAGCTCGTGGTCTACGGGGGCTCCGGAAAGGCCGCGCGGAATCCGGAGGCATTGCGCGCGCTCGTTCGCTCGCTGCTCGAGCTCGGCGAGGACGAGACCCTGCTGGTTCAGAGCGGCAAGCCCGTCGGCGTGTTCCGAACACACCCCGGCGCGCCTCGCGTGCTGATCGCGAACGCAATGCTCGTGCCGCACTGGGCGACCTGGGACGAGTTCCGCCGTCTCGAAGCCCTCGGTCTCACGATGTACGGCCAGATGACCGCCGGGAGCTGGATCTACATCGGCACGCAGGGGATCCTGCAGGGGACATACCAGACGTTCTCTGCGGCCGGTGAGACACACTTCGGCTCGCCCGACCTGTCCGGTCGCACGATCCTGACGGCCGGGCTCGGCGGGATGGGCGGCGCGCAACCCTTGGCCGCGACGATGGCCGGTGCCGCGATCCTGTGCGTGGAAGTGGATCCGTCGCGCATCGAGCGGCGGATCGAAACCCGGTACCTCGACGAGGCGACGGACTCGATCGACGATGCCCTTGCGCGCGTCCGCGCAGCGGCGTCGGAAGGCCTCGCACTCTCGGTCGGATTGCTCGGCAATGCTGCGGACGTCGTTCCCGAGCTTGCGCGCCGCGGCGAACACTTCGATCTCGTGACGGATCAGACGGCGGCGCACGACCCGCTCACCGGCTACGTCCCTGCCGGTCTCTCGGTCGAGGAGGCTGCGGCGCTGCGCTCGTCCGACCCGGACGAGTACCTCTTGCGGGCGCGCTCGTCGATCGCGCGCCATGTCGAGGGGCTGCTCGAGTACGTCCGAGCAGGAAGCTATGTTTTCGATTATGGCAACAACCTCAGAGGTGAGGCCCGTGAAGCCGGCGTAGAGGATGCCTTCTCATATCCGGGCTTCGTCCCGGCGTATATCCGACCGCTTTTCTGTCGTGGGGTCGGCCCGTTTCGGTGGGCGGCGCTGTCGGGTGAGGCGGCGGACATCGCGGCGATCGACGCGGTGCTCCGCGACCTCTTCCCGGACGACCCGCTTCTCCAGCGCTGGCTCGAGCTCGCGGCGGCGCGTGTGGCGTTCCAGGGCCTGCCGGCGCGGATCTGCTGGCTCGGGCTCGGAGAACGTGCCCGCGCGGGGCTCGCGATCAATGAGCTCGTCCGCTCCGGGGAGGTCAAGGCGCCGGTGGTGATCGGCCGCGATCACCTGGACTCCGGCTCGGTCGCGTCGCCCTATCGCGAGACGGAGGCCATGCGCGACGGCTCCGACGCGATCGCCGACTGGCCGATCCTGAACGCCCTGCTCAACGTCGCCGCTGGCGCAACGTGGGTGAGCGTTCACCATGGCGGCGGTGTCGGGATCGGCAACTCGATCCACGCGGGCATGGTCGTCGTCGCCGACGGCACCGAGGACGCGGCCGAACGGCTGGAACGCGTGTTGACGGCGGATCCGGGCATCGGCGTGATGCGTCATGCGGACGCGGGCTACCCCGAGGCACTGGCTGCTGCCGAGTCGCACGGGCTCGAGCTGCCGATGCCGCCACCCGAACGCGGATGAGCCCCACGGGCGGCGAGCGCCGCCTGCTCGTCCGCGACCTCGCCCAGCTCGCCACTCCCGCCGGCACCGCCGCGCCGTTGCGCGGGCGCGCACTCGGCGAGGTGGACGTGTTGGAGGATGCGTACGTCCTCTGCGCGGGCGAGTCGATCGAGGCCGTCGGCCGTATGCGTGACCTGCCGCGTCTCGACGGCGACGTTGACGAGCTCGACGGGCGTGGTCTCTGCGCGATCCCCGGGCTCGTCGACTGTCACACGCACGCGTGCTTCGCAGGCGACCGCGTCGACGAATTCGCCCTGCGCGCGGGCGGCGCGTCGTACGAGGAGCTCCACGCCGCGGGCGGCGGAATCATGTCGACCGTTCGAGCGACGCGGGCGGTCGGGGAGCAGGCACTCGCCGATGCCGTGCGCAAGCACCGTGGCTGGATGCTGCGCGCCGGCACGACAACGTTCGAATCGAAGTCGGGTTACGGCCTGGATCGCGACACGGAGCTCGCGTCACTGCGTGCCGTCAAAGCCGCGGACGGTGTCCCGACGTGGCTCGGTGCGCACGCAGTGCCGCCGGAATTCGACGACGCAGACGCGTACCTCGACTTCGCCCTCGCCGAGGTGCTCCCGGCCGCGGCGGAGATCGCGGAGGCCGCGGACGTCTTTCTCGAGCGAGGCGCGTTCGACGCCGACCAGGCGCGGCGCTATCTCACCGCCTGCGCCGAGGCCGGTCTGGCGCTGCGCTTGCACGGCGACCAGTTCACGGAGCAGGGGGCGGTTCCGCTCGCAATCGAGCTCGGCGCGCGATCGGTCGACCATCTCGAAGCGACGGGTGACGAGGGCGTGGCGGCGCTCGGCAGGAGCAACGTCACCGCCGTGCTCCTGCCGGCGAGCGCGCTGTTCCTCGCGCGCCCTATGCCGCCGGGGCGGGCACTCGTCGAAGCGGGCGCGATCGTGGCCCTGGCGACCGACTTCAATCCGGGGAGCGCCTTCTGCGAAAGCTTGCCGCTCATCTGCTCTCTCGCGTCGACGCAGCTCAGGCTCTCGCCGGCGGAAGCCCTCGCCGCCTGCACCGTCAACGCCGCGCACGTGCTCGAGAGGTCGGACAGCCGCGGGCGGCTTGCCTCCGGCTACGCCGCCGACGTTGTCTTGCTCGAAGCGCCGGACTGGCGGTACCTCGCCTACCACCTCGGAGCGAATCTCGTGGCCAAGGTAATTCTCCACGGTGAGCGCGCAGAGTTAGGCTAAGGGAAGCATGCCGACCAGGAAACAGAGGCGTCGTAACCAGAAGGCTCGCCGCCACGAGTACGAGTACGTCTACCTCGACGACGAGGGCAACGAGGTCCCGGTCGAACCGTCCGAGCTCCGCGCCGAAAAGAACGGGCAGCGCGACTCGAAGCCCCGCAAGGGAGGCGGCGGCGGGAAACAGGCTGCCGGAAGGGGCGCAGGCGGGCGGCGGAAGATCGAGCCTCCGTCGTGGCGACGGTCCGCCCGGCGGGCCCTGCTCTTCGGCCCCGTGCTGGTAGTGGCGATGATGCTGTTCAACCGCAACCTCCCGTTGCAGCAGCAGCTCTTCCCAGCGGTCTTCCTGATCGCGTTCTTCATCCCGTTCAGCTACTTCACCGACTCGCTTGCCTACCGCGTGTTCCAGAAGCGCCTGAACCGGCGCGACAACGCGAAGGCCCGCTAGCTCTCTACTTTCGCGTCGCCGCGGTAGTGGCCTTCGCCCGGCCACGGGGCGAACACGAGCAGGATGCGTGCGCCCTCGTCGGTCGAGATCGATCGCCGCTCGTCTGCGTCGAAGGAGAAGAAGGAGCCCTCACCGCCCTCAATCGTCTCGCCGCCTGACTCGACGCGGACGGAGCCGTCGATCACGGAGACGAGCGCGCGTTCTTTCATTTGATGGTCGCCGAGCGCCTGTCCGGGCTCGAGCACAATGAGGACGGCGCGCGCCGACGCGTCGGAGCGGAGGACGACCGGCGAGCGCGTTCCGCCCGGCGTCTCGATCTCGCGCAGGTTCCAGCTTTGCACTGCGGTGATCTTAAGGGCCGGAGAGAGGCCGCCGTTAGACTCAAACGCTTCGTGAGCCTCGCAGTGAACAGGTTTGAGCTCGGCCCGATCGGCACGAATTGCTACGTGGTCCGGGCCGATGACTCCGCAGCGGAAGCCGTTGTCGTCGATCCCGGGGCGGAGGCGCCGCGCCTGCTCGACGAGCTCGGCGCCCTAGGCGCTCGTTGCACGGCGATTCTCGTCACGCACGGCCACTGGGACCACCTGGGCGGGGTGGCCGATCTCGCCGAGGCGACCGGGGCTCCGGTTCACATGGCCGAAGAGGAGCGGATCCTGCTGGAGGACCTCAACAGCTTCACGCCCCCCGGCGTCGAGCTCCGCCCATACACACCTGACGTCTTTTTGCAGGGCGACGAGACACTCGAGCTGGCGGGCATCTCATTCCAGACCCTCCGCGTTCCCGGACATTCTCCCGCGCATCTCGCCTACTACGCCGACGGGGCGCTCTTCTCCGGCGACCTCGTGTTCGCCGGCTCGGTGGGCCGGACGGATCTTCCGGGTGCCGACTGGGACACGCTCGTCGAATCCATCCGCATGCTTGCGAACAGATTCCCTCCCGAGACCGTCGTCTACTCGGGCCATGGTCCGGAGACGGCGCTCGGCACGGAGCTCGCACGGAATCCGTTCCTCGCGGAGCTGCGCGCGTGACGCGCTTCGAAGCGCCGCGCGGCACGCACGACATCCTTCCGTCCGAACAACCGCTCTGGCAATGGGTGACCGGCGAGATGCAGGACATCTGCGCGCTGTACGGCTACAGGCGCATCGACACGCCGGCGTTCGAGGACACCGAGCTGATCGTCAGGACGTCCGGCGGCGGCTCCGACGTCGTGCAGAAGGAGACGTACACGTTCACCGATCGAGGGGGCCGCTCGCTGACGCTCCGGCCTGAGGCGACGGCGGCGATCTGCCGCGCCTACGTCCAGCACGGGCTTCATCGGGAAGCGCAGCCGCAAAAGCTGTACACGCTCGGGCCGATGTGGCGGTACGACCGCCCGCAGCGGGGGCGTTACCGCGAGCACTGGCAACTCTCGGTCGAGGCGATCGGCACCGACGATCCTGCGATCGACGCGGAGGTGATCCAGCTCTACGCGGAGCTCCTTCGCCGTCTCGGGGTGACCGGCTACGTGCTCGAGCTCAACTCGATCGGCGACCGCAACTGCCGTCCGGCCTATATCGAGCAACTCGCGAAGTGGCTCGACGAGCACGACGAAGAACTGGACGACGAGGCTCGCGGCAAGCGGGCGACGTCGCCGCTCAGAGTCTTCGACGTGAAGAGTGAGCGCGTCCAGGCATTGCTGACGACTGCCCCGAAGATTGGCGAGTCGCTCTGCGAGGAGTGCCGCGAGCACTTCACCCGCGTGCGCGAGTACGTCGATGCCTACGGTGTGAGCTACCAGCTGGCGCCGACACTAGTCCGCGGGCTCGACTACTACACGCGGACGACCTTCGAGTTCAAGGACGAGGCGATCGGTGCGAAGGACACGATCTGCGGTGGCGGCCGGTACGACGGGCTCATCGAGGAGATCGGTGGACCGCCGACGCCGGGCATCGGCTTCGGCGCCGGCATCGAGCGGCTCCTGCTTTCGATCGGGTCGGATCCCGCAGAGCCGCCGCACATCGATGTGTTCTTCGTGTGCGAGCAGGACGGCGATCGTGCTCGCATCCTTCCGCTCCTAGCCGAGCTGCGTCGCCGCGGGTTGAGTGCCGACATGGATTACGCGGCGCGCTCGACGAAGGGCCAACTCACCCAAGCAACACGGCTCGGCGCCGGCTGGACAGTGTTGGTGGAGGGCGCGGAGGCCACCGTTCGGCAACAGGGCCGCGAGGACTTCACCGCGACGCTCGACGAGCTAGTAGACAGGATCACGGGATGAACCGCTGGCGCGATCTTTACTGCGGCGAGGTCAGCACCGACCGCGTCGGGCAGACCGTCTCGGTCGCCGGCTGGGTCGCGCGCCGCCGCGATCACGGCGGACTGATCTTCATCGACCTGCGCGATCACACGGGGATCGTCCAGCTCGTCGTCAACCCGGACCGTGCGCCCGAAGCTGCGAAGGTCGCACACGACATTCGCTCCGAGTTCGTCCTGCGTGCACGTGGGGAAGTGGTTCGCCGCGCGCCCGACGCCGTGAACCCGAACATCCCGACGGGTGAGGTCGAGATCCAGGTGGACGAGCTCGAGATCGTCGCCCGCTCGGAGCCTTTGCCGTTCCAGCTCGAGGACGAGGGAGTCGAGGAGCCGGTCCGCCTTCGCTATCGCTACCTCGACCTACGCCGCGACCGCATGCAGCGCAACCTGCGGCTCTCCGCGACCGTCATCGCCGCGATCCGCCGTTCGATGGAGGAGCAGGGCTTCATCGACGTGTGGACGCCGTCGATGTCGCTCGGCACGCCTGAGGGCGCTCGTGACTTTCTCGTTCCGGTGCGCCTGCAGCCGGGCAAGTTCTTCGCGCTTGCCCAGTCGCCGCAGCTCTTCAAGCAACTCTTCATGATCGGCGGGCTCGACCGCTATTACCAGATCGCGACGTGTTGGCGGGACGAAGACCTCCGCGCGGACCGGCAGTTCGAGTTCAGGCAGCTCGATCTCGAGCTCGCCTTTCCGACACGCGAGGACGTCCTCGAAGTATTGGAGCAGGTCGTCGTCGCGTCGTTCGAAGCGCTCGGCCGCACGCCACCGACACGGCCGTTCCCGCGAATGGCGTACGCCGACGCGATGCTGCGCTACGGCTCCGACAAGCCGGACGTGCGTTTCGGGCTCGAGATCCAGGACGCAAGGGAAGTCACGCGTGGCTCCGAGTTCGGAGTCTTCGCGGGCGCGGAGACAGTCCGGTACATCGTGGCGCCCAAGGCGTTCTCGCGCGGAGAGCTGCAGCGGCTGGAGGAGTTCGCGAAGGAGTGGGGCGCAAGAGGTCTCGCGTATCTCGTCTTCGACGAGTCGGGCGAGGTGCGCTCGCCGATCTCCAAGTTCCTGTCGGAGCGCGAGCTCGAAGCGTTTCAGAGCCCGCCAGGGTCGACCGTTCTCTTCGTCGCGGACAACACGCCGATGGTGGAGCGCGTGCTCGGAGCGCTCCGACTCCACCTCGGCCAGCAGCTCGAGCTCGTCGACGAGTCGCGCGACGAGGTCCTCTGGGTCCTCGACTTCCCGCTGTTCCTCAAGGATGAGGAGACGGGCCGGTGGACATTCGTGCATCACCCCTTCACGAGCCCGGTCGAGGGCCACGAGGACCTGATCGACACCGATCCAGGCGCTGCCCTCAGCCAGCACTACGACCTGATCTGGAACGGGTGGGAGCTCGGCTCGGGCTCGATCAGGATCCACCGCCAGGAGATCCAGGAGCGCGTCTTCCGCGCAATGGGGATGACCGACGAGGGGGCGCGGGCGAAGTTCGGCTGGTTCCTCGACGCCCTTCGCATGGGTGCCCCGCCACACGGAGGGTTCGCGCTGGGCATCGAGCGCTTCGTTGCGCTTTTCGCCGGTGAGTCCAACATTCGCGAGGTAATTGCCTTCCCGAAGACCGCCAGCGGCTCGGATCCCCTCACCGGCGCACCTGCGCCGACGACGAAGGAACGGCTCGACGAGCTTGGAATCAGTCTCAAGACACCGAAGCCCTAAAGGCTTGGCATCGGACCGACCGATGAAACCTGCATACTTTCGTCAGAAGGGCTAGCCGCAAATGGCCGCATTAGAACCAGGACAACAACCCTCGCTCACCGCGCTCCCGCGCCTCGAAGACCTGCCCAGGAGCGGCGACGGCTACGACCCCGACAAGGTTCGGGAGGCCTTCGAGTCATTCCGTCGGCACTCCGCCCAGCTCCAGGCGCAGCTGCGGGTGCTCCAGGCCGCAAGCCGAAGCGGGCAATCCGTCGAGCCCACCGGGCACGCGGTGCGGATGGATGCGCTGCATCTGATTCGCACCGCCTCCGAGTTCGCGGACACGGTCGAGGCCGACGCGCAGAAGGCATCCGAGGCGCAGCTGTCCAAGACCGAAGAAGAGGTGCGCCGCCGCCGGCGCGAGCAACAGGATCGCGAGGCGGAGATCGAGCGCTACCGCCAGGAGAGCGAGCGTCAACGCGCAGAGATGCTGAACGCAGCCCGGAACGAGGCACGTGAGCTACTCGCAAACGCCAACCGCGATGCGACGCAGGAGCTACGCGAGGCCGAGGCGAAGGGCAACCGCTTGCTCGAACAGTCTCGCCATCAGGCGACCGAGCTGACGAACTCGGCCCGTGCCGAGGTCGAGCAGACGCTGGAATGGGCGCGCGCACAGGCTTCCGCGATCCTCGGCCGCGCTCAGACGGGCGCCGAGCAGTTGCTCGCAGCGGCAGGGCTCGGCGAGGACGAGATCAAGGGCGTCGGCCAGGCGATCGTCGACGCCGTCCAGCAAGCGACCGAATCGGCGCGCACGCCGCCGGCCCCGACCCGGCCCGCCGCAGCGGTGGCAGCACGTCCAGTCTCCGCCCCGGCGGCGCCCAAGATCGAAGAGACCAAGGCAGACAAGCCTGCGCCGGAGACCTCCGGCAAGCAAGAGGCTCAGTCCGAAGGCTCGGCGCCCTCGGGCGAGTCGCACGACGAGCAACAGCCGTAGGATCCCCTCGTGCCCGTCGTCGGCTCCCGGTTCCTGATCGAGGCCGGATTCATCATTGCGGTCGCCGTGATCGCCGGGATCGAACGGCTCAGTACCTGGTGGATCATCGCCGTGGTGGCAAGTGCCTGGATCATCGTCGCGATCGTCGAGATCGTCGTCTGGGCCAGACAGGTGGTCGCTCGTCAGCCGTTTGCGGTCGAGCCTTCGGAGCCTCAAGCGGAGGCGCCGCCGTTCGTCGCTTCCCCGCCGATTCGCGTTCGCGCCCAGCCTGAGGCGCGCACGGAGCCGGAACCGGAGCCGGAGCGCGAACCGGAGCCCGCGCCCAGCCCCGAGCCGCCGCGCATTGTCGCGGTCCCGCCGCCACCGCCGGAGCCGGAGCCGGAGCGCAAGCCCGAGCCCGCGCGCGTCGTCGCTTTCATCCCCGCGAACGACGGCCCGAGGGAGTGGAATCTCTGGGAGCTGGAACGGGCGGCACGCGATCACGCCACCGACGACGTCGCACGCAACGAAGAGCGCTCGTATCTCCTGATGTACCTACGCGAGTTCGCGGGGCCCGATGGAATTCTGCCGACGGACTTCGATCTACTCGTGCGGGACGCCTTCGGCGACGTATTGCACACCGTCGGCGCGTGAATCCGCAGCTCGTCCAGCGGGCGGTGTGGCTTGCCGGAATCACGCTCATCGCCGCGATCGCGGCGGTCGCGATCACGCGGCGCGATGTCGGCAGCAACCGCAACCTCCCCGGCGCCGTTGTCGTGCCCGGAACCAAGAACGGCTACTACACGGCGAAGGCCGCACCCTACGGACCGACTGCCAAGCGGCGACGCACCGCGTGTGGCAAGCCGTTCCTGAAAACGACGGAAGGCGTGGCCCATCCCGTGTTGCCCTGCGGCGTGCGGCTCTACATCCGCTTCCAGGGACGAGAAGTCCTGACCCAGGTCGTGGACCGCGGCCCCAACGTGCCCGGTCGGGATCTGGACGTCACCAAAGCGCTCGCCAATCGCCTGGATCTCCACGGGTCACAGACGATTCAATGGCGCTTTGCCAGGTAGCGGCTACGCTGAAACCGGCCGACCCTGTTCGTGGCCTGCGTATCAATGTAGAACCAATAAAGACGCTAAGGGAGCCTGCGTCCGGTGACGGCTTTCAGCCGGGAGCCGGCAGGGCACCCACCTGGCTATCCAGGTTCACAGCGGGCGCAGGACACGGCAGGGCCAGGCCATGAAGTCCGCCGCGCCTTCGGCGCGGCATGATGACTTCATGGCCGAGAGGTGCCGACGTGAACTTGGGCGCTGGGTGGCGAGCGCCGGCGGAGCCGGCACTCGCGGCGATTGCCGCTAGCCTGAGTTTGTGCTCGAGCTCCTTGGTGATTCTTCGCGTGGACCCGAGTTTGCGCTCGTGCGGCTCGTCTTTGATGGTGAGCGCATTGTCGAGGCCGATGCTTCTGGGCTCGATCGTTCGCTTGTCGGGCTGACTTTGCTCGAGGCTGCTTCCGTTGGTGGGGAGACGCTTGCTGTCGATGCGCTCGCCAACGCGATCGGGCCCGTTTTTCGCGCTCCGCGGGCGGTCGGACGGGTTGCGGTTGCGATGAGTGGCGGCGTCGACAGTGCAGTGGCGCTGCTCAAGTCTTTGCCGAATGCGATCGGCGTCACTTTGCGGCTTTGGCTCGATCCCGATGGGCCCGATGCGGAGCGTGCCTGCTGCTCTCCCGATGCCGTCCTTGCTGCACGCGCGACCTGTCACTCGCTCGGTGTCCCCCATGTGACGCTTGACCTGCGCGAGGAGTTTCGTCGCTCTGTAGTCGAACCGTTCGTGCGCGGCTACGAACGCGGCGAGACGCCGAACCCGTGCATCCATTGCAACGGCGGCTTTCGCTTCGCCAGGCTGCTCGCGTTCGCGCACCGAGCCGGTGCGGACACGCTCGCGACGGGGCACTACGCGCGGATCGTCGAGCATCGCGGCAGACTCCTGCTCGCGCGCGGATTAGACCCTGTCAAGGACCAGTCGTACATGTTGGCGCGCGTCGATCCGGCGAAGCTCGGCCGGATCTCGTTCCCTCTCGGTGCTCAGACCAAGGCTGAGACGCGCGCCGAGGCCGAGCGCGCCGGTCTCGCAGCTGCAGGGCGAGGCGAGAGCCAGGAGGCGTGCTTCCTCGCAGGCGACGACTACCGCTCGTTCCTCGAGCGGCGCGGGCTCGCGGCGCAGGAGGGCTCGATCGTGGACGTAGAGGGACAGGAGGTCGGACGGCATTCCGGTTATTGGCGGTTCACTCCAGGCCAGCGCAAAGGGCTCGGCGTCTCGGCGGACCAGCCGCTCTACGCGATCCGCTCCGATGCACGCTCGAACACCGTTGTCGTCGGCGGGCGCGAAGCGCTCGCGCGCACGGCGATCGATGCCTCAGGCCACCTCTATGTGCCCCTGGATCGCGCGCACGCGAAGCTTCGCTACAGGTCGGAGGCGGTTCCGGCCCGCATCCATCTGCAGGAGGGCGGTTTTCGCCTGGAGCTCGACCAGCCCGCCTACGGCGTTGCTCCGGGGCAGGCGGCCGTCCTCTATGAGGACGACGTCGTGGTCGGCGCCGGGGTCATTCAGGGCGATCCGTAGTATCCGAAGCGGGTGGATGTCCTAGCGCTCAACTGCGAAACCGGCGGCACCGGTTGTTCGTTCTACCCAAGGGACCGGACTGGAGGGACACGTTGACCGCTGACGAGATCTGCTTGACGCTGCCTGCAGACGGGGCTTTCCACGGCGTCGCGCATCTCGTGCTGGGCGGCCTCGCCGCGCGGCTCAACCTCTCCTTCGAGACTCTCGAGGACCTCGAGCTTGCACTCGACGCGTTGCTCGAGCGTCCGAGCGACGGCCGCGAGGTGACTGTCCGCGTGTTCGTCGACGACGGCGAGCTCCGGACGATCGTCGGGCCGTTCACCTCTGTGCGTGCCGAGCTCGGGGAAGGGGGGACGAATTCGCTCAACCTTGGCCGGATCCTCAGTGCCGTCTGCGACTCCGTCCAGATCGAGGACCGCGACGGCTCGCAGTGGGTCGAGCTCACGAAGCGGCTGGACACCGTGAAAGGCGGTCACAGTTGAACGAGTCCGACAAGGTCCTGCTGCGCCGCTACCACGAGAAGGGCGACCTGCAGGCGCGCGAACAGCTGATCGAGCGGTACATGTCGCTCGTGCGTTCGCTCGCGCGACGGTATTCCTATCGCGGCGAGCAGCTCGATGACCTCGTCCAGATCGGCGCGATCGGGTTGATCAAGGCGATCGACCGTTTCGACCTCGATCGGGGCGTCGAGCTCACGACCTACGCGACACCGAACATCATCGGGGAAATCAAGCGCCACTTCCGCGACAAGGGCTGGTCGGTGCGCGTCCCGCGCGGGCTCCAGGAGCTCAACGTCCAACTGTCGAAGCTCGTCGAGCAACTGACGGTGCAACTGGCGCGCTCGCCGACGATCTCCGAGCTCGCCAAGGGAGCAGGCGTCGAAGAGGAAGAGGTGCTCGAGGCGCTCGAGTCCGGTCGCGCCTACTCCTCGCTCTCGCTCTCGACGGGAAGCGGCGGGACCGACGACGGCGAGGATCTCGATCCGCTCGAGTCGATCGGCACGCTGGAGCATCAGTACGACGTGTCGGAGGACCGCGCGGTGCTCGCGCCCGGATTCCGCGTCCTCGATGAACGGGAGCGCGCGATTCTCCATCTGCGCTTCTTCGAGGGACTGACGCAGTCGCAGATCGCCCAGCAGGTCGGCATCTCGCAGATGCACGTGTCGCGGCTCATTCGGCGGTCGCTCGAGAAGATCCGTGACGAGATCGCCGCCGAGGAAGGAACGGAGCCGAAGGTCGCCAGAGGCTAGGGTCGACCGCCTGACGGCGCCCCTACAATCGAGGCCATGCGCACGTCGGCTGAGCTGCGCGCGGGGTTCCGCGCCTTTTACGAGTCCAAGGGGCACGCCTTCCGGCCGTCTGCGCCCCTCGTTCCGCGTGCAGACGACCGCTCGACGCTTCTGACGACCGCAGGAATGCAGCCGCTCATGCCCTACTTCCTCGGGCGTGAGCCGCCGCCGGCTCCGCTGCTCACGACCGTGCAGAAGTGCTTCCGGACGCCGGATATCGACGAGGTCGGGCTCGACGGCTCGCACCTGACTTTCTTCGAGATGCTCGGCAACTTCTCGTTCGGCCAGTACTTCAAGGAAGGAGCGATTGACTTTGCCTGGGAGTTCGTCTTCGACCATCTGAAGATCGACCCGGATCGTTTCTGGGTGAGTGTCTTCGCAGGCGACCCGGAGCTCGGGCTCGGCGAAGACACGGTCGCCTACGACCACTGGGTGAAGATCGGGCAGCCCGCCGAGCGCATCGTCTTCCTGCCAAGGGCAGAGAACTTCTGGTCCGTGGGCGGCCCGGGCCCATGCGGTCCCGACACCGAGATGTACTACGACTGGGGCGAGGAGCACGGCTGCGGCGAGCCGGACTGCCAGCCGAGCTGCACGCGCTGCGAACGCTTCCTTGAATTTTGGAATCTCGTCTTCATGGAGTTCGAGCTCCACGTCGACGGCAAGCTGACGCCCCTACCCAAGCAGAACGTCGACACGGGGATGGGCGTCGAGCGGACGGCGGCGATCCTGCAGGACGTCATGACCGTCTACGAGACCGACGTGTACCAGGCGATCATGCGCTGGATCGCCGAGCAGAGCGGCGTTGCCTACGGCGATTTGCCCGAGGCGACGAAGGCGCACCGCGTGCTCGCCGATCACGGTCGCGGGATGACCTTCCTCGCCGCTGACGGCATCGCGCCGTCGAACGAGGGCCGGGGCTATGTCATGCGACGGATCATCCGCCGCGCTGTGCTGCAGGGAGACCGCGTCGGACTCCAGGCGCCGTACCTCGCGCAGCTCTCGGACGTCGTGATCGAGCAGATGAAGGACGGCTATCCGGAGCTCGGGGAGCACCGGGACGAGATTCACCGCATCCTGACCGCTGAGGAGGACCGCTTCGGAAAGACGCTCGAGCGCGGGCTGCGCCTCTTCGAGGAGATCGCACAGAGGCGCGACGTCATCTCAGGAGAGGACGCGTTCCGGCTGCACGACACGTATGGCTTCCCACTCGAGCTGACTCGCGAGCTCGCGCGCGAGCGAGCGCTGGGTGTCAACGAAGAGGAGTTCACTCGATTGATGGAGCAGCAGCGGACACGCTCGCGTGGAGCCATCTCGAAAGACGACCAGCACGCGGCCGAGTTCGCGAAGCGCGCCGGCTTTCGCACCGAGTTCGTCGGTTACGAGAAGATCGACGTGCTCACGCAGATCGGTGCGCTCGAGGAAGCCGGCGATGGGCTCTTCCTCGCGAAGCTGCGCGAGTCCCCGTTCTATCCGGCAGGCGGAGGCCAGGTCACGGACGCGGGGTGGATCGAGCGCGACGACGGATCGGGCGCCCGCGCCGAGCTGCGGGAGGCGTACGGGCTCGAGGGAGATCAGGCGCTCCTCTTCGAGGGTGACGGGTTTTCCGAAGGGGACCGGGTTCGAGCGGTTGCGGCCTGGGCCGTCCGCTTTCCGACGATGGCGAACCACACTGCGACCCATCTACTCCACAAGGTGTTGCGCGACGTGCTCGGCGAACATGTCAAGCAGGCGGGCTCTGCTGTGCGGCCGGACAAGCTTCGCTTCGACTTCGCGCATCCGCAGCAGTTGACGGACGACGAGCGGGAGCGAGTTCAGCACCTCGTCAACCAGAAGGTGTTCGAGAATCTGCCCGTGCGCACATTCGTGACGCCGATCGACGAGGCACGCCGGCTCGGCGCGATGATGCTGTTCGGCGAGAAGTACGGCGATCAGGTGCGCGTCGTCGAAATTCCGGACTTCTCGCGCGAGCTCTGCGGAGGCACGCACGTCAGATCGACGGCGGAGATCGGGCCGTTCGTGATCCTCTCGGAAGGCTCTGTCGGCGCCGGCGCGCGACGCATCGAAGCGGTGACCTCGGGTGAGGCGCATGCGTATCTTCAGGCGACCACGCGCGAAGCCGCCGAGCTCCGTGCTGAGCTCGAGCGTGCCAGGAAGGAGTCAAAGAGGCCGAAGGCGGAGGCGGCTGCCGACTTCGAAATCGTGGAGAACGACGGGGGCGTCGTCCTCGCCGAGGCGAAGTCGCTGAAGGGCGGGGCGCTGCGCGACCTGTCCGATCGACTGCGTCAGCAGGAAAAGGCGGCCGGTGTCATCGTCGGTTCCGTCGACGACGGGCGTGTCTATCTGGTCGTCAACCTCGACGAGTCGCTCGTCGACCGCGGCCTGGACGCGTCGAAGCTGGTGCGCGAGCTCGGCAAGCACATCGAAGGAGGGGGCGGGGGACGACCCGCCCTGGGCGAAGCAGGCGGCAAGAATCCCGCCGGATTGCGCAGCGCACTGGAAGCCGGGAAGCAAGCGATCGCTGCAGCGCTGAAGTGAAGGCCCTCGCACTCGACTACGGCCGCGCACGCACCGGCGTCGCCGTCTCGGACCCGACCGGCACGATTGCACGTCCGCTCTGCGTCGTCGAAGAGGCCGCAACCGGTGACGGTCTCGCCCGTGTTGCGGCACTGATCGGCGAGCACGAGGTCGACCGCGTCGTGGTCGGGCTCCCGCTCACCCTCCGCGGCGACCGCGGGGAGCAGGCTCGCGAGACGGAACGCTTCGTCGAAGCCCTGAGCGACGTCACCAACGTTCCCGTCGTGATGTTCGACGAACGATTCACGACAGACCTCGCGGAACAGACACCCTCCGACGCGCCAGAAGACGCACGGGCAGCGGCACATCTTCTGTCCGGCTACCTGACATGGGCGAGCGGCGCCCCGGCGTAATTCCGCCGCGGCAAGGGCGCCCGCCGGAAGGGCCAAGTCCTCGCCAGGTGGTTCGGCGGCGCGCGCTGGCGCTCGGTTTGCTCGTGCTTGTCCTGGGCGGGCTCGGCTGGCTCGCGGTCGCCGCCATCGGAGGCGGAAACAGCAGCGATCAGGCCGGGCAGGTCTCGACGCTCTCGAGCACGCTCGTCTATCGCACAGTGACGCGGACAACTGCGACGGGCACTGTCGAGACGGTGATCGCAGTGCCGAAGCCGTTCCACGTCGTCTTCCCGGAGGGCTTCACACGGAAGCAGATGGCAGACCGCGTTGCTGCGGTTGCGAAGATCGCAGCGCGCAAGCGGAATGTCCGTCCCCGGTTGTCTCGCGCCGCCTATCTCGCCGTGACTGCGAAGCCACGCGTGCCATCCTGCTTCCGCAACAAGGTGAAGACCATCGAGGGCCTCCTCTTTCCGGCGACGTATGAATTCTTCAAGGACACGACCTCGGCGCAACTCGTGCAAGACCAGCTCGATGCCTTCTGCGAGAACTGGAAACAGGTCGATCTCGGCTACGCGCGCTCCAAGAACCTGACGCCGTACGACGTGCTGATCATCGCGTCGATGGTCGAGAAGGAAACCCTGTCGCCCGACGAGCGCGAGCTCGTCTCCGCCGTGATCTACAACCGCCTCCACGCCGGCATGCCGCTGGGAATCGACGCCACGCTGCGCTACGGCCTTGACATTCCGCCGACAGAGTCGATCCGACAGTCTCAGCTCGAGAGCGACTCGCCCTACAACACGCGGAAGCGCCAGGGGGTGCCGCCGACGCCGATCGCGAGCCCGGGGCTCGCGTCGCTGCAGGCGGCGGCGCATCCGGCGAAGGTGAAGTACCTCTACTTCGTGCGCAAGCCGGACAAGAAGCATCACTTCTTCACCGCCAGCTATCAGGCGTTCCAGAACTACGCCAACGCGCACGGCTACGGCCCATGATCTCGGGTGAGACACGGCTCGTCGGGTTGCTCGGCGATCCGGTCTCGCAGTCGTTGTCGCCGCTGATGCAGAACGCCGCCTTCGCCGCGCGCGGGCTCGACTGGGCATATGTGCCGTTGCCCGTCACGAGCGAGCACCTGGGCGACGCTGTGCGAGGGCTCGTCGCGCTTGGTTTTGCCGGCGCCAACGTGACGACGCCGCACAAGCTTGCCGTTGCCAGGCTCATCGACGCCGCTGAACCATCTGTCAATACGCTCGTCGTCCGCGACGGTCACGTCGTGGGCGATTCGACCGACGCAGCGGTCCTTGCCGAGCTCGAGTTTCGGCGGGCTGCGATTGTCGGGGACGGCGGCGCCGCCGTGGCCTTCAAGGCCGCGTTGCCCGACGCCGCGCACTTTTCACGCAAGGGAACCTGGCCGCCAGACGTGTCCGATGCCGATCTCGTCATCAACGCCACGTCGGAGCGCGACGAGGTCCTCGTCGCGCTCGGCCCCGGGCAGAACCTGGTCGACCTCCCGTATCCACGGACGGCCACCGCGCTCGCTGCCGAGGCCGCGGGAGCGTGTGTCGTCGACGGGCTCGACGTCCTGGTCGCCCAGGGCGCAGCGTCGTTCGAGATGTGGACCGGAGTGCCGGCGCCGGTCGACGTGATGCGCAGCGCAGTACGCTCCGCCTGATGGCACTGGACCTCTCAACCGCCGGCGAATCGCACGGCCCGGCCCTCGTCGCGATCGTCAGTGGGCTGCCGGCGGGGCTCGTGCTGGACAAGGCTGCGATCGACTCGGACCTCCACCGGCGGCAACAGGGCTACGGCCGTAGCCCTCGGCAGCAGATCGAGCAAGACGAGGTGGAAGTGCTCGCCGGTCTCCGCCAAGGGCGCACATTGGGAACGCCGCTCGCGCTCGTCGTGCGCAATCGCGACCACAAGAACTGGGCGTGGGGGATGAGCCCGTGGCAGCCGGAGGGCGAGCTTGCGGGGAAAGGGACGAAGGAGGTGACGCTGCCGCGGCCGGGACACGCCGACCTTGCCGGCGCGCTCAAGTACGGCCTCTCCGACGTCCGCGACGCGCTCGAGCGGGCGAGCGCGCGCCACACCGCCGTGATCGTCGCGGCCGGGTCGGTGGCGAAAGCATTGCTCGCGGAGATCGGGATCGCCGTCGAAGGTCACGTGCTCACCTCGGATCTCGAGCAGCGTGTGGACGAGGCGCGCGAGGAACGCGACACGGTCGGCGGCGTGGTCGAAGTTCGCGCTCGCGGTGTTCCTCCGGGTCTGGGCTCATACGCGACGAAGGACGAGCGCCTGGACGCGCGGCTCGCCGCGACGCTGATGGGCACGCAGGCCGTGAAGGGCGCGGAGATCGGCGAAGGCTTCGAGCTGGCGTCGAAGCGCGGCTCCGCTGCGCACGACGAGATCCTGCGCGACGAGCACGGGCTCTACCGCGAGACGAACCGCGCGGGCGGGATCGAAGGCGGCGTCTCCAACGGCGAGGAGATCGTCGTGCGCGCTGCGATGAAACCGTTGCCCACGCTGATGAAGCCACTTGCCTCGGTCGACCTGCAGACGCGCAAGCCGGCGGAGGCGCTCGTCGAGCGCAGTGACACCGCTGCGGTGGAGGCGCTGGCAGTCGTGGCGGAGTCGTGCGTGGCCTGGGAGCTTGCGCGCGCCGCAAAGGAGAAGTTCGGCGGCGACGCGCTCGCCGACTTCCTCGCCGCGCACCGCGCGTACCTGGAGCGGATCGACTGGTCACCGAGGTAGGCGCGCTCGGCCGTCATCTCGCGCTCGTGGGATTCATGGGCGCGGGGAAGTCGACGATCGGCCAGGAGGTCGCAGGTCTCAGCGGCCGGCCGTTCGTCGACCTCGATCGGGAGATCGAACGTCGACACGGTTCCGTCGCCGAGCTCTTCGAGCGCGGCGAGGCTGAGTTTCGCCGCGTCGAGGAGGGGCTCGCCGCGGAGGTCCTCGCTTCATCGACGCCGGCTGTGATCTCACTGGGCGGCGGGGCGGTTCTCTCCGAGCGCACACGCGAGCTGATCCGCGCCGACGCTTTCACACTCTGGGTGGACGTCGACGTGGGCGAAGCGTGGAAGCGCGTGCGCGGAAGCGGTCGCCCGCTTGCGCAGGACGAGGCGCAGTTCAGGCGTCTGTTCGACGAGCGGCAGCCGCTGTACGAAGAGGTGTCGTCGGGACTGGTCGACAGCGCCGACGACGTCCTCCTGCAGGCGCTCCAGATCGACGTCGAGCGGGGACTGCTTGCAGAGCTCGGGAACCGGCTTACCGAACGCCTTGAAGCCGTTGCGGTGATCGGTGACGAACATGTGCTCGAGCTCCACCCGTTGAGCTTCGATCCGGCGAGCGTCCACCGCGTGCCGCGCGGAGAAGCTGCGAAGACCCCCGCCGTCCTCGAGCGGTTGTGGAATGAGCTCGGGCTGAACCGCAGTGGCACGATCGTCGGCTACGGCGGCGGGTCGACGACCGACGTCGCCGGGCTTGCCGCCGCGACGTACATGCGCGGCGTTCGCTGGATCGCTGTGCCGACGACCTTGCTCAGCCAGGTCGACGCGGGGATCGGGGGCAAGACGGCGCTCGACCTCACGACCGGGAAGAACCTCGTCGGAGCATTCCACTATCCGGTGAGAGTCATCGCCGACCCCGACGTGCTCGCGACGCTGAGCGAGTCGCAGCGACGTGAGGGCATGGCAGAGGTCGTCAAGACGGGACTTCTCGCCGGCCACCCGCTGTGGGAGCTGGAAGACGAGGCCATGATCAGGGCCTGCGCAGCGTTCAAGGCTGCGGTGTGCCTCGGCGATCCGTTCGATCAAGGCCGTCGCGCGATCCTCAATCTCGGGCACACGTTCGCACACGCACTGGAGGCGGCAGCCGGCTACGACGGTCTCGCGCACGGCGATGCGGTCGCGCTCGGTCTGCTTGCGGCACTTCGGCTTTCGGGCCGCCCGACGGACATCGTCGAGGAAGTGCTCGATCCGCACCCGGTTCGCGTCGACCGCGACCGTGCGTGGGCCGCGCTCGGCCGTGACAAGAAGCGAGGGCTCGTGCTTCTCGGCGAGGACGGCGCACACTGGGATGTCCCCGTCCCGGCGGACGACGTGCGGCGCGCCCTTGACGAGTTGATCTCCCCTTAGAGTGACCCGGTGCAAGTCGTCGTCCTTAACGGAGTCAACCTCGACGTCCTGGCGCGTCGCGATCCCGCGCTTTACGGCGGCATGTCGCTCTCGGAGCTCGAGACCCGCATTTACGAGTGGGCTTCCGCGCTCGGATGTCATGTTCGCTGCCGGCAGACCAATCACGAAGGGGAGTACGTCGATTGGTGCCACGACGCGCTCGACTGGGCCGACGGCGTCATCGTGAATCCCGGCGCCTGGACTCACTACTCGTATGCGATTCGCGACGCACTCGAGCTGTTCGACGCCCCCATCGTCGAAGTGCATCTCTCGAACATCAACGAGCGGGAGGAGTGGCGGCGCACGTCGGTCGTGGCCGACCTGGCCGCGAAGCGCGTCCTCGGTAAAGGCGCCGAGGGTTATCGCGAGGCGCTCGAGTTCATCGTCCAGCAGGTGGGAGCGTCGCGATGAACCCTCGGATCGACCGTCTCCGGGAAGCGCTCGTGGAGCCGCTACTCGTCACCAACCCGACGAACATCCTCTACCTCTTCGGATTCAAGAGCTCGAACGCTGCACTTCTGGTCGAACGGGACCGGGCTCGCCTCTTCACCGACTTCCGTTACTCGGAGGCCGCGCGTGTGGTCGAAGGCGTCGAGTTCGAGGAGACGAAGCGGGCGCTGCTCGCCGATCTCGCCGGCCGGCTGTCCGGGCGAATCGGGTTCGAGGCCGACTTCGTTTCGTACTCCGGTTACGAGACGCTCCGCGGTGGCTCGATCGAGCCCGTTCCGCGGCGGGGGCTCGTCGAGGGGCTCCGTGCCGTCAAGGACGCGGACGAGCTCGCTGCGATCAAGAGCGCGTGTGAGATCACCGACCGCATGTTCGAGCGGCTGGTCGAGGAGCCTTTTCTGGGCCGCACCGAGCGGGACGTTGCCTGGAGGATTGAGCAGCTCTTCCACGATGAGGGTGCCGACGCCGTCGCGTTCGAGACGATCGTCGCGTCTGGGCCGAACTCCGCCCGCCCCCACGGCCGCGCCACCGATCGCCAGATCGGCCGTGGTGAGACCGTGATCGTGGATACCGGCTGCATCGTCGGCGGCTACGCGTCCGACTACACGCGAACCTTCACGACCGGGTTCGTCGAGGGCCCGATCAAGGAGGCCTACGCCCTCGTGCTCGCTGCCCAGCAGGCGGGCTTCGATGCGCTCCGCGCCGGAGTCCGAGGATTGGACGCCGATGCCGCGGCCCGCCGCGTGGTAGACGAGACTGCGTTCGCAGGCACCTTCGGTCACGGGCTCGGGCATGGCCTCGGCCTGGAAGTGCACGAGGCGCCGCGCCTCTCAATCGAATCGAAGGACACCCTCGCCTCGGGCAACGTGGTCACGGTCGAGCCAGGGATCTATCTCGAGGGCCGAGCGGGAATCCGGATCGAGGACAACGTCGTCGTCACGGACATCGGGATCCAGAACTTCACTGGGTTCCGCAAGGATCTGATCACCGTCGGCTGACCTGTGCCCCTACCAGCAATACATGTCGGCTTCTGGCCCGCGATCACGCGGCGCCAGAGTCCACCCTCGCCCTGAGCAAGGCAGTCCAGCCTTGCTGCGGTTGAGTGCGGCCTCTGGCTTGGTGCTCACGACCCAGAAATTCGACGGCATTACTGGCAGGGGCACTAGTCTCTGCGCGTGGCCGAGACCGTCAACACGAACCAGTTCAAGAACGGAATGCACATCGAGCTCGAGGGCGACGTCTGGCGCATCGTCGAGTTCCAGCACGTCAAGCCGGGCAAGGGAGGCGCGTTCGTGCGCACGAAGCTGAAGGCGCTGGCCAGCGGCGCCGTGGTGGAGAAGACGTTTCGAGCCGGCGAGAAGTTCGCTCGCGTGCGCACCGAGACGAAGGACATGCAGTACCTCTACGACGCCGGTGACGAGGTCGTCTTCATGGACCAGGACACCTACGAGCAGACGTCGCTGCCCCACGGAATGGTCGAGGACGCGCTCGAGTTCATGCAGCCGTCGAGCTTCGTGCAGCTGCTGATGGTGGGCGGCCGTCCGTCCGGCCTGCAGCTGCCCGCCTCGGTCGAGCTGACGGTGTCGGAGACGGAGCCCGGCGTGAAGGGCGACACGGTCTCGAACGTGACCAAGCCTGCAACGCTCGAGACGGGCGCCGTCGTGCAGGTCCCGCTCTTCGTGAACCCGGGCGACCGCATCAAGGTCGATCCGCGCGAAAAGCGGTATATCTCCCGCGTCTAGGCCAGACCCCGTCGTAATGCGTCCGCCCCATTCTCCAGGACGGGTTCGCCGTGAGACACGATGACGAGCTCGACGGGAAGTGCACCCAGACGTTCTCGCAACTCAGGCTTGAGCTGCCGCTCGGCCCACTCCTGCTCGCCCTTCGGGAACCAGCGAACCGGCAACTCGACGCCGCCGTCCACGCCGACGAGGAGATCGCCTGCGACGAGTGCGCGGTGCGGCTCCAGGAAGAACAGTGCCTCGACCCAGTCGCTGCCTTTGACAACTTCGGCGTGAACTCCGGCGGGCAGCTCGCCTTTCTCCTCGGGGCGCCAGAGCGTAGCTTTGTAGCGATCGAGCACGGTTGGGACGCTGCGCTCGTGCCAGTGCACGGTCACCAGCACGTGCACCGGCAGGCCGAGACGTTCGACGTCACGGTCCAGCGCCGACCAGAACGTCTCCTCCTCGTCTGCCGGAACGAGCGGATCGACAATGACCAGAGAATCTGGAAGCTCCGCATACACAGAGCCGACCTCCGGCCCCCAATGCTCGGCGTGGTCCCACTGGGGGTGCGACGCGGTCCAGCGCCACAGTCCGGGCCTCAACTCCTGAACCTCCATGGCTGCAAAACTTATCTGGCTCGGCAGGGCGCTAGGCTCCCGACATGCCGGCGCTCGCCGACACCACCATCCGCCTGCTTGGCCAGGAACCGCTCGCCGGGAGATTGCCGACGGCCGAGCAGCTCCGAATCGCGGAGATCCTCGACCGGGCGGGCTATGCGTATCTCGAGGTCTCGGGGGGAGGGTGTTTCGACAGTGCGGTCCGGCGCGGCGTGGAGAGCCCGTGGGAGCGGATCCGCGCGCTCAAGGCGCATGTGAAGACACCACTTGGCCTCGCGCTCCGGGGCCGCTTTCTCGTGGGTTCCCGCCCGGTCGACAACGACTTCATCCGGAGATTCATCGCATGCGCCGCCGAGAACGGGATCGACGTCTTTCGGCTGCACGACCCGCTCAACGACGTCTCGAACCTGCGAGAGGCGGCGGACGCCGTTGCGAGAGCGGGCGGCGAGTTCGAGGCCGGCCTCGTCTACAGCCCGGGACGGACCGGCGAGAACAATCCCCTTATGGAGCAGGCCAGAGAGCTGCCGAATCTCGGCGCAGCGCGTGTGCTGCTGCACGACCCCACCGGCTCACTGCAGCCCCATCGCGCGCGCGAGCTGGTCACGGGCCTGCGTGAAGCGACCGGTCTTCCGGTCGGCATCTACTGCCAGGGCTCTGGCGGCAACGCCTTAGCCGCCGCGCTCGAGGCCGCACGTGCGGGAGCCGACCTGATCGCATCTGCCGTCTATCCAATCGCGCTCACGCTGCACCGCGTGTCGGGCGAGGCACTCGCGGAGGCGCTTGCGGGGCTCGGGCTCGACTGCGACATCGACGTGTCGGCTCTCTGGGAGGCGTCAGACGTCGTCGACGAACACATTGGCGACGAACCGGTGACCCCGCTTGCTCCGCGCATTGCAGTGCGCGCCGCTCAGCACGACCTGCCGGCGAGCCTAGTCGCCGCGCTCGACTCCAACCTGCGAGCACAAGCTGCCGGTGCAAGGCTCGACGAGACGATCGCCGAGCTCGTCCGGATCCGCGCCGAGGTCGGCTGGCCGCCGCTGGCTTCGCCGATCGGACAGGTGCTCGGCTCACAGGCGTTGCTCAACGTGCTCTCTGCGACCCGTTACTCGGTCGTCGTCGACGAGCTGCGTTCGCTCGTCGAAGGGCATCTCGGCACAACGCCGGCCCCGATCGAAAAGTCGATCCTGCGCATCGTCTCGCTCACCGCCGACCCGGACTCGATAGAGGACTCAACGGCCCCGCCACTGCAGGAGGTCCGGGCGCAGGCCGAGGGCCTCGCCTCCAGTGAAGAGGAGCTGCTGCTGCTCGGGCTTTTCGGCGACAACGCCGAGCCGTTGCTGCGCACGATTCGCGGACGCTCGTCAGGCGACGAGTCGCTTGGCGCCGGCGGGGTCGATCAGGCCCGCGCCGAAAGAATCCGCGAGCTCGTCCGCATCGTCCAGGAAACGGGCATCGGCGAGGTCACGATCGAGGAAGCTGGCATGCGCGTCTCGGTGCGCCGGACGCAGGAACGCGAACCGGTGCAAGACGAGTCTCCGCTCGCGGCGCTGGAGGATGCCGAGCTCGATCCGGTCGCTCCGTCGAACGGCATCGTGCGCGTCGAGGCCCCGATGGTCGGCACCTTCTACCGGGCGCCGCAACCGGGCTCGCCGCCGTTCGTCGAGGAGGGGCAGCCGGTCGGCGCGGGCCAGACGCTCTGCATCCTCGAGGCGATGAAGCTCATGAACGAGGTGAAGGCCGACGTCGAAGGGATCGTCCGTGCGATCCACGTCGAGAACGCCGCACCGGTTGAATTCGGGCAGCTCCTCTTCGAGCTGGAACCTGTGACCAGCCGTCCGCTGGACGCTCTCTAACGATGTTCTCGCGGGTGCTCGTGGCGAACCGTGGCGAGATCGCGGTGCGCGTCATCCGCGCGTTGCACGAGCTCGGCGTGGAAGCGGTTGCCGTCTACTCCACAGCGGATGCGGGCACGCTGCACACGCGGCTCGCTGACCGTGCGGTGTGCATCGGTCCGCCAAGCGCAAGTGAGAGCTATCTGAACATGCCATCGGTCGTCGCCGCGGCCGAGACCACCGGCTGTGACGCGGTGCATCCCGGCTACGGCTTCCTGGCGGAGAATCCGTATTTCGTGAAGGCGTGCGAGGAGAACGACCTCGTGTTCGTCGGTCCGGACGCCGACGTGATGGCGCGCATGGGCGACAAGGTCGAGGCGAAACGCGTTCTGGCGGACGCCGGGCTCCCGCTGGTTCCGGGAACGGAAGCGGTCGGGGCAGATGAGGCGCGCGCCGCTGCGACCGAGATCGGATTCCCCGTCTTGCTCAAGGCCTCCGCGGGCGGAGGTGGCAAAGGAATGCGCCTGGTCGAGCGACCCGAGGACCTGGGAGATGCTTTTTCGGGGGCGAGCGCGGAGGCTCTGGCCGCCTTTGGCGATGGGACTCTTTACCTGGAGAAGCTGATCACCTCCGCACGGCATGTCGAGATCCAGGTGCTCTGTGACGCCGACGGCGGCGTGCTCACGCTGGGAGAGCGGGAATGCTCGATCCAGCGCAGGCACCAGAAGCTGATCGAGGAGTCGCCGTCCCCGGCGCTCGACGACGCGACGCGCGAGATGATGGAGTCGGGAGTTGCGGGCGCGTGCCATGCGATTTCCTACCTCAATGCGGGCACGTTCGAGTTCCTGCTCGCCCCGGACGGCGCGTACTACTTCATCGAGCTGAATGCCCGGCTCCAGGTCGAGCATCCCGTTAGCGAGTTGGTGACCGGGATCGACATCGTGCGCGAGCAGCTGAAGATCGCTGCCGGCGAGCAGTTGCACGAAACCGGGCGGGCGCCGAGACGTGGGCACGCGATCGAGATCCGGCTCAACGCAGAGGATCCGACGCGTGGCTTTGCGCCCGCGCCGGGAGTGATCGAACGCTTCAGGCCCCCGCTCGGGCCCGGCATTCGGCTCGACACGCACGTCGAGGAGGGATCGGTGATCTCGCCGTACTACGACTCGCTGATCGCCAAGCTGATCGTGTGGGACGAGGACCGCGACTCCGCGATCGAGCGCTCCCTGCGTGCACTCGGCGAGCTCGAGCTACGCGGCGTGCCGACGACGCGCGAAGCCTCATTGGAGATCCTCGCGAGCGACGCGTTCCGCAGCGGCCGATATTCCACGAGCTTTCTCGACGACACGCGGCTGTCGGCGGTGAGCGCGAGATGAGTCTGGTCCTTCCGGAGCCCGAAGGAACGATCACCGTGACTCCGTCAGCCTTGGCCGGCCTCGTCATCCAGGCTGCGGAGGCGGTTGATGGCGTGCAGGTCCGTCGTGGGCGGCGCCGTCTCGACGTCGACGTCACGCTTGGCGAGGCGCGCGTGCGTCTGGAGCTGTCGGCTCGCTACGGGCTCGTGCTCCCGGAGGTGGCGCGGGATGTGCAGGAACGGGTTGCGGACGCGCTGGTCACGATGTGCGCCGTCCGCATCGGAAGTGTCGACGTCTCCGTGGAGGAGGTCGAATGAGCGGGCGCCGAACCTCGCGCAGGACTGCGTTGTTCCTCCTGTATCAGTGGGACATCACCGGACAGCCCCTCGCGTCGCTCTACGAGGGCGAGGTCGATCCGTTCGCACGCAAGACAGCCGAGGCCGTCGCGGCGGAGGCTGCTGACTACGATCGTCGCATCACCGAGGCGGCGGAGTCGTGGACGGCCGACCGGCTCGGCGCGATCGAGCGCAACATTCTTCGCATCGCGTTGTACGAGCTGGACGGAGAGGAGGTTCCGAACGAGGTGGCAATCGACGAGGCGGTAAATCTGGCAAAGCGGTACGCAACCGACGATGCTGCACGGTTGGTAAACGGGATTCTGGGACGGATCGTGCGGGAGCGAGTCGGATGACCGTCGCTCGCCTTCGGCTCGTTCCCGTGGGGGAAACCATGTTTCCCCCACGAGCCCCCTTCTCTAGAGGTCGCCTCACGGGTCCTGGCGATGCGACCGCCGCCACCACCCCTGAGGAGAAACGCGGGGGAAACCTCCCGGTTGCCCCTGACGCCCCTTCCACCGCTCATTGGCCAAAGGCCGGCCAATGAGCGCCGAAGACTCCCTCTCCAGGGCGGAGGAGCTGCTGGCGCGCCTGGAGAAGACGCGCGCCGAGCTGGAACGTCTCTCGCAGGCGAACGACGCCGAGAAGGCGCTGGACGTCCTCACGGAGCTGTCCGAGCTGAGCAAGGCGATCGAAGACGAGCTGCAGCAGGTCAAGCGGAACGCGGAGACCGATGCGGAGCCCTGATCAGCTGCGCACGCTGGTCGAGGGTTACCTCGGCGACCTGGCGCTGACGCCCGAGCTGCACGGGCAAGCGGAATCCGTGCGCTACGCGCTCGTCGGCGGGAAGCGAGTGCGTGCGGTGATTTGCCTGGCAACGGTCGAAGCCGCGGGCGCCGACGCGGAAGCCGGCCTGCCCGCCGCGGCGTCGCTCGAACTCGTTCACGCGTTCTCGCTCGTCCACGACGATCTGCCCGCGCTCGACAACGACGCGGAGCGGCGGGGCCGGCCGTCGGTGTGGGCCCAACACGGCGAGGCGGTCGCCATCCTCGCCGGCGACGCGCTGCTCGCGGAAGCCTTTCGGCTTGCGCTCTCGTACCAGGTTCCGCAGGTCGGCCGAGAGCTTGCACAGGCGACGCTCGGGATGATCGGCGGCCAGTACCTCGACATCACGGACTCCGCGCCGGACGAGGCGACCCTGCACAAGCTCAAGACCGGATGTCTGTTCGCCGCGGCTGTCGGTACGGCGCTCTGGGTGGCGGGAGTGCCGGAGCGTGAGCAAGCTCCCTGGCGCTCGTTCGGCGACGAGCTCGGCCTGCTGTTCCAGATCGTCGACGACATCCTCGACGGCGATGGTTACGTCGTCATGCATGGCGAGGACGGTGCTCGTGCGCAGGCGGATGAGGCTGCAACGCGTGCGCGCGAACGCCTCGCCGATGTTCCGGCCGACACGTCAACACTCGTGGACATCGTCGCCGGCCTGGCAACACGAACATCGTGAGCGAGCGTCCGGCGAAGTACATCGTCGCCGTCGGCAGCGGGAAAGGCGGTGTCGGCAAGTCCACGGTCTCGCTTCACATTGCGCTCGCGCTTGAGCGGCGCGGCTTGGAGGTCGGTCTGCTCGATGCCGACGTGTACGGGCCGGACATTCCCCTGATGGTCAACCTGACGCGACATGAAAACGCTCGCCGGTGGGACTTCTGGCGCGTGGCGACGTGCGACACGAACCGATCGAATCTCATGGGATCCGGATCATGTCGGTCGGATTTCTCCTGGGAGAGCGGCAGGCACTGACGTTGGGAGCGCCCCTTCTGACGGCGGCGCTGAGGCAGCTCGTTCACCAGGTGGACTGGGGACAGCTCGACATTCTGCTGCTCGACCTTCCGCCGGGCACCGCCGATCTCCAGCAGCAACTCGTCGGTGTCGTGTCACTCGACGGTGCCGTCGTGGTTGTCGGTCCGCAGGACGTCGCCCACCTCGATGCGCGGAAGTTCCTTGCCTTCCTTCGAGAGACGGATGTGCCGGTGCTCGGCGCGGTCGAGAACATGAGCGGCCTCCAGTGCCCGCACTGTGGCGAGGTGATCGAGGTCTTCACGCCCGTCACGGAGGCGCGATCGGTGTGGGCGGAAGGCGTGCTCTTGCTCGGACGCATCCCGATCGATCCTGCGCTCGGGACCCCTGACGGGTTCATTGGTGTGCAGAGCGAAACATTCGATGCGGTCGCAGCGCAGGTGTTCGACGCGCTGCAGCGGCGCACAGCTGCGTGAAGAAGAGGCTCGACGTCCTGCTCGTCGAGCGCGGGCTGGCCGAGTCACGGACGCAGGCGCAGGCACTCGTGCTTGCGGGACGAGTCCCGGGACATCACAAGCCCGGCATGCAGGTTGACGAGTCGGCACCGCTCGAGGTCGAAGCGCCACCGCCGTACGTGTCGCGCGGCGGGCACAAGCTTGCGCACGCGCTCGACGCTTTCGGTATCGATCCCACCGGCCGTGACTGTCTCGACGTCGGCGCATCCACGGGCGGGTTCACCGACGTTCTGCTGCAGCGCGGCGCGGCGCGTGTCGCCGCCGTAGACGTGGGTTACGGGCAGCTGCACGAACGGCTGCGCTCGCATCCACAGGTAGTCGTGCTCGAGCGCACCAACGTGCGCGCGCTGCGCGAGCTCCCTTTCGCGCCGGATCTGATCGTCTGCGATGTGTCCTTCATCAGCGTCCGGCTCGCCCTTCCGCCCGCACTCGCGCTTGCCCGCCCGGAATGGCAGGCGGTCGTTCTGGTCAAGCCGCAGTTCGAGGCCGGCCGGGCCGAGGTGCGGAGGGGTGGCGTCATTCGGGACGTCGAGGTGCGCAAACGTGTCGTCCGGGAGATCGCCGGTGCCGCGCTGGGCTGGGGAGGAGAGACGGTTGCGGCCGTAGACTCCGGGTTACCCGGCCCGAAGGGCAACCGGGAAGTGTTTCTCCACCTCGTTCACCGTGAGCACCCCGAGCTCCCCGACGACATCGACGACCGGATCGCAGCGGCGGTCATCTGAGGCCGTGCGACGCGTGGCCGTGATCACTCATGGGAAGCCGCAGACCATCGGCCCCGCGCTCGAACGCCTGGAAAAAGTTGCGCGTGAGGCAGGAGTCGAGCTGCTCCTGCCTGACGAGGAGGTTGAGAAGCACGGCGTCGGTGAGGCGGAAGACGATCTCTCGGACGCCGACATAGCCGTCGTTCTCGGCGGCGACGGGACGATGCTGCGCGCGCTGCAGCGGTTTCTCGGCACCGAGATCCCCGTTGTGGGCGTCAATTTCGGCCGGGTCGGGTTCCTCGCGTCGATCCAGCCGAACGAGCTCGAGTCCGGTCTTGCCCGCGTGTTTTCCGGCGACTACCGCGTCGTGCACCTCACGACGCTTGAGGTCGAGGTCGACGGGATCCGCGGCGCTGCCGTCAACGACGTCGTTGTGCTGAGCTCGGCGAGAGGACGCATGGTGGAGCTCGCGTGGGCGCTCGGGGGCGAGGACATGGGCGTGCAGCCATGTGACGGGATGATCTGCGCGAGCCCGGGGGGCTCTACGGCCTACAACCTGTCGAACGGCGGGCCTGTGCTTGCGCGCGGGTTGGACGCGATGGTCGTCACCTTCATCGCTCCTCATTCGCTGCACGCGCGGCCGATCGTCGTCCCCCGTGGTGTCGATCTCGAGATCCGGAATCAAACGCTCGACGTGGACGTGACCGTGCTCGTGGACGGCCACGCGCTCACGGACGTCGGCCACGGCTCCCCGATCACGATCCGGCTGGGCGAACAGCACAGCCTCCTGGCAACCCTGCCCGAGGCGACGTTCTTCAGGCGCTACCGGGAGACCTTCGGCTCCTGATTTTTAGTGCTTTGGCGGCACCCACCGGCGCGAATTCGAGGGCTAGGCTCGACTTAGGGGAGGGAGGTGGGGTGTCCCAGCGCTAGACGCGTGTACCTCTAAGGGGCGTGGATCTAGTGGACGATGGTGCCGCGCCGCTCCGCCGCCTACCATCTCGGCGCAACCATGCTTCGCCGCCTCCGCATCGAGAACCTCGTCCTGATCAAGGAGGCCGAGCTGACGTTCGCTCCAGGGCTCAACGCGATCACCGGCGAGACCGGGGCCGGCAAGACGATTCTCGCCCAGGCGATCGGCCTGCTCCTCGGCGCCAAGGGCGATGCCGGTTATATCGGCGCCGATGGGACCGAGGCGTACGTCGAGGCCGAGCTCGATCTGCCGGCAGGGTTGCTTGAAGAGGACGAGCTCGCCGCGCTCGCCGAGCTTCGCCCCGAGGACGAGGAAGGGCTCGTCGTTGCCCGGCGCGTGTTCGCGGATGGGCGCACGCGTGCGTACGCCTGGGGGCGCGGCGCCGCACGCGAGGATCTCGCTGCTGCAGGGGAGCGGCTGATCGCCATGTCCGGCCAGTTCGAGCAACGTCGTCTCGCGCGCCCCGGGTACCAGCTCGATGTCCTCGACTCGTTCGTCGGGGCCGAACAGCTGCGGCGGCGAGCCGAGTCGCGCCTCGCCTGGCGCGAGCTCACCGCAGCGCGACGCCGGTACGAGGAGCTTCAACAGGGTGCGGCGGCCGCCGACGCGCGGCTCGCCGAGCTGCGTGCGTTCGTCGAAGACACTGCAGGGCTCGAGCCGGACGCGGAAGAGAGTCTTCGCGGCGAGCGAGAACGCCTTCGTCATGTCACCGAGCTCGCGGACGGGGCCGCCGGAGCGGCCGAGGCCCTTGCTCCCGACGACGGCGAGGGAGCGGCCGGGCTGGTCGGAGCCGCCGAGCGGGCACTCGCGCCGCTCGAACAGCTTGCGCCCGAGCTTGCGCGAGCTGGTGACGAGCTCCGCGATGTGGAGCTGCGCCTGCGCGAGACCGCGAGCGAGCTGCGTGGCTTCCTGACGACGCTCGAAGCCGAGCCGGGACGGCTCGAACAGATCGAGGCCGGTCTCGACCGGATCGCCGAGACCAAGCGTCGCTTCCGCGCGCAGTCCTACGAGGAGCTGCTAGCCCGGGCGGCCGAGGCGCGGGCGGAGTTGGAGGCCATCGAGGATGGCTTCGATCCGAACGCCGCGGCGGCGGAAGCGCTGGCCGTCGCGGAGCGTGATGTCCGCCGCCTCGCCGAAGAGCTTCGCGCTGCGCGGCACGAGGCGGCCCCGCGGTTCGCGAAAGAGGTGGCGCACGAGCTCATCGGAGTCGGCCTGGCTGACGGCGAGTTCGTTGCCGAGCTGCGCGAGCGAGATCCCGGCCAGACCGGTTTCGACGAGGTTGCGTTCCTCGTCCGGCCGAACGCAGGTCTGCCACTCGCTCCGGTTGCCGAGACCGCCTCTGGAGGCGAGCTCTCGCGCATCGCGCTCGCCATCGCCGCGGTCGCCGGCGGCCAGACATTGGTCTTCGACGAGATCGATGCCGGCATCGGCGGAGAGACCGCGCACCGCGTCGCCGACACGCTGCGGAGGCTCGCCGAACGCGCGCAGGTCGTGACGATCACGCACCTGCCGCAGATCGCAAGCGTCGCCGAGCGGCATTTCCGCGTCGAGAAGATCGAGGGCGACCCGACTCACACGCGCATCAAGCTCCTCGACGATGCCGAGCGGCGCGACGAGCTGCAGCGCATGCTCGGCGGTCGGGAGTTCCTTGCGAGCGTCAAAACATGAGCTTCGTCGCTCGCCTTCGGCTCGCTCCCGTGAGGGAAACCATGTTTCCCTCACGCGCTCCCTTCTTTAGGGGTCGCCCCGGCCCTCGCGCCGCTGAGATCGCCGCGTGGGCCGAGGAGAGCAAGCGGGGAAACCTCCCGGTTTCCCCCGGTGCCCCTTCCCCAACTCATCGGCCAAAGGTCGGCCGATGAGTTTCGTCGAGCTCACCGGCCACGCGAAGCTGGAC
>JBBRZA010000019.1:0-40675 GCA_038237145.1 Gaiellales bacterium
CGGATCACCTCGCGCGGCGTGAAGTGCTCGCCGGCCGTCTCGTTCGAGAGCTCGGAGAACTTGCGGACGAGCTCCTCGTACAGGTAGCCCATCTCCAGGTTCGAGACGACGTTCGGGTGGAGGTCGATCTCCGCGAACTGCGAGACGACCAGATAGAGCAGGTTCGCGCGCTCGAGCCGCGTGATCTGCACGTCGAAGCCGAACTTCTCGATCACGTCGCGGGCAGCGGGTGAGAAGCCAGCGATATACGAGCGGAGGTTGCCGGCGACGTTGGCCGGGTCGTCAAGGAGGCGGCGGAAGTCGAGCGGGCTCGTGTTGTAGAACTGCTCTCCCGAGACCGAGCAGAGCACCGGCTCTACGTTCTCGACGCGGCCTTTCAACGCCTCCGCGCGCTGGAGCACCGCCTCCTTCGTCGGCTCGAGCACGCAGTCGAGCCGACGCAGAACGACGAGCGGCAGGATCACGCGCCCGTACTCGGACTGCTTGTAGACGCCGCGCAGCTTGTCGGCCACCGACCAGACGAAGGCAGCGTGGTTTCGGAGTTGGGGATCGGAGCTCACGCCGGCAAAGCGTAATCGGCCCTCGCGGACCTGGCTCTTACGCGCCCGCCGACCTGTGCGTACTGGTGCCGTACTGGCCTCAATAGGAGGCGAGACACAGATGCACTCTTTTGAGTGCGGCACTTGCGACGGGGCGTTGGGGCGACGACTCGCCGGCGACTCGTCAGGGTCACAGCACGCCATCTGATGCGCATCGAAATGATGCATCTGTGTCTCGCTGGTTATCGGGGTGAATAGAAACCCGGGTGGAGCGCGATTCTTCCCGCCTAAGGGGATTCGTTGAGACGCGCGACTGAGCCGTCGGCAGACCGAGTCCAGATGATCAACTGGAGGGTCTGCGAAACCTCGCAGAATCGGCCGTTGGGGGAAACACGCCGTAGGACTTGTCGCATGTCGTGCTCGAACTCCGCGAGGCGAGAACCGAATAGATGTGGCGCGGAAGACGACACCGAGAAGACCGAGGCGACGATCTCGTCCTCCGAACGCCCCAAGACACGACTGGTGTCGAGCACGCGTCGGCGTGGCCCGGCGAACCCTGCGGCGACCATGATCTCGCCCTCGCCGCTCGGCGTCCCGCCGGGAAGCGTTCTCTGCCCAGCACGCTTCGCAGGGCCGAGGTAGCGCTCGACCAGCTCCTCGATCGTCGTGGCGGCTGGGGATGGCTCAACTGCTCCTCACTCGCAGCGCCGCGATGCGTCTTCGTATGCACGTGAACCCATGCACCGTTCGGTTCGAGCATCTCGAAGACCGTGGCAGCCACCCGCTTGCGATCCATCCAATGAAAGGACTGAGCGAACGTCGCGGTTCGGAAGGTTCCGAGGTCGAGAGGCAGTTCCTCTGCGCGCGCGTTCACCCAAGTCGTGTTCCGATGGCCCCGTCGTAGCGCCTCCGCTCGCGCCTCGGCGATCATGTCCTCGTCTGCGTCGAGGCCGACGACTTCGTCGTACAGCGGCGCGAGGAGGAGCGCGATCTGGCCTGTGCCAGAGCCGACGTCGAGCAGTCTTCCGCTACCGTCGAGGCCCAGCTCCTCCTCGAAAGCGGTCGCGAGCTCAGCTGGATACGGGAAGCGCCCGACACGGTAATACCCGGCGCTGCCACCGAACAGCGTCTTGTCCCACTTCCACTCTGCGGCCATCATCGACTCCTCCGGTCGCGGACGCCTAAGCGGACTCTAGGCGGAGATTGCGCTTGCCCGCCGCGGGATAGCGGGGCTGCTTGCTGGCAGGTGGCGAGTTATTGGGGAGTGATTGGCGAGGTCGCCATGGCAGCCTGCGAGCGTGGCAATGCGAGCGAACCGAACGCCCGTGAGGGACGATTCGGCCTGCCAGCTCGAGCTCTTCGACGAAGCGCTGGCCGAGCCGGACCGGGACTTCACGCTGCTCGTTGCGAACGACATGCCGGGCCGCCCGATCGCGGCTGTGGAAACGCTCCCAGCCACGCCCAGCGGACCCGCGCGCTGGGGAGCGCACACCGGGGCCGATCGCGCCGTCCTCAGAGAGCTCGAGGAGGCGCTCTCGGACGCCCGCGCATCGGGAGACGACCGACCGGCGCTCGTCATCCTCGCCTCCCGCCTCGGCGAACTCGGCATACCGCCCGCTCCTTCGCCGGCAGGCGGTGTCTCGCTTCGGCAGTCGCGCGACGACTGGCTGCGTCGGCTCGAAGCCTCGCAGAAGAGCGAGAGCGCGCTCGTCGCCTACCGGGTTGCGATCGACGACCTGCTCGACTGGTCAGAGGTGAACGGGCGGAGCCTCCTCGAGGAGGTGACGATCGTCGATTACCTGATGGCGTACCAAGAGCGCGCGCGGCCGGCGCAGGCCACCTATTACCGCCGCTTCCTGCTCCTGCGCCGGTTCCTCCGCTGGGTCAGCCAACGCCAAGGTGTCCGCGACCCATTCCTTGACCTCGAGCCGCCCCCGAAGCCGCGGCAGGAGCGCGACTGGCTGACCCCCGAGGAGTTCCGACGTCTGCTCGATGCCGCATGCCACCCCGAGCGGAACCTGCCCGGCCTCGCCGAGCGGGACCGGCTCGTGCTGCTCGCCCTGGTCACGACAGGGCTGCGCCGCTCCGAGCTCTGCGCGCTCGAGTGGCGCGACCTCGAGCTCGACGGGCGCGAGCTATCGCTGCTCGTCCGCTCCGGCAAGGGGGGCAAGCCGCGGCGGCAAGCACTACCGCCAGGTCTCGCCGGGGAGCTGCGAAAGCTGCAGGACGCCCGCCAGCCCGAGCCAACCGACCCCGTGTTCTGCGGGCTCGCCGGCGGACGCCTGCAGGAGACGATCCTCGCTGACATCATCCGCCGCGCCGCCAAGCGCGCCGGGATCGAGAAGCACGTCACCGCGCACACGCTGCGCCACACCGCCGCAACATGGCTCCGGCAAGAGCTCGGAGACACCCGTCTCGTCGCCGAGTACCTCGGCCACGCCGACCTCTCGACCGTCGCGCGCTACGCGCACGTCGACCGCCAGGAGCTCTTCAACGCAGCGGAGCGGCTGGAGCAGCTCGCCGTCCCAGGCGAAGAGTCGGCGGGGCCAGTCGACGTCCAGTCGGCGGGGCCAGTCGACGTCCAGTCGGCGGGTGCCGCTCTGCCGGATCAGTCTCCCGCGTCCAACGATTCCGACGACGCTTCGACCAAGTCGGAGCAGCCGCGCCGTCGCCGACGGCGTCGCCGCAGACGCGGCCGCCGATGAGTTTCGAGCGTGGCGCTCGAGCACCAGGGTTACCGTTCCTCGAGCGCCTCCGCACCGACCCGCATTCGCCAGAGGAGCGCCGGGTTCGCGGCGACTCGATCGTGGACCTCTTGGTCCGGCAGCAGTTCGGGGCGCAGCTCGCGGAGCTCGAGCCGGCGTAGGAATTCGAGATGACCTTCGGTCAGGTCGGTCGCGCGGAGCACGAACTGCGCGGCTTGCTCTTTCGCCGTCTCGAGGCTGACCGGAATCGGACGCCGCGCAAGCGCCATGACCTCGGAGCGCCAGCGAACAACTCGCACTCGCTCCACAATTTGCGGCGAGTAGCCGGAGGGCGCAGGTGGCGGATAGCCCGCTCCCCGGACGACGAGCACGGTGCGCAGCAGCCGGTCATGGATTCCGTGGAGCCCGGCGAGCATCGCGACGTCGAAGAGGTCGCGAGCGAGCGCTCGCCGGACGAGCGCGATTGTCTTGGCGGCGGCAAGCTCCGGCAGAGCGAGCGTCTGTATCTCGGTCGCTGGGAGGTCGTCGCCAAACAGGTGTCGGATGGAAAGGCGAACCGGGGGCAGAACGGGCACGCGGTCGAGGAAGTTGACGTCCAACTTGAGTCCGGCCGGGCGGCCGTCCGCATCGACGTACGCGAGGCGCAGGTGGGCCATCGCGTAGCTCGCGCGCTCCTGGGTGACCTCGTAGCCGGGTGCGCGTGCGAGCGCCTCGAGCTCAGCGAGCAGTTCCGGTCGCCGCTCCTGTGCCTGCTCGGCGTCGGCGGCTCCGACGTAGTCGAGGTCGATATCGACGGAGAGCCGCGGCGCGTCGAGATAGAGCAGGTTGAGCGCCGTGCCGCCGCGCAGGGACAGTTCGTCGCCGAAGCGCTCGTCGATCCGGCCAAGCAGCTCGGCGAGACGAAACACGGTCTCGAGCGGGCCGGCGCGGAAGCCGCTCTCCCGTGCGATGCGTGCGAAGTAGCCGCGATCGGGGAAGTCGTTCACGCCGCCTCACGCGGCATCGGGCGCAGGTGCGGAGGCACGATCACGTTCCACCGGCTGGCCAGGGCGCCGCCTCGCGTTCCCGGCTCGAGATAGACGCGGGCGTTTGGTCGGCGCCGCTCGAGTTCGTCGAGCAACTTCGCGTCGTCGCCGGTGAGGTCGCTCGACTCGAGCACGAACCCGAGTCGGGCGGCGAGGTTTGCCTCGTCGTAGTGGTCGACCCAGCGGAGCAGCTTCTCACCGTCGAGCGGGGCGAGCGCGGTCACGCCACGCAGGAGCTCGGCCATCCCGCCGGCGTTCGCGGGCACGCGCACGCAGTCGACGAGCGTCCGCTCTGCCGGCGTCGTCCAGACGAACTCGGGTCCGACAGTGACCTTCACGAGCGCGTCCTCCGGCCACGGCAGCGCGCGGCGGTAATACAGGCCGTCGTACTCGAACGCCTCGAAGCGATGCGGGCTCGCCACCAGCACCTCGGACCGCTCCGCCGTCGCCGCCCCGTGCAACGCGAGCGCGCTTCCGTAGATGAATGCGTACGGCGAGGTCACCCGGGCTCCCAGCCGGTAGAGATTCGGCGAGGTTCCAGTCCGCACCCACAGGCGCTGGCGGACTTTCTCGAAATAGCCGTTCTCAGCGAGATGGGTCAGCGCCTGCGACGCGCGCTTCCGGTCGCCGCCGAGGGCCGCAGCCGCCTCCTCGAGCGAGACTGGGTCGCCGGGGGCGAACGCCTCACGCAGTGTTGTTGCAGGTTTCTTTGTTGTCATCGTCATCGGTGTTCTGCCCTTTTGGTCTGATTACGGTACGCGATGACAACTCGTGTTGTCAACCACACGCGTATTCTGACGCGTTGGTCGTAAATCCGTGCGCGATGACAACTTCGCGCCGCCTCACACACTTGGCGGTAGCGCGATCAACGGCCAGCCGCGTTCATCCGCGCGAATCTCTACGCTCACGAAAGATGCAAACAAGCGACGACGACCGGCGGGTAGAGGAGATCGAGCGTTGGTTCGACGAACGTGGCTACGACCTCTACGTTCACCAGGTCGGGAGCCACGGTTGGCGTGCGCCTTACATGCTGAAGGGCTCACGAATCGGCAGCGCCGACTACGGGGTGGGGAACACCCCGCGCGAGGCTGCCGAGGACGCACAGGCGCGGTACACGCGTGACAACACGGTCGTAGTCAGCGCCATCGCGTCGATGCCGATGGAGTCCACACAAGGCGTCTCCAAGAAGATCGGGATCGCGGTTGAAATCGACACCGCGATGCCGATCACGGCCTCCAAGACGAAGGCGATCGGGCAAGCCGCCGAAACGGACACGGCTTTCCCGATCACGCACGCGAATAGCCGCTCAATCGGGCCGGCGGTCGACCTCCCCAAGATCGACGAGAAGGTCGAGACGCTCACGACGTACGGGTGGCGCGTTCTCTTCGAGGAGGAGCCGGACGGGAAGGTAACCGGCTACCTGCTCGATCTTGACTCGGGAAAGACGCTGAAGTCCGAATTAGGTGACGACTTCGAGGACGCGTGGCTCGGCCTGGGCATCGACACGGCGCCGCCGAGCGAGGAGCTACGTCGCGAACAAGAGCAGCGCCGCGTAGACGCCAACGAGCCGAACGACTAACCGACCCAGCGCAGCCGCTTGATCGCGCCACGAAGCTCGTGCGCGTTCACGCGCGTGTAGCGCTGCGTCGAGTCGAGGTGCTTGTGGCCGAGCAGCTCTTGGATCTGGCGCAGGTTCGCGCCTGCGTGGAGCAGCTCGGAGGCGAAGACGTGCCGGAGCGTGTGCGGGGTGACCCGCTTGCGCTCGTTGACGCCGGCCGCGTTCACGTAGTGACGGAAGGTCTGGCCGAGCTGGGTGTAGTGGAGCCGGTTGCCCTGCACGCCGACGAAGACCGCCTGCTCGGTCAGCGGCACACGCGTCGCGTAGTACTCGGCGAAGAGCGGCGCGAGCGCTGGATGGATCGGGATCGTCCGCTGCCGACCGCCCTTCGTTCGCCGGATCCGGAGCAGACGCCGAGAGAGGTCGACGTCGTCCCAGTCGATGCCGAGCAACTCACTCCGGCGCAGGCCCGCGTACGCCATCAGCGCGAGCAGGAGCCGGTCGCGCTCCGGCTTGCCGGGGAAGTGGCGCTCCCACAACTCGTGCCGGCTGGGCTGGCTGAGCAGGCGCTCGAGTTCCCCCATCGTCAGCACGTCGGGGAGTGCCTCGCGCTTCTTCGGCGTCCGCAGCGGCAGCGCCGGATCACGCACGAGCCGCTCCTCCTCGACCAGGAAGCGAAAGAACAACTTGAGGGCCGCCGTCGTCCGCGCCTGGCTCGAGACCGCCGGCCGCCGCTTCTGCTCCTCGGCGAGGAAGGCGCGCAAGTGCGTGACGCGGACCTCGGCGAGGTCGTCGATTCCCTGACCCTGCAGGTAAGCCAGGCACGCCGAAACGTCACGCTCGTAAGCCGAGCACGTCATAGGCGCCAAACGCCGTTCCGATCCGCAAAAGCGCAGGAAATCGGCCAGTTCCTTACTCATTCCTTTCGTCGTCGCTCCTCCTTTCGGCAGCCTTCCGGCCCCCGCTGGAGCGACCCTCCTGACTATCCGGCTTACAGGCCTGCTAACGAGAAGCCCGCTTAGGCGGGCTTCTCTATGCGCGCTCGTGCTTGCCGGCACTGCGACTGCGGCTCCGCCGGGCGTCAACGCACCGATTCCGACAGAGCCTGCTCCCCTGGCCCGCGCGCTCATTCTGACAGCGGCGGATCTCGAGAAGGCGATCGGCGACTGGAATCCAAAGAGCACCGCGGCGCCGCAGCCCGTGGTCTTGCAGGCGCTGTACCAGCAGCGCATCTACAGGTTGCTCACGCGTGACTCGAGTCTGGCGACGCGCACCCTCGCGCTAGTGCCGCAAGACCTCGCGAAGGTAAGCCGAGATCTTCTCGCTGCCCAGCGCGAGCTCTATCGGCTGACGCCTCCGATCGGCGTTCACGCCATCAAGGTCGCCCGTGCGCGGCCTGCACCCGAGCTCCTCAGCTACTACCGCGAGGCACAGCACAGGTTCAAGATCCAGTGGAACGTGCTCGCAGCCGTGAACTTCGTCGAGACGAAGTTCGGCAAGCTGCGCAGCGCGAGCGCCGCCGGGGCGCAGGGCCCGATGCAGTTCATGCCCGCGACGTGGCGCCGATACGGGCTCGGAGGCAATGTCCAAGACGCGCACGACGCGATCATCGGCGCGGCTAACTACCTCCACGCGTCAGGGGCACCGCAGGATCTGCGAAAGGCGCTGCACCACTACAACCCGTCAGACGCGTACGTCGATGCCGTCGTTCGCTATGCGCGACGCATCGGCGCCGATCGAACGATGTTCTACGCGCTCTACAACTGGCAGGTCTTCGTCAAAACTCCGCGTGGCGATCGTCGCGTCACGGGGCCGGGTCATCCATGAGACGGACGACCCGCTCGACGACCGCTTTCATGGCGATCTCATCTGCGCTTCCTACGGTCTGCCGGAACAGGAGGCAAGCATGAGCAGGCAGTTCATCTTCGGAGGAGCAATCTTGGGCATCCTCGTCCTCGCGGGCTCGGGCAATGCGACGCAGAGCGCCCCGATCCCCGTCCTTCCGCCACCGGGCGACTTCGTTGCTCGCATCGACAACAAGTATTTCCCACTCCGACCGGGCACGACCTTCCTCTTCCGCGGGACGCAGGAAGGGAAAGCGCGCCGGGTTTCCGTCTTCGTCACGCACAAGACGAAGGTGATCCTCGGCATCCGTGCGACCGTCATCCTCGATCAGGTACTGGTCGGGGGCAAGCGCGAGGAGAAGACCTTCGACTGGTATGCGCAAGACAAGCAGGGCAATGTCTGGTACCTCGGCGAGGACTCGTCGGACTTCGTGAACGGTAAGTGGGTTCGCAGCGACGGGTCGTGGCAGGCAGGAGTCAACGGCGCGAGGGCCGGCATTGTGATGAAAGCCAATCCGCGCGTCGGCGAGATCTACCGGCAGGAGTACTACGCGGGCCACGCCGAAGACATGGCGAAGGTCTTGAGTCGGAACAAGTCCGTCACGGTCTCGTACGGCAGCTTCGAACACGCACTGCAGACGAGCGAGTGGACGCCGCTCGAGCGTGGCGTGCTCGAGCACAAGTACTACGTCAAGGGCGTTGGCAACGTTCGCACGATCATGGTCAAGGGGGGCGCCGAGGAAGAGCACCTCGTCTCGATCAAGAGATAGCCGTTAGGTCTGACGGCTCCAGATCCGGAGCTCGCCCACGTGCTCGAAGCCGAGCCGCCGGTACACCCCTTCCCCTTCTGGGCTCGGCGCCAGGATGGACGGGAGCCCCGTATCGACGAGCATTGCCGCACGCGTGAGTGCAGTGCCGTACCCACGCCGTCTCATCGACGCGATCGTCGTAACGCCGAAGATGCCGACGGCCTCGTCGGTGCAGTAGCTCATCGCCGCGCCGACCGGCTTGCCCTCGACTCGGCCGAGCCACAGGGCCATGCGCGGGTCGTCGAGGATCGCCGGCGGATGAACGGTGCCGGGCTCGATCGTGTCGTCTTCGTTCCCGAACCCACGCACGCTGACCGCTTCGAGTTCTTTCACCTCCTCTGCAGTCGCGACCCGCACGATCTCGAGCTCCGGTGGCGTCTCGTGGTTGGACGGCTCGGACAGGGCGCAAAGAAACCACGGCTCATGGCGCCAGTCGCGGAAGCCGAACGGCTCGAGGTCGATGGTCAGCCACGAGTCGCAAACCGCTCCAGCCGTGTCGGCGACCGCCTCCGGCGGTGTGTCTGGACGAAGCGTGATTGTGCTGAAATAGATGTTAGGCGCCCGATCGAGTGCGCGCCACGCGTCGGCATCGGCGGCAGACCGAAGTCCTAGCGTCGTCAGCCACGCAGCGTGCCAGCCGGCCACGGCATCGGCGCAGAGTGCGACTGGATCCTTCACACGCCGAAGCGTAGGCGTTTACGTACGAAGGACGACTTCGAGCGCAGTGCCGCGACCGGGCTTCGAGGTGAGGGTGAATCCACCCTCGATGAGCTTCGTTCGCGCCCGAATGTTCTTCAATCCCTGCCCTACCGCCGCCGACTCACCGTCGAAGCCTTCGCCGTCATCACGGATCAACACGAACCGCTCGTAGTTGCGGGTACCGATCACGACCTCGGCCCGCGTTGCGTTCGCGTGTTTGCGCACGTTGGCCAGACCCTCCTGCACGATGCGGAAGACCTCGATCTGCTCGTCCGGCGCGAGCCTGACGTCGGGATCGATCTCGAGGTCGACCTCCAGCTGTCCGTCGGCAGTCAGGAACTCGATGTACCGGCTGAGGGCCGCGTCGAACGGTGCACTTCCCGACGCGGTGGACAGTGCAAGAATCGCGAAGCGCGCCTCCTGCTGCGCCGCGTTCGCGGCTTCTCGCAGTTTCGCGATCGTCTCTTCCTGCGGCGCCCCGTTCTGCAACATTGATGCATGCGTCGACACGGCGAAGAGGTACTGGGCGAGCCCGTCGTGGATCTCGCGAGCCACCCGCGCCCGTTCCTCGGCCACTGCCCGCCCAAACTCCGCATAGCTGATCGCGCGCCAAGCGCCGGCGAGCAGCAACCCGTAAGCGAGCAGGCGCAAGGCGTCGCCGCGTGAGACGGATCCCGCAGCCAGCACAGGCGTGAAGACGTAGTGGAGCGAGGCGAACAGCATCAGCGTCGAGCCGAGCGCGAGCCACCGATCGAGGTCTTCGCGGCGCTCGTAGAAGCGTTTTCCGAAGCCGACCACCGCGAGGAGATTCAGGAGCGCTTGAGCGGCCAGCGAGCCTGTCAGCAGGCCGGGAGTCTCGGAGTGAGGGCTGATGGCAGGGAGGACGGCTTCGGAGGAGCGCAGCGCGAGCCACCCGAGGACGAGCACGACGCAGGCCGCGACTGCGGTGTTCGCGAGTGCGCGCGGCCCCGACCGTCCGGGCACGAACGCCGCCGCGGCTATGAGCGTCCAGGCGAGCAGGCGACCGGCCACGCCCGCCCACGCTTCCGCGCGGTGGACAGGCTGACCGTCGAGGACGGGGACGATCGCGAAGGCGATGATCGATAGGGAGGCGAAGAGAAAGCCGATGCAGAGGAAGAGGTCCAGGCGCCGGCCCTCGACCGCGAAACGGATCCCGGCCAGAAGGGCGATGATCCCGCCCGCGAAGGCCATCACCGTCTGCAGGACGAGGCCGAGCTGCGGCAGCGAAACCTTCGTCTGGAGCTCGTGGTTGGAGACGAAGAGGGCGAGCGAGGAGCCGAGCAGGCCAAACAGGAGGATTTCTCCCCAGAGCCAGGCCTGGAAGTCGTCTCTGCTGTCTTGTCGCATGTTCACTCTTTCGGCAGATCCCAGTTCGCCGATAAGCGTTGAAACCCTGATGGCTGAGCGAATCCTTCTCGTAGACGATCACCCCCTCACCCGATCAGCCCTCGCCGGGCTGCTGACGCAGCACGGCTTCGAGGTGGTCGGAGAGGCGTCCGACGGCGAGGAGGCGATCGAGGCGGCCGCCAGGCTTCACCCCGACCTGATCCTGCTCGACCTGTCCATGCCCGGGCTCGACGGCCTGCGCGCGCTGCCGCGGTTGCGCGACGCCGCGCCGGAGTGCGAGGTGGTCGTCCTCACGGCGTCCGGCACGG
This sequence comes from Gaiellales bacterium, assembly GCA_038237145.1. Lineage (GTDB taxonomy): Bacteria > Actinomycetota > Thermoleophilia > Gaiellales > Gaiellaceae > 3-1-20CM-4-69-9. The sequence goes on from JBBRZA010000019.1 coordinate 10,856, forward strand.
AGGAGAATCTCCTCGGTGCGATTCGAGGCGGCGCGGCCGGTTACTTGCTGAAGAGCGAGCCGCCGGAGCGGATCGTGGATTTCCTCCGGGGAGTCGCGCGAGGAGAAGCGGCGCTGTCGGGAGCCGTGGCACGCCGGCTGCTCGAGCAGGTGCGTGAGGGCGGCGGTCGCAGCTCGGGTGTTCCCGACTCGATCGCAGCAGCGCTTTCGGCGCGGGAGCTCGAGGTGCTTCTGCTCCTCGACGACCACCTTGCAACCGACGAGATCGCGAAACGCTTGTTCATCTCCGAGCACACCGTTCGCTCGCACGTGAAGAGCCTGTTGCGAAAGCTCGGGGTCTCCTCGCGCCGGGAAGCGCTCGAGGCTCTCTCCGTCGCGCGAGGCTGACCTCACCCATTTTGGGTGAGTGCCTTACCCCTGGGCGATGCCTTCAGAGGGCGCCACGCCGATACTTCGGGCAGATCTCATGCATCGCTCCCCGGGACGGAGCGAACGTGGAGAACGAACGACCTGTGGCGATCGACTCGACGGCCGGCTCTCAGCCGGCCGTCGTATTTCCCGAGGAGAACCCGTCTAAGGCCGCAGTGACCAGGCCCGGCAGCGTCGCGACGTTGTAGCCGCCTTCGAGCACGGCGGCGACGCGTGGCGCCAGCGTTGCGCAGCGCCTGCTGAGCTCGCGAAAGCCGTCGGCGCTGATCCTCATCTGCGCAAGCGGGTCCTCTTCATGAGCATCGAAGCCGGCCGACACCAGGAGCAGCTCGGGGCTGAACTGCTCAATCGCCGGCCCGACCACCTCGTCGAACGCCACGAAGTACTCCTCGTCACCAGAGCCGGCGCTCAACGGAACGTTCACGGTCGTCCCGCTCTGCTCGGTCGGCCCGCCGGTCCCGGGATAGAACGGCCATTGATGCAGCGAGACGAACAGCACGCTGTCGTCCTCCCAGAAGATCTCCTGCGTGCCGTTTCCGTGATGCACGTCGTAGTCGACGATCGCCACTCGGCCGACGCCGTGCTCGGCCTGCATGTGTCGCGCAGCGACGGCAACGTTGTTGACGAGACAAAAGCCCATCGCGGTCCCGGGCCTGGCGTGATGGCCCGGCGGCCGCACCAGGGCGAAGGCGCCGATTTCGGCCGCCTCGATCGCAATGCCGGCGGCGAGCAGCGCCGCGGTCCAGCTCGTCTCCGAGACGACCGTGTCGGCGTCCCACAAGCCCGGCTCAGTCAGCGTCGCCAGCATGTCCAGGTACTCGGGCGCGTGTACACGTTCAGCGGCGGTACGTTCCGCGGCCCGCCCCTCGCGCGCATCGGGGAACGCCGTGAGCAGGACCTCGAGGCGCTCGGGCGAGTCCGGATGGCCGAACGTGGGGTGCAGCTGAGCGAGCGCCGGGTGCGTCAGAACGTCGATAGGCGGACGGCTCCTACGCGGCCTGCGCGGCGATCCGGTCGGCCTGGGCGTTCATGCCCAGCTGCCGCACGAAGGAGGACGCCTCCACCCATTTAGGGGCCTGGTCAGCGAGGGGAGGTAGGGGGGCAGAGGCGTCTAGCGTTGCCATTCGCCGGTAGATGCGTAGTTCCTCCGCCTGAGCCTCGAAGCGGCCGTCCTCGAGCATCGCCTCCAGCGTGCCGTACTGCACCAGGAGGTTTGCCGCCGTCTTCGGGCCGACGCCACGTGCCCCGGGAAGCTTGTCGGACGGGTCGCCGCGCAACGCGATGAAGTCCGGCACCTGCTCGGGATCGACGCCGTAGCGCTCACGCACCTCGGCGGGGCCGACCCGCGCGAGCTCGCTCACGCCGCGGGTGGGTTGGAGAATCGTCGTCCGCTCGCCCGCGAGCTGGAACGCGTCGCGGTCGGATGTGACCACGACAGCGAGGCCGCCCTGTTTCTCCTCGTGTGCGACCGCGGCTGCGAGAAAGTCGTCGGCCTCGTAGCCCGCACCTTTTGCGGCCGCGAAGCCGAACGACCTGACGAGCTCTGGAAGGAGGTCGAGCTGCTCGACCAGTTCGTCGTCGAACACTCGCCCGCCCTGGTAGCCGGCAAAGAGCTCATTCCTGTAGGTCGGCACGAACAGCGTGTCCCAGCCGACGATGACGGCACGCGGCGCTTCGGCCTGCCAGAGGCGCATGAGGAAATTCGAAAATCCGACGAGCGCATTGCTGGGCTTGCCTTCCGCGCGCCGCATTGACTTGGGCAGAGCGTGGTACGCCCGGTGCGCCAGGGAGTCGCCGTCGATCACGAGCAGCGGGCGGCTCATTGGAGATCGGCGCCCAGCCGTTCGATTTCCGCCATCAGCCGGTCGGTCGCCTCCCGAGCGGCAAGCGAAGGGTCCTCGTCCTTCAGATCGTCGAGCGGGATCGGCTTGCCGTAGCGGACACGCAGAGGCGCGAGCCTCGAGAGCCGGTCCGTGCCGGCGATCGCCGCCGGGACGAGCGGCGCGCCCGCCTCCAGCGCGATTCGAGCTGCACCGGTGTGCGCCTTGGGCTGGTACCTCTTCATGAGGCCCTTCCGCTGCCGCGTGCCGTGCGGAAACATCGCCACGACGTGTCCATCGCGGACGAGGTCAACTGCAGTGTTGATCGCCTCGAGGTCACGCTCGCCGCGCCGTACGGGGAAACCGCCGCCGGCAGCGATCAGAAATTTCAGCGGCCACCAGTAGAGCTCCGACTTCGCCATGAAGCGCAGAAAGTTTTTCGGCCAGAGCGGGAGCCCGAGCGGCCAGGGATCCAGGTTCGAGATGTGGTTCGCCGCGAGGACGTAGCCCCCCTCGGTGGGCAGATTCTCCTTGCCCTCGGCACGCAGTCGGTACAGCCACCGCAGGACAGGCCAGGAAAGGCCGGCGGCGAGGGAGTAGAAGGGACTGGGCTTCACGCGGCCCAGTATCTCCGCCCCGGCGCCCATTCCGAGGGACGCTATGGTGTTTTGGATGCCTAAGACCCTTGTGATAGCCGAAAAGCCCTCCGTCGGCCGCGACCTTGCGGGCGCGCTGGACGGACCCTTCCAGCGGCGCAAGCTCGACGACATCAAGCCGAAGCGCGGCAAGAAGAAGGCCGAAGAGGCGACGAACGAAGAGGTCGTCGAGGCCGCGAAGTCGACGACCAAGTCCAAGACCACGCGCGAGGAAGCCGTCTTCCTCGAGTCCGACGACTACGTGATCACGTGGGCCGTCGGTCATCTCGTCCAGCTCGCCGAGCCGGAGGAGTACGACGAGAAGTGGAAGAAGTGGAAGATGGCCGACCTGCCGATCGTGCCACCGGACGGCTTCAAGCTCGTGCCGCGCGACGCGAAGTCGAAGAAGCAGCTGAAGCTGATCGAGACCCTGCTGAAGCGCGAGGACGTCGACAAGATCATCAACGCATGTGACGCCGGCCGTGAGGGCGAGCTGATCTTCGCCTACGTCTACGAGTCGGTCTTCGGTAGCTCCGCAACAAGCCCGAAGGCGCCGAAGCCCGTCCAGCGCCTGTGGATCTCGTCGATGACGAAGCAGGCGATCCGCGAAGGCTTCGAGAAGCTCCGCCCGGGCACACAGATGCAGTCCCTGGAGGACGCCGCACGCTCTCGCTCCGAGGCCGACTGGCTCGTTGGCATGAACGCGACGCGCGCCGCGACGATTCGCGGCCGCGCGTGGGTCGGCGGCGTCGTCTCGCTCGGCCGCGTGCAGACGCCCACGCTCGGGCTGATCGTCAAGCGCGAGCGCGAGATCCAGGCGTTCGTTCCCGAGCCGTACCGCCTCATTCACGGGACGTTCCAGCCGCCGTACCAGGGGCTCTGGTTCGAGGGCGACGAAACGCGGATCTTCGGGGACCTCGCGCGTGCCGACGCGATCGTCGCCAAGGTCTCCGGCCAGGATGGGACGGTCGAGAAGGTCGAGCGCAAGGAGCAGTCCGAGCGCGCGCCCCTGCTCTACGACCTGACATCGCTCCAGCGTGACGCGAACCGGCGCTACGGCTTCTCTGCGCGTCGCACACTGCAGGCCGCGCAGTCCCTCTACGAAAGCAAGAAGGCGATCACGTATCCGCGCACGTCCTCGCGCTTCCTCTCCGGCGACATGGTTCCGCAGCTGAAGCCGACGGCCGCCACACTGCAGCCGATCGAGGATTACCGCAAGGGAGCCGAGTTCGTGCTCGCGCTCGACCAGTTGCCGCTCGGACGCGTCGTCAACGACGCGAAGGTGAGCGACCACCATGCGGTCATCCCGACCGACATCGAGAAGGATCTCGAGGCGTTCTCGCCCGACGAGCGCCGTGTGTTCGACCTGGTCGCCAAGCGCTTCCTCGCGGTGTTCCATCCACCGGCGCGATATGCCCGCACGACCGTGATCACGCTCGTCGAGGAGGAGCGCTTCCGCACGCGCGGCAAGATCACGCTCGAGGCCGGGTGGCGCGGCGTCTACGGACTCGAGCCTGACCAGGAGCGGCAGTCGGAGGACGAAGCCGAAGGCGGCGAGATCCCCGTGCTGCAGGAGGGCCAGACCGTCCGGTGCATCGCGGCCGAGATAGAGGACAAGATGACGAAGCCGCCCCCGCGCTACACCGAGGCGACGCTGCTGTCGGCGATGGAGACAGCCGGCAAGCTCATCGACGACGAGGAGCTCCGCGAGGCGATGAAGGAGTCCGGGCTCGGCACTCCTGCAACGCGCGCCGAGACGATCGAGACCCTGATTCGGCGCGAGTACATCGAGCGCGTCGGCAAGGACCTCCAGGCGACGCCCAAGGGTATCCAGGTCATCACCATGCTCCTTGACCACAAGCTGACCTCCCCTGAGCTCACGGGTGACTGGGAGCACAAGCTCTCCGAGATCGAGCATGGCAATGGGGATCGCAAGAAATTCATGAAGGGAATCGCCGATTTCGCCAAGGAGACCGTCGAGCAGATCGCGGCTCTGGACAAGGAGCAGCTCCGGCCGGAGCGGGTCGAGCTCGGCCCCTGTCCGCGCTGCGGAGCCGTGACGGGCGAGATCATCAAGGAGAACTCCAAGGCTTACGGCTGCACGAGCTGGAAGAGCCGGGAAGAGGTCGGCTGCGGTTTTGTGGTTTGGAAACGGGTCGCCAGCCGGACGCTCACACCGGAGATCGCCAGGCAGCTGATCGAGGAACGTCGGACCCGGGAAGTACTCTCAGGTTTCCGCTCACGGAACGGCAAACCTTTTCGTGCGCGGCTCGTCTTGAACGACGAGGACAAGATCGAGTTCGAGTTTCCGGTTCGCGCGCAACCCAAAGAGCCAGCGGCGACGGAATAACAAAGGACCCGCGCACGTTGCACGTTTTTGACCCTTCTGGGACCGAACAAGCCTGGAAATAAGAGGGAATTCGACCTACAGTACGAACGTTGCCGCCGTATCACAAAGTAGGACTCGAAAGGGACACTTGACACAAAATCAGCTGCACGAACTGCTTGATTCCGACCAGGCCAAGGCGCTCGTCGAGGGTGCCGAGGAGCGTGGGCACCTCGAGGCTGCCGAGCTCGAGGCGTTCGCCCTCGAGCACGACCTCAACGAGCCCGAGGTCGAGGAGCTGACCCGCGAGCTCGAGCGGATCGGCCTGGACGTCCGCCAGCCCGCCGCCGAGAAGGAGGTCGAGAAGGAAGAGAAGCCCGCCAAGCCGGAGCCCCATGTCCTCTCGGGTTCCGCAGACAGCCTTCAGCTCTTCCTCGCCGACGTCGGCCGCCACAAGCTGCTGACCGCCGCCGAGGAGGTCACCCTCGCCAAGGCGATCGAGCGGGGCGACCCTACCGCCAAGCGGCGCATGATCGAGTCGAACCTGCGCCTGGTCGTCTCCATCGCCAAGGGCTATCGGGGTCTCGGCGTCCCCTTCCTGGACCTGATCCAGGAAGGCACGCTCGGCCTGAACCGCGCCGTCGAGAAGTTCGACTGGCGCCGTGGTTACAAGTTCTCGACGTACGCCACCTGGTGGATCCGCCAGTCGGTGCAGCGCGCCGTGGCGAATCACGCCCGGACGATCCGCGTGCCCGTGCACGTCGTCGAGCGGCAGCAGAAGCTGTCGCGGGCGGCTCGCCGGCTCGAGGTGGAGCTGGGCCGCGAGGCGACAAAGGACGAGCTCGCCGAGGCGACCGGCCTTCCGATCCAGCATGTCGACGAGGCGCTGGGCGCCGCTCAGGCGTCCGTCTCCCTGAACCAGACGGTGGGCGCGGACGACGAGGGCGAACTCGGAGACCTGTTCGCCGACCGCGAGGCCGCGGATCCGTTCGACGAGGCCGAGGAATCGCTCCGGCGCCAGGGCGTCCGCCGTGCTCTCGACGCCCTGCCCGAGCGTGAACGCCGCATCCTGGAGCTCCGCTTCGGCTTCGAGGGCGAGCCCTGGACGCTCGAGGCGATCGGACACGAGCTCGATCTGACGCGCGAGCGCGTCCGGCAGCTCGAGGGCCAGGCTCTTGCCCGGCTCTCGGCGCTACGAGATCTGATCTCTCTCGCCGCCTAACCCGGCGCGTATTGGATCGGACATGAGGGCGGCCTACGGGCCGCCCTCAATCGTTTCAACGGCGCAAAATTCGGCCCGCTTCGCGGGCCATGATGATTTCGCGCCGTTCTGCCTTCGGCCAGCTGATTTGAGCAGGGGCGGGCAAAGCCCGCCCCTGCAGCGACGGGCTCATCAACTTGGGTGGGCACGACTGGCTGGCCGCGCAGTCGGTCAGCGGAACCATCGTTTTCGAGACAGATGCGTCTTACCTTGGGAAGGCTTAACCTTCCGTTCATAATTGCTCGTCCGCCTGGAGGGGCGGCGACGAAAGGAGTCTGTGTGAGGGGGAATTTGAGAAGACTTGCCCTGCCGATCGCGGCGTTGTTGGTGTTGATCGCCGCCGCGACCGCAGGTGGAGCCTCGAAGGCAGGCACGCTCGTCTTTGCGGGCGCGTCGGATCCGACGTATCTGGATCCGTCGCTCGTGTCCGACGGCGAGTCGTTTCGCGTAACCGAGGAGATGTTCGAAGGTCTTATCGCTCTCAAGCCGGGTACGACGAAGGTAGTTCCGGCGCTTGCCACGAGCTGGAAGCTCAAGGGCGGAAAGACCTGGACCTTCAACCTGCGGAAAGGCGTGAAGTTCCACGACGGCACGCCGTGGAACGCCGCGGCTGCTTGTTACAACTTCAACCGGTGGTACAACTGGACGGGCCCGTTCCAGGATCCGTCTGCGACGTTCTACTATCAGGCAACCTACGGCGGGTTCAAAAAGAACGAGGTCGCGAATCTGTCGGCGCCGCTCTTCAAGAGCTGCAGGACGGTCGGTAAGTACAAGATCGTCGTCCAGCTGTCGCGCGTGTCGGGTGTGTTTTTCTCGTCGCTCGTGATCCAGTCGTTCGCGATGCAGAGCCCGACGGCGATGAAGAAGTACGGTGCCGACGAGGCGACGCTGACCGGCGGGACGTTCAAGCCGACAGGCACGTATGCATTCCAGCATCCGACCGGCACCGGGCCGTTCAAGTTCGGGTCGTGGACGATCGGCCAGAAGGTCGAGCTCCTCAAGTTCGGCGGCTACTGGGGCAAGAAGGCAAAGCTGGACAAGGTCATCATCCGCCCGATCTCGACCAACGAAGCGCGCTTCCAGGCGCTCAAGACCGGCGAGATCAACGCGTTCGACCTCGCGCCGCCACAGGACATCGGGAGTCTCACCGGTGACTCGCGCCTCAAGGTGATCAAGCGACCGGCGTTCAACGTCGCGTACGTGACGATTCACCAGGGACCCGGCTCGCCGATGAACGACATCAAGGTGCGCCAGGCGGTTGCGTACGGTCTCGACCGTGCTACCGTCGTAAAGCAGTTCTATTACGGCACCGGCCGAGTTGCGAACGAGTTCCAGCCGCCGAGCCTGTTCGGCTGGACGAACAAGGTGCCGAAGTACGCGTACAACCCGACGAAGGCGAAGGAACTGCTGAACTCATCGAGCTGTCACGTGCCGTGCAAGATCGACTTCTGGTATCCGACGGCTGTTTCGCGTCCGTACATGCCGGACCCGAAGCGGAATTTCGAGGCATTTGCAGCCAGCCTCGAGAACTCCGGCTTCAGCGTCACCGCGCACAGCGCGCCGTGGCGTCCGACGTACGTTCCGAAGGTCAACGAAGGAAGTGCCGGCGATCTCAACCTCATCGGCTGGACCGGTGACTACGGGGATCCCGACAACTTCCTCGGGACGTTCTTCCGGAACTTCAACCCGCAGTTCGGATTCAATAACTCAGCAATCACGGGGATCCTCAACCGTGCGTTGAACGAGCCGAACTTCTCCAAGCGGGTGAAGCTCTACCAGCGGGCGAACATTCTGATCATGAAGTACCTGCCCGGCATTCCGTATGCGCACGCGACTCCGGCCCTCGGGCTCGAGAAGCGTGTCCAGAAACTGATTGCGACGCCGGTGGGAGGGACCTGGTTCCAGTTCACCTCGTTCGGAGGTCAGTAACCAGATAAAGACGCAGCCGGTGGACGACTAGTTTCATGCTTCGGTACGTCGTCCGCCGGCTGTTCCTGCTTGTTCCGATCTTGATCGGCGTGTCGCTCCTGATCTTCTTCTGGATCAGGGCGCTGCCGGGCAACCCGGCCGACGCGTTGCTCGGTGAACGCTCCAACGCTCAGCTCGTCGCGCAGTACAAGCAGCGCTACGGGCTCGACCGACCGATTCCGGTCCAGTACTGGGACTACGTCAAGACAACCCTCCAGGGTGACCTCGGCACGAGCATCTCGACCCGCCGGTCGGTCACGAGCGAGATCAAGCAGCGCTTTCCCGCGACGATCGAGCTTGCGGTTGCCGCGATGATCTTCGCCGTCGCCTTAGGCATTCCACTCGGTTTCTTCGCCGCCAAACGGCACGGCGGCGTCTTCGACAACCTGACGATGATCGGTTCCCTGCTCGGGATCTCCGTCCCGATCTTCTTCCTGGCGATCATCCTCAAGTACCTGTTCGCCGTGCGCTTCCACTGGTTACCCAGCGTCGGCAGGATCGATGTGCTGATCAACTCCAAGCATCCGACGAACTTCTACATCCTCGATGCTCTCATCGAGCGCGACTGGCACGCACTGTGGGACGTGATCAGACACCTGATCCTCCCGGCCATCGCACTCGGGTCGATCCCGCTCGCCATCATCACGCGGATTACGCGCGCCGCCGTGCTGGATGTGCAAAACGAGGACTACGTCCGCACCGCGCGCGCCAAGGGCCTGCCGCCGCTCACCGTCGACCGCCGTCACGTGCTGCGGAACGCGATGCTCCCCGTCTCGACGATCATCGGCCTGCAGACCGGGCTGTTGCTCTCCGGGGCCGTCCTGACGGAGACGGTGTTCGCGTTCCCGGGGATGGGGTCATGGTTACGTGACGCGATCTTCAACAGCGACTACCCCGTGCTGCAAGGCGGCATCCTCTTCCTCGCGGTCGTGTTCGTCCTCGTGAACCTGCTCGTGGACATCTCCTACGCGATTATCAACCCGCGCATCAGGTACAGCTGAATGTCGGTCGCTCGCCTTCGGCTCGCTCCCGTGAGGGAAACCATGTTTCCCTCACGAGTTCCCTTCTTTAGGGGTGGCCTCAGCTCCCGCGCCGCTGAGATCGCCGCGGGTGCTGAGGAGAAAAAAAGGGGAAACCTCAAGGTTTCCCCTTACGCCCCTTCCCTGGCTCATCGGCCGAGGTTCGGCCGATGAGCGTCGCCGAGTTCGAAGCACGAGAGCTCCAGCTCGAGGCGCCGTCGGGCCTGTGGAGCGAAGCCTGGTACCGGCTGGTCCGGAACCCGGGCGCGATCCTCGGTGCGTTATTCGTGTCCGTGTTCGTGATCTGCGCGGTGTTCGCGTCGGTGATTGCGCCGTATGGGCCCAAGGAGCAGAACCTGTCGCTGCTGAACGCAGGCAAGCCGGTTGGCCCGAGCTCGGGGCATTTGTTCGGCGTCGACCTACTCGGGCGCGACGAGTTCTCACGCATCATCTACGGCGCCCGCTTCTCACTGCTGATCGGCGTCGTGTCCGTGGCGATCGGCCTGTCGATCGGTCTGCTGCTCGGGGCGACAGCCGGTTATCTCGGCGGGCTGATCGACGCCGTGATCATGCGCGCGATGGACGTGATGCTCGCGATCCCCGGGTTGCTCTTCGCGATCGGGATCGTCGCCATGCTCGGGCCTGGACTCACGCAGATCATGATCGCCGTAGGCGTTGTGAACATTCCGATCTTCGCACGCCTGTTACGCGGTTCTGTCCTCTCGCAGCGCGAGAACGACTTCGTGCTCGCAGCGCGCTCGGTCGGCGTCAGACGCCGGGTGATCCTGTTCTCGCACATCCTCCCGAACGCGATCTCGCCCGTCATCGTGCAGGGGACGCTCGCAATGGCCACGGCGATCATCGACGTGGCGGGGCTCGGGTTCCTGGGGCTTGGGCCGCAGGACCCGGCGACTCCGGAGTGGGGGACGATGCTCACTGACGTGAACGACTACCTCAACGTCGCCCCATTTCTTGCGATCATCCCCGGCATCGCGATCGTCTTCTCCGTCCTTGGGTTCAACCTCATCGGGGACGGGCTGCGCGAGGCGCTGGATCCGAAGCTGCGAACGCGTGGCTAGAACCGCGCTCCTCTCCGTCGAGGACCTGAACGTCCGCTTCTGGACGCGGCGGGGCACCGTGCACGCCGTCAACGGCATTTCCTTCGACATCGCCCCGGGCGAGACGCTCGGGATCGTAGGCGAGTCGGGTTGCGGGAAGAGCGTGACCTCCCTCGCGATCCTCGGTCTGTTGGCGCGCAACGGAAGAGTCGAGTCTGGCTCTGCGACCTTCGAGGGCACGGATCTCATCCGTCAGAACGACCGCGCTCTCCGGCGCATTCGCGGCCGCGAGATCTCGATGATCTTTCAGGATCCGATGACATCCCTGAACCCGGTTCTGACGATCGGCCGCCAGATCAGGGAATCACTCGAGACGCATTTCGACATGAACCGCAAGGCCGCCGAGAAGCGTGCTGCGGAGTTGCTCGACCGCGTCGGCATTCCAAGCGCGGACCAACGACTCCGCGACTATCCGCACCAGTTCTCCGGCGGGATGCGCCAGCGCGCAATGATTGCGATGGCGCTCGCGTGCGAGCCAAAGCTCATGATCGCTGACGAGCCGACGACGGCGCTCGACGTCACGATCCAGGCGCAGATCCTCGACCTGCTGCGGGAGATGGTCGCGGAGGAGAACGCGGCGCTGATCCTGATCACGCACGATCTCGGCGTCGTCGCAGGCATGTGCGAGCGCGTGAACGTGATGTATGGCGGCATGTTCATGGAGACCGGGTCGGCCGAGCAGCTGTTCGGCTCGCCTCGTCACCCGTACACGCTCGGCCTGCTGCAGAGCGTCCCGCGACTCGACGCGGGCCGGCGCCTGCGGCTGCATCCGATCGAAGGATCGCCGCCGAACATGCTCCGGGCTCCGACGGCGTGCCCGTTCCAGCCGCGCTGCCGCTACGAGGTCGACCTCTCGAGCCAGGAGGTGCCGCCGCTCGTGGAAATCGAGCCAGGCCACAGGGTGGCGTGCTTCAACCCCGTGCCGGTCGACGAGTGGGACCGCAGCCGCGCTGCGGCGACCGCTTGATGAGCACGAACGGCGCAGGCCCGCTCGTTGAGCTCGAGCACCTGAAGGTCTACTTTCCGATCAAGAGCGGAATCGTCCTCGACCGCCATGTCGGCGACATCCGCGCCGTCGATGACGTCTCGCTGAAGATCAACCGCGGCGAGACGGTGGGGCTCGTCGGCGAGTCGGGGTGCGGCAAGTCGACGGTGGGCCGGACGATCCTTCGCCTCTACAAGCCGACCGCCGGACGCATCCTGTTCGAAGGTCGCGACATCTCGGAGCTGGGAGAGAACGAGATGCGGCCGATTCGCCGCCGTATGCAGATGGTCTTCCAGGACCCTTACGCGTCGCTCAATCCACGCCACAGCGTGGGTCGGATCATCGGCGAGCCCCTCCGCAGCCACGGACTGGCGAACAGGCGTGAGGCGAACTCACAGGTGCGCGACCTCCTCAAGATCGTCGGCCTCCCCGCCGACGCAGCCGGGCGATACCCGCACGAGTTCTCGGGCGGTCAACGGCAGCGCCTCGGTCTCGCGCGCGCGATCGCACTCAATCCCGACTTTGTCGTCGCAGACGAGCCCGTGTCCGCGCTTGATGTCTCGATCCAGGCGCAGATCATCAACCTGCTCGAGCAGTTGCAGGAGGAGTTCGACCTCACGTACTTGTTCATCGCGCACGACCTCGCGGTGGTGCGGCACATCTCCGACCGCATCGCGGTCATGTATCTCGGCTGGATCGTCGAGGTCTCGTCAGCCGCCGAGCTCTACGAGAACCCGTTGCATCCGTACACGATCTCTCTGCTCTCGGCGGTGCCGATTCCGGACCCGATCATCGAGCGGCAGCGCGAGCCGATCCTGCTGACCGGCGATTTGCCCAGCCCTGCAAATCCACCCGCCGCGTGCCGGTTCCACACGCGCTGTCCCTTCGTTCAGCCGACGCGCTGCCGGGAGGAAGTGCCGCCGCTGCGCAAATTGTCGACCGGCCATGAGGTTGCGTGTCATTTTGCGGAGGAGATCAAGGAGGGCCGCATCAAGCCGCGTGAGCGCGAGCCTGTGTTCGAGCCTCCGGCCCCAGAGCCGGTCGAAGAGCTGCCGCCAGTCTGAGAATCGCGTTCGCTTCGAGCGGCGCGACGCGCAACTCGGGCGGCGGGCGGCGCAGAAACGTTCCGATCGCGAGCAGCGCGTCGACATCTTCGGCGGCCAGGTGATCCGGCGTGGAGCAGTTCGTCTCGGCGAGCCCTGCGTCGACTTCGAGTCGGGCTCCTTCGCCGCGCGGGAGCGTGCGAACGGCGGCAACACGCCCGCCCGCGACGAAGATCCCCCGTGCGAAACCCGGCTCGGCGGCGGGAACGACGAGGCAGCAGCGTGCGTGGCGCAGTTGTTCGAGACGGCGCAGCGAACCGAGGATCTGCTCGAGCGCGCTGATGCGGTCGCGCAGACGGGCTGCGTCCTCGTAGCGCCGGCACTCCGCAAGGTGACGAAGGCGCGCACGTAGGCGCGGCAGCGCGAGCTCCGGACGCTCGAGCTCCTCCTCGGGGGCTCCGTCCAGTGCCCTGCACGCGAGCCTCGCACGCGTGCGACTGCGGATCGGGCCGAGAGCCGTCGGTGTCTGCGAGCAGACGAGCTTATCGCCCCGGCGGCGCAGGTACACGTAACGGTCGGGCCGCGTGTTACGCGCGTTGGCGACCGGACGCAGCTCGCGTAGGAGCCGCAACTCCTCGAGGGCGGCCTCGACCTCGGAGCCGGTCGGGCGCCACTCGATTCGCTCGAGCGCGAACAGCGCCGCCTCGACGGCGGGTCGTTGCCGGTCGGAACGGAAGTACGAACGAAGCCGTGCACGCAAGTCACGCGCGCGGCCCACGTACAGCACCTGGTCGTGACGGTCGCGGAAGAGGTAGACGCCCGGCGAGGTCGGCGCGCCGAAGGCGAGAGAACGCTTCGAGTAGACCTTGCGCACCCGGGGCGCGGCCAGGTCGACGAGGTCCGCAACAGTGCGCGCGCCGCGTTCCTGTGCCAGCCCGATCAGTTGCACGAGGATCTCCGCCGTCGCCTGCGCATCGGGAAGCGCGCGGTGACACGGGCGTGCCGCGGTCCCGAAGAACTGCGCGAGCGACCCGAGCCCTGCGCGGCGGGTTCGCCCAGCCAGGAGGCGGCGTGCGAGGCCGACCGTGTCCACCACCGGTCCCGCCAGCCGGCCGCCCGTCAGGCGCTCCGTCTCGCAGTCGATGAAACCCAGGTCGAAGCGTGCGTTGTGCGCGACGAGTACCGCGTCGCCCGCAAACTCGAGGAAGCGCCGCACCGCGATCCCGGGATGCGGCTGTCCGCGCAGCTCCGCGTCGCGCAGTCCCGTGAGGGCGCTGATCGCCGCACCGAGCGGGATGCCGGGATCGACCAGCAGCTCGAACTCCTCGGCGAGCTCGAAGTCGCGTACGCGCACGGCGCCGATCTCGCAGATGCGTGAGCTCCCGGGCCGCAGGCCGGTCGTCTCGAGATCCACCACGACGAAGGTGGCTGTTTCGAGCGGGAGGCTGGCGCCCGGTGGATCGGCGAGCCCCACCGCATCGCCGCGCCAGGCCAGCCGGATGTCGTCGTCGACGACCTCCTCCAGCAGGCTCCGGGCGAGCCCAACCGGCGCGTGCCGCAGGGCGAAGAGCCGCCGTGCCGCCTCCTCGGCGTAGACCGGCCCGCGCCGCTCTTCGACCAGCTCGACGAGCCGGTCCGCCGCATCCAGGCGAAGTTGCATGACAAGAGGGTAAGCGAACATACGTTCGATGGCAAGAGTAGCGGTGCCCGGGGGTCAGACCCCTAGACTCGGCCGCCGTGGACGTGCTCTGTTCAGTCGATGTAGCTGCCGTTCGCGCCGAGCCGCGCGAGGACGCCGAGCGCGTGACGGAGCTTCTGCGGGGCGAGCCCGTGGCCGTGGAAGGCCGCCGCGACGGCTGGGCGCGCATCCAGACCGCCTACGACTACTTCGGCTGGGTTCGTGAGGAAGAGCTCGCCGGCGACGAGGGTGACGTCGTCGGGCAGGCGCGCCGCTACCTGGGCACGCCCTATCTCTGGGGTGGCATGACCGAGCGCGGCATCGACTGCTCCGGCCTGGTCCATATGGCCTATCGCTGGCTCGGACGCCTCGTTCCCCGAGACGCCGACCAGCAGGAGGCTGTGGGAACCTCGGTCGCCGAGGGCGATCTCGAGCCCGGCGACCTGATCACCTACGGCGGCGACGAGGCGGCGACGCACATCGCCTTCTGGCTCGGCGACGGCCGCATTCTCCACTCGACTGAGCGGGAAGGGGTCGACGGGGTGGTGGAGGAGGTCGAACCGGACGACCTGCGGGCGCAGAGGCGCCGCCTGATCCGACTCTGAATGTGTTGCTACTAACGGCGAAGCCGGAAAGACGTCTGTAAGAATCAGCACTGCGCGAGCGGGCCAAAGGGTCCACGGCCGCCCGTGGCAGACCCAAACGGGAGGAGTTTGATAGTGAGAAGCAATTCAAAAGTATTTCGGCCGCTCGGCATGCTTGCGCTCGTCGCCGCGCTTGCCCTCGTAGCCGGCGGTTGCGGCGGCAGCGGCAAGAAGTCCTCGAGCGGAGGCTCGAACGGAAACAGCGGCAAGACCTATCCACTACTGCGCCTCGCCTTCGACGCGCCGGACTACATGGACCCGGGTCTCTACTACACGGTTGCCGCGTACCAGGCCACCAATTACGTCTGGACCGGGCTGATGGGTTACAAGCACCTGCCCGGGGCTGCCGGTGCCGAGCTCGTGCCCTATCTCGCGGAGAGCATGCCCACGATCTCCGCCGACGGCATGAATCTGAAGTTCAAGCTTCGCGCGAACCTCAAGTATTCGAACGGCGCCGAGGTGAAGGCGAGTGACTTCAGATACACGATCGAGAGGGACTTCAAGATCGACTCACCCGGCGTCGGCTTCTTCTCGTCGATCAAAGGTGTGAGCGGTGATAAGGGTTTCGCGGCCACGAAGAAGGGCCACATCTCCGGAATCATCACAGACGATGCCGCGCGCACGATCGAGGTCCAGCTCGATCACCCTGAAGGCGACATCCTCTACATCTTCGCGCTCGAGTTCGCGCATTTCGTCCCGGCAGGTACGCCGGCAAGCGATCAGTCGACGCACCCGATTCCCGCGACGGGCCCATACATGCTCCAGAGCTACACCCCGAACCGCAGCTTCACGCTGGTCAGGAATCCGAACTACAACAACCAGATTCCGACCATGCCTTCGGGCAATCCCGACAAGGTCGTCGGCAAGATCGTCACCGACCCCGTCGCGTCGTACCAGCAGGTGGTCAACGACCAGGCGGACTACGACTACAACCAGGTACCGAACGACCGCCTGCCTGAGGCGCAGTCCAAGTACAAGGATCAGTTGAGGATCTACACCAACGCGAACACTTGGTACTACTACCTCAACAACCGGATCCCGCCGTTCAACAACCTCAAGGCCCGTCAAGCGGTCAATTACGCAATCGACCGCCAGGCGATCGTGTCAGGGCCGTTCGGCGGTCTGGGTCGGCCGACGCAGAACTTCCTGCCGCCGGGCTACCCGCAGTACAAGAAGATCACCGACTACACGTTCGACATCGCCAAGGCGAAGCAGCTCGTCAAGGAGTCCGGGACGGCGGGCGCGACCGTGGACGTCTACGGCACGAATGAGGAGCCTGCCAAGGGGTCGATCGAGTACCTCGCGGGTCAGTTGACCAAGATCGGCTACAAGCCGAAGCTTCACCTGTTGGCCCACGGCGTCTACTTCCAGACGATCGGAAATCAGGCGACCAAGGCGCAGGCCGGCCACACCGACTGGTACCAGGACTACCCGCATCCGCTCGACTGGTTCGACGTGTTGCTCAACGGCAACCGCATCACCGAGACACACAACAACAACCCGGGCAACGTCAACGTCAAGTCAGTGGACGCGGAGATCGAGGCGCTCAAGAAGATCACCGAGCTCACCCCGGCGGTGAACGCTCGCTGGGCGAAGGTCGACCGGGATCTCATGTTCACCTACGCGACGACGGTGCCGTACCTGAACAGGTCGAGCACCGACTTCTTCAGTGCCAAGATGGACATGAGCTGTTACATGTTCAGCGTCGTCCTTTACTGGGACTGGGGTGTTAGCTGCCAGAAGTAGCCACGTCTAGCAGGGGGACGATCCCGGCTCTGCCGGGACTCTTCCCCCTGTTCGTTTCAGCGCTCTAAGGGAAAGAAGGCTGCGTGGCGACAGGATCCACGACCGATTTCACGCTCGACTCCGCCGCCGAGCTGGCGGCGGAAGAGCACGGGGCAATCGAGGGCAAGAGCCCGTGGCTGCTCGCCTGGCGGAGGCTGCGCAGGAACTACCTCGCGCTCTCGTTCCTCCTCTTGTTCGTCGCCATCGTGGTCATCTGCGCACTCGCGCCGGTCTACAGCACCCACGTCGCGCACACGGGACCGAACGAAGGGCACCTCGGCGAGACCTTCACCCGCGACGGGAAGCAGGTCCAGATCGTCTCGAAGGGCGGCTTCGTCAACGGGGTTTTCGTAGCCGGCGGGATTCCGGTTGGGCCGCAGCTCTGGCACGCGGGCGGCAGGTACGTGTTCGGCTCTGACAACCAGGGTCGAGATGTGGCTGTCCGCCTGCTCTACGGCGGCATCAACTCGCTCAAGGTAGGGATCGGATCCGCGGTGATCTGCACCCTCCTCGCCGTTGTGTTCGCGCTGCTCGCGGGCTACTACGGCGGCTGGGTCGACTGGGTCATCTCGCGTTTCTTCGACCTGATCTGGGCGTTCCCGGTGTTGCTCCTGGCAATTGCGCTCGGAACTGCGCTCTCGATCAACGGCTTCCACCACTTCGGCATCAACCTCGACGCAGGCAGCCTGTGGATTCCGACGCTCGTCATCTCTTACGTGCTCATCCCCTATGTCGGCCGGCCGCTGCGCGGCCAGATCCTGTCGTTGCGCGAGAAGGAGTTCATCGAAGCGGCTACTGCGCAAGGCGCGGGTCCGTTCCGCGTGATGTTCACCGAGCTGACGCCGAACATTGCCTCGTCCGTGCTCGTCTTCTTCACGCTGATCATCGCGAACAACATCCTCACGGAGGCCGGCCTCTCGTTTCTCGGCGCCGGCGTTCAGCCGCCCAATGCATCGTGGGGCACGCTCATCGCCGACGGTCAGGACCGGATAGTCACCGCTCCCTGGCTGGCGATCATTCCCGGCATCGCGATCGTCCTGACCGTGCTCTCGCTCAACGTGTTCGGCGACGGATTGCGTGATGCCCTCGACCCGCGGGCGAAAGTGAGGTTGGAGCACTAATGCTCACCTTCGCCATCAGACGGCTGATCGGCGCGGTTCTGGTGCTCATCGCCGTCAGCTTCATCACCTACTTGATCTTCATTCAGATCCCCGGCGGCGATCCAGCTCAGCGAATTGCGGGCCGGACGGCGACCGACGCGAACATCGCGGACATCCGCGAAAAGCTGCACCTCAACGACCCGTTCTACTCGCAGTACTGGGCGATGATGCAGTCGCTCTTCACGGCGAACCTCAAGTCGTATGCGAGTCAGCTCAATGTGGTGAACGAGATCAAGACGGGTATTCCGGCGACGCTGTCGCTCTGTATCGGCGCAGGAATCATCTGGCTCGGCTTCGGGATCCTCGTCGGTGTCATTTCGGCCGTCACCGCGGGGCGCTGGTCGGATCGGTTAATCACTGTGTTAGCTCTGGTCGGAATCTCGATGCCGGTGTTCTGGCTCGGGCTGATCGCCCGCTACCTCTTCGCGCAAGGCCATCCGTTCGCGTTCCTGCCGGACGGCGAATACGTGCCGTTGACCAGCAACCCGTGGCAGTGGTTCGTCCATCTCCTGCTGCCCTGGTGGGTTCTGGCCGTGCTCTTCATCGGCTTCTACGGGCGCGTGCTCCGGTCGAACATCCTCGACACGATCAACGAGGATTACGTCCGCACCGCGAAGGCGAAGGGACTCCCCGCGAACCGTGTGCTCGTGAAGCACGTGCTCCGCAACTCGCTGATCCCGATCGTCACGCTCTTCGGCCTCGACTTCGCCGCGGTCGTCGGCGGGAGCGCAATCCTGACGGAGACGGTCTTCGACCTGAAGGGAGTCGGCCAGTACGCGGCGGACTCCGTCCAGAGCCTGGACCTGCCGCCGATCATGGGCGTGACTATCTACGCCACGTTCTTCATCGTCTTCTTCAGCGTGTTCGTCGACCTCTTATACGCGTGGCTCGACCCGCGAATCAGGCCGACATAGTGGCCCTGCCGACCCCATCCACCGGCGCCCGACCCGCGATCACGCGGCGCGCTGCCGCGTCCTCAGTCGCACTCGGGCAAACCAGCCCGAGCGCTCCCTGCGTCCTTGCATCGCTTGGTGCTCGCGACCCGGGCATCCGGCGATGGAGCCGGCAGGGCCACTGATGGCAGAGCGCCTGATCGAAGTGAAGGACATGAAGGTCCAGTTCGCCACCGAGGACGGAACCGTCAAGGCCGTCGACGGCGTCAGCTTCGAGCTGGAGCGCGGGCAGGTGTTGGGAATCGTGGGCGAGTCGGGCTCGGGCAAGAGCGTCACCGCCATGACACTGCTCGGGCTCACCCGCGACAAGAACACGCGCTTCGAAGGCGAGGTGCTCTACAAGGGCCGCGACGTGCTGAAGATGAACGAGGGCGAGCTTCAGGACGTCCGCGGCAACGAGATGTCGATGATCTTCCAGGATCCGATGACGTCGCTGAACCCCGTCTACACGATCGGGGCGCAGATCTCCGAGGCGATCCAGGTCCACGAGCGCGCCGACAAGAACACCGCCCGCAGGCGTTCGATCGATCTGCTCAACCAGGTCGGGATTCCCAACGCCGACTCGCGCGTCGACAACTACCCGCACGAGTTCTCCGGGGGCATGCGCCAGCGAGCGATGATCGCGATGGCGCTGGCGTGCAACCCCGACGTCCTGATCGCGGACGAGCCGACAACCGCGCTCGACGTGACGATCCAGGCCCAGATCATCGAGCTGATCGACCGGCTGAAGGACGAGTTCAACTCAGCGGTGATCCTGATTACGCACGACCTCGGCGTCGTCGCCGACGTCGCGGACGAGATCGTCGTCATGTACGCAGGCCGTGTCGTCGAGCGCGCGCCGACGCGCCAGCTCTTCTACGACCCCCAGCATCCGTACACGTGGGGCCTGCTCGGCTCGATCCCGCGGCTCGACCGGCCGAAGCAGGAGCGCCTGCATTCGATCAAGGGCACACCGCCTTCGCTCATCAACGCGCCGGCCGGCTGCAAGTTCCGCCCCCGGTGCCCGCACGCCTTCGCAAAGTGCACCGAGGAGCCGCCGCTCGAAAACCGTGTCGAGGAGCGGGCCCACGTCGACCGCTGCTGGCTGTCGGTGGAGGACAAGCGCCGCCTGCGCGAGCCGACGCTCGCTGGCACGGAGGAGGCGGCTTGAGGTGCATGGTGCAAGGGGGTGGGGAAAACCGGGCGGTTACCCCGCACGACCTCTTCGACGGTCGCGGTGATCTCAGCGGCGCGGGCGTCGAAGCGAACACTCCCGAAGCGAACACTCCAGAAGCGAACACTCCAGAAGAAGGGGGCTCGTGGGGGAAACATGGTTTCCCCCACGCGAGCGAGCCGCAGGCGAGGGAGGAGGCAGCGTGAGCGAGCGCGGCAACGGCAGCGAGCCGCTGGTCGAGGTCAAGAACGTCAAGAAGTACTTCCCGATCAGGAAGGGCCTGCTCCAGCGCGAGGTCGGGGCGGTCCATGCCGTCGACGACGTGACCTTCGCGGTGAGTGAGGGAGAGACGCTCGGGCTCGTCGGCGAGTCCGGCTGTGGAAAATCCACGCTCGGCCGCACGATCGTCCGGCTGCTCGAGCCGACCGAAGGCAACGTGATGTTCGAGGGGAGGGACATCTCGAAGCTCGGCAACCGCTCCCTCCGGCCCCTGCGCCGCGAGATGCAGATGATCTTCCAGGATCCCTACGCGAGCCTGAACCCGCGCAAGCGGGTCGGCTCGATCATCGGGACGCCCCTGAAGATCCACGGAGTCGAGAAGTCGAAGCGGCGCGAGCGTGTCCAGGAGCTCCTCGAGAAGGTGGGCCTTTCCCCGGAGCACTACAACCGCTTTCCCCACGAGTTCTCGGGCGGCCAGCGGCAGCGGATCGGCGTGGCCAGGGCTCTGGCCCTCAATCCGAAGCTGGTCGTGGCCGACGAGCCGGTCTCGGCCCTCGATGTCTCGATCCAGTCCCAGATGCTGAACCTCCTGGACGATCTCCAGAAGGAGCTCTCCCTCACCTACATCTTCATCGCCCACGACCTCGGCGTCGTCCGCCATGTGAGCGACCGGATCGCGGTCATGTACCTCGGGAAGCTCGTGGAGCTCTCGCCTGCCGAGGATCTCTACAAGCGGCCGATCATGCCCTACACGGAGGCGCTGCTCTCGGCCGTGCCGATCCCGGATCCGGATCTGGCCCACGAGCGGGAGCGGATCGTCCTCCAGGGCGACGTCCCGAGCCCGATCAATCCACCGTCGGGCTGCCGCTTCCATCCCCGGTGCCGATATATGACCGATATCTGCAAAGAGGTCGAGCCGCCGCTCGTGGATTACGGCCGTGGGCACCTCGCCGCCTGCCACCATCCCCTCAACGTCGATCGGGAGACTTTGGAGCGGGTCCGGGTCTCGAAACACCATACGCCGGGCTCCGCGGATGAGGGCGCCAAGCCCCAGGAGCCTGGAAAACAGCGGGCTCAGCCAATCCCTTAAAGGGGGTAAGAAGCTCCGCTAAAGCGGCTTAGCCATGCGGCCGATAGGCCCCATATGGACGCCGCAGAGCGCAAAGAGATCCTGAGCCGCTACATGGACCACCAGCGCCGCTTCGATGCTGTTGCGGCCAAGCGCCAAAACGGAAACGCCGAGGTCATCCCGTTCGCCGGGCCCCTCCGCGAGCTGGAGCAGGAGCCCACGATGCGCGAGATCGAGGTATTGCAGCTGATCTGCGACGGCCTTGTGAATCGTGAAATCGGAGCCCGCCTCTTCCTGAGCGAGGAGACGGTGAAGTCGCACGTCCGCCACCTGCTCGCAAAGCTGCAGGCCCGTTCTAGGGCACACGCGGTCGCCGTCGGATTCCGACGGAACCTGATCGCCTAGGTTTGCCCCTCCCGTAGTCCCCCGTTTTCCACCGGCTTGTGGAAATCCCTCAACAGGGGGATGTCCACATTGTGTGGAAAACGGAAGCTACGCAGGCTTTACCAGGTCTTCGACTGAGCAGCAACAGTAGCCACGGAGACAGCGGCACTGAAAACTGCCAAGAGGCGAGGAGTGATGCGCACTTCTCTACTCCCTTAATAGGGGGACTGACGGCAGGGGCAGTTTAAGCACGAATGAGAAGATTTTTCAAGGTTTCCAACCAGGATTCGCGGGCTTTGGCAGTCCGCCTCTACGCCTGCGTCCTGGTCCTACTCAGCGGCGTCCTAGTTGGTGGCCTCTTGGTCACGACGGGCTTCCCGACCAAAGAGTCTCCGTGGCCCCTTCTGGCATTCGCCTTCCTGGCCATCATGGCCGAGCGCCAGAGCGTTCGGTTTACGGAGAACATCGAGCTGTCCGTCGCTTTCCTGCCGCTCCTCTTCGTGGCGGTGGTGTTTGGGCCACTTCCTGCCGCGTTAATCGGAGCCGTTACCGTTCTCCCGGACTTCGGCCGGCCTTACACGCGCTGGGTTATCTGGACGGCCAACCGAACCATCATCGGGGGGATGGCTGGTCTCGCGGCGCTACTCCCGAACGATGCGGCATCAAGCGTCGGTTTGATACTCGCCGCGACGTTCTTGGCGGCCATCGTCGATTTCGCGCTTGATCTCAGTCTGAACACGCTGACTCTTGTTATCCGCGGCACCGGTGCAGCTCGTGATCTCGCTCGAAACCTCGGTCCGGTGGCGCTCGCCGGAATCCCGCTATACACGTCGATTGTCGGTCTTCTCGCATATAGCTACATCGCAGTTAGCCCTTGGAGTGCCGCTCTCTTCTTCATTCCGGCCTACGCAGCTCAGAGGCTCTTTGTGATGTATCGGGAGCAGCGGGAAACCCTCCAGGATTTAGGAGCGGCGAACGCCAGGCTTGAGCGAGCCAACCTCTCCTTTGCGACTGCGCTAGTGGCCACTCTGGACGCTCGAGACCGTTACACGGCTGGTCACTCAGCTTCAGTGGCGATCTACTCGCGCGACATCGCTGCACGTCTCGGCCTCTCGGACCGCGAGCAACAACTTGCCCACCTGTGCGGACTTGTGCACGACATTGGAAAGATTGGGCTGCCGGCCGGACTCTTAGAGAAACCGGGAGCCCTAACCTTAGAAGAGCGGCGACAAATGGAGGAGCATCCTTCGATTGGAGAACGGATTCTGAGCAAGGTGGACGACTATGCGGAGATTGCAAGGATCGTCAAGCATCATCATGAGCGCGTTGACGGCCTCGGCTATCCAGATCAGCTTCTCGGCTCGGAAGTCCCGCTGTTGTCACGGATTATTGCGGTCGCCGACGCCTACGACGCGATGACCTCAGACCGCCCGTATCGCGATGCGATGCCAAGTCGCGTCGCACGACTGCGACTCGCCCAGGCAGTTGAAAGCCAATTCGACACGACCGTCGTCGCGTCGTTTGAGGCAATACTGGCTGGTGCCGATGAGATCTATCGCGCTGGGTCCCGACGCGATTTCCAACGCGAAGCGAACGATCTTCGAGGCGACCTTCAGATCGCGGTTAGTGCTGCAGTTAGTGCTGCGAACTGAGAGCGGCTGCCTCGGTGCGACTACGCGCTCCGAGTTTCCTTAGGACGTTTCGCACATGGACCTTTGCAGTGCTCTCCGCGATCCATAGGGTCCTCGCGATCTCTCTATTCGACAATCCGTTGCTCAAGAGACCAAGAACCTCTTGCTCTCGTGGGGTAAGAGCATCACCTGAGTGCTGAGCCGCGCTTCTTGGTTTTAGCCCCGCTCGCTCCGCGAGTCGCCGATCCCCGTCGGGAATGCGGTGCCGACAAGCGCTGGCGCTTGGGCTATCGAGTTTGCTGACCATCGAAAGCAGCGCCGGGTGCGCGCGATAGGCAAGAATGAAAGCGTCGTAGTTTTCTGTGGCGTGGGTCTCGTCTAAGGCGGCTTCGACAGCGTCCGCAGCCACGATCGCGTCCCCGGAATCAGTCGTAAGGGCCACCACTGCTCGGGCAAAGGCACGCACGACCCGCGCATCGATGTGGTCGGTGCATTCCTCCGAGGCCACGACGAGCTCCAGCGCGCGAGCCTCATCTCCCGTGCAGGCATACGCCAGAGCTCGTATTGCCAAGAAATCCCCCTGCATCGTGGGTCCTGGAGGGCGGTCAAACTCCAGCGTTGTTGCCTCGAGGGCACGCTGTGGTGCCCCCTGCGCCAGGTGAGTACGAGCGAGGAGTACTGAAGCATTTAGTTGTCCGTGCAGATCTGACCGCGCCTCCGACAATTGGTAAGCCTCTCGGAGCGACAAGGCGGCTTTATCGAATTCGCGAAGCCCCCATTCTGCGGAGCCGCGGAGCTCCAGCGCAGGCGGGCGGACCCACTCGAGTCCTGAGCTCTCAGCTTCACGGATCTGGCGACGAGCAATAGTGAGTGCCCTTTCGTAATTAGCAGCGAGCACAAGGGCCGTGCCGTACGTTTGCAGGAAGCCCGTGCGAACTACTGGATCCACTGAGTTTTCGAGGAGGCTAACCGAACCGGTTTGCCTCTTGAGCTCCCCTTCAACGCCGCCCCATCGAGCGGCCAGATGCAGTTCTCCTTGGCTAAGCCGAAGCAAGTCATCGACGGTTGCGTTTGGCACTCGCTTCAACTCACCGAGGATTTCACGCGCCTTTTCTTGGTCTCCATGATCGGCCACCGTGATGAATTGACTCCAGAGGGCGGCGCGTAGATCGTGGGCTGTATGCGCCGCCGCCTGAGCGGAGCTGAGGAAGGAGACTGCGTCGGCGTAATGGTCATCCAGATGTCCGATTTGCCCCATGCGATGCAAGGCACGGGACAGACGGTGGTCCTCAACGGAGAGTTCCGAGATCAAGCGCTGAGCGTGTGAGCGAGCCTGATCAAACTCATGTCGCCGAAACGAGACCTCCATTTCAACCAACGAGACAGTCGGCGAAACAGGGTCGTGCTTGCGGGCTATCTCAAGCCACTTTTCGACCGACGCAATTCTGCCCTGGGCCAACACGTCGTCAAGGGTGGCCTCGATGATCGCAAGGACAAGCGCAGATAGCTGGTAGCGGTCAGCGAGTTGAAGAGCCTCATTCCAGTTGCGTTCGGCCATTTCCCACTCGCAGATCTGCGTCGCAAGCTGATGAAGCTCGGAGCTTTCGATGTCCTGGAGTTTCAAGATCAGGAACTGACGTAAGAGCGGATGAAGTTCGTACTGCGACTCGTGACGAACCAGGAACCCGCGCCGTTCCCCTTCGGCCAAGACCGCCGCCGCTCGTACTCCGAAGAGTTGTGAGGCGAGACGCTGATTGACCGTCGATGCTAGAGCAAGCTTGGAGACGTCTTCGCGAAGTTCTTCGTCGAGTTCGCGATAGAGCTCTGACGCGAAGAAGTCGTAGAGCGCCTCAGGGACATCGTCCGGAGTGCTGGCAAAGGCCGTTGAAGTCAGAGACGCAAGGCCGATGACGGCGGGCCAGCCCTCAGCGAGCGCCACTAGACCAGAGAGATGGTCGCTGTTTGATGATGTTCGGAGCGCCGCTGCCGCTTCGCCGTGGGTCATCGCGAGCGCGCTCTGGCCGAGTTCGAAGACGTTTCCGTATAGAACATCGCGCGTCGAAACCCACGCGGGCCGCTGCCGTGCAGTGAGAAGGACGCTCACCGGCGCATGTTCAACCACGGCCTGCACAAACAGTTCGGCAGCCTCGGACGCAGCGACTCCTTGATAGTCGTCGAGTACGAGCCAGGCGTTACTGGGCCAATCGCGTAGATCGTCACCGAGAATCGCACCAAGCGTCGATGCCTCGGTGCTCGGGCTAGGAGAGCCGCGGAGCCGCTGAACGATCCGCTCACATTGAGTACCGAGCTCGATGGAGATCGCGCGCGCGAGTCCGGATCCGAGAACGGCAACGTCAGCTGAGGAGGCGGTAGCGCGGAACCAAACGGCCTTCCGCGACTCGTTAGCTAGCCATTGTCTCGCTAACGTGGTCTTACCGTAGCCCGCCGGCGCGACGAGAAGGATTATGCGAGCGTTCGCCTGGTCGAGGAGTTGAGTAAGGCGTGGTCGCTCGACGATATGCGGAGGCACCGCCGTCGACCGTTCGGATTTGCTGCCTTGCCTCACCGCTCTCCCTCTGGGCGGCGCCGTTGCCCAAGTCACCTTAGCGCCGAGCGAGTCGGAATTCGAGTCGCTGACCGACGCTGAACCGTGCCTGCGGCCCCGGAGGGTCGCAGGCACGGTGCCGTCAGCCCCCGCTATCGGCCGCAGCCGATTCGAGGCTTCGTGCGAGAGGGTCGTCCCCGGTTATCGCCCGGTACGCGACTGGGATTTGCCGGCGTCGGGTCACACCGAGCTTTTGCCGCAGGACGTCTGAATGAGCTTTCGCCGTTCGAGGGGAGATGCCGAGCCGCTCTCCGACTTCGTCGTTCGAGCACCCGGCGGCGATGAGCTCGATGACCTGCCGCTGCCTCTCGGTGATGTTCGGAAGCGACTCTCGCAGTGCGTCGTACATGACATCGAACCTAATCGGCCAAGCGCCGCCTGACCATTGACCAAGGCGAATGGCCGTTCTCTGTAGAAGTGGGAGCGGTTTAGGTGGCTAGGCCCTGGTGGGGAACGTCAGCGGAAGAACCGATCGAACCTTGCCACCACAAATCCTGTGTAGACGAGCAGGTTCTCCAACATGAGCATCACTGGCATCCGCGCAAGTGGTTGTCCCTCGCCGAAGGCTACGTCGAAGGTGAATTTGGTCTCCACGTGCATTGGAGGCGCGTCTCGTGTGGGGACCAGCCTGAACCGAGCTACGGGTGTGCCGTCTTCAAACGGGCCGAAGGGCATTTCGATGTCCTCGACGTTGCCTCCATCAGTCGCCCACTGGGATGCAGTGATGGAGGGACTGACGAGGTTGAGGCGACGGTGTTTGTCGATGATGTCGAGAAGGTGGATGAGCCAGAGAGGGTCTTGGTCGCCCCCTCGACGGTAAGGCTGCAACCACTTCACCTGTGTCATCACTTTTGGAGCGACGCCGGGAAGTTTCTTCGCATGGTCGCTATCCCAAAGAGCGCGATCCTTGAAGACTGGAAACTCAGAAAACTCAGCTTTGGGGCGCTTTATTCTGACCAAAGCGTTAGCGGTGTGATCGAGGGCGCTTCGGAGAGAGTGAGCGCATTCCCCGGTGATGGACCCCCACTTTTCAAGGGGCGGTGGCTCGACGATCTTTGCGCGCCAGATGTGGTAGCCGGGTTCCGGGTCTCGTTCACGAAGCATTCGGTACGGGTTCAGCTCAGGACTAGTGAACCGGGTGTGTTCGGCTTTGAGTTGTCCGACGTGTTCCTCTGCCCGCTGGAGCTTCATGCGGGCGCTTCGGAGTTGTTCGGCTCCCGGTTTCACGACGTAACCTCATCATGAGTGACCGACATGTCCACGCGCTACTCTCTACTTATGGCTCGCCCGAAGACCGACGACGACGCTACGCGCAACCTCAGACCCGAGGACAAGACCCAAGTGACGCCGAAGGGAACGAAACTCGGTCTTCTAAGCAAGGAATCGATCTTCGCGGACTTCAAGAAGATCGTGCGCGGCAAGAAGCCTTAGCTCTCTCTCATGTCCCGTCCGCAATGCGAGCAGACGGTTGCGCCTCGCGGACTCACTCGCTGGCAATGCGGACAGCGGCGGTAGCGTCGATTGATGATGACGAGCAGCAGCACGAAGCAAATAATCCCGACGACCAGCGTTCCCATTCAGGGGTTGTACCTCTAGGCGGTGGCTCTGTCGAGCAGTTGGCGGAACATCGCTTCGTCGTCGTCGCGGTGGTTCCACTTCCACACCCACTCGTTGAGGTAGGAGTCCATCCAGCGGCGAGAGATGGAGTGGTGCGTTCCGCGCACGTCAGTTTTGAAGTGGCCGAAGAATCCTTCAATCGTGTTGGTGTGGACGGCTCCGCTGACGTAGACGCCTTGGCGGTGGTAGACGCGGCGGTGACCGAAGCCCTCTTGCCCGAGCTTGCGGTATTGGATGAACTCGTCGGTGTAGACCATCGAACCGGGCAGCACGAACCGCTTGATGTTGCCACGCAGCGTTGTCGCGCTAACGTCGGGAACGACGGTTGCGCGGATGTTGCCCTTGCGCTCAACGACTCCGAAGACCGGGGTCTTATGCGAGTCGGGGCCGGGACGCCCTCGCGGCGTTCCACGCTTGCGCTTCGCACCCATGTAGGTCTCGTCGGCTTCAACCACGCCCGACAGCGGCGCGTTGCCGTCCTGGTGCATCAGCTCATTACGGACACGGTTAAGCATGCGCCACGCGGTTTTGTAGTTGCAGCCAAGCTCACGCTCGACTTGCTTCGCGGCGACACCGCACCGCGAACTAGAGACGAGGTACATAACGTAGAACCAGTCGGTCAGAGGCCGGGAGGACTTGGCGAAGATAGTGCGGGCTGTTGGGTGGATGTGGTGGCCGCAGCCGGTACACGTCCACGACTGGCGCTGCTGTTTCGTCGTATAGCGCTTGAAGTGCCGCGTCTTGTCACACTTTGGGCAGTGCGCGTTCTCTCCGTCCTCGGAGTGCCGCTCTCGCCAGAGGTATTCCAGGCAGGCCTCGTCATTCGGGAACTCGGCCAGGAACTCGTGGAGCGAGTAGAGCGAGTCCGAGGACTTCGCGCGTTGGGGATTGAGTCGATTTGCGGGAGGCATATTGTTCCTCCCACTGTATAAGACCGGTCGGACGGCATGACCCTGGAATCCCCTCCCGGCGAGTACCCAGACCGTGACCCGCAGATGTTCTACGAACTGGCGCGAGAGCGCCACGCGGCACAAGCCGAAACCCTCAGCGTCCTTGACGGCAAGCTTGGTCTTTTGCTCTCCACGAGCAGCGCGCGTCTCGGAATCCTCGTTGCCGTCTACGCACTCAGGCCGAGTGCCTTCGACGCCACTGCGAAGACACTGTTTGTAGCTTCCGGTGCCGCATGGGTGGTTCTAGCCGCCTTCGCTGTACACGCGCTTTGGCATAGACCATGGAAGAGCGGCCCCCTGCTCCAAAAGGTCTTCAATCTGCACTTCTCAGAGGACGAGGACAGACTGAAATGGAGAGTCGCCAACGCCTTCTGGCACGACTACAACCACAACCAGGGGCATGAGGAGCGAAAAGCGCGAGCCCTCCACTGGGCGCTCAGGCTTTTCGTTCTTCAGACCGCTCTTGTTGTCGTCGCTTTATTTCTTGTTGCCATGTCCGACTCCGATAAGACTCGTCACTCTCGATATCTTGGGCCGGCTGTTCGTGGTGCGCCGGTTCTTGCTCCGGCGGCGGAGTGCCCGAGGGTTCTTGAGTCGGCCGATCTTCCTCACTCATCGATTCGGGGAGCCTAACTTGCTTCTACAGAGAATGGACACTTGCCTTGACCAAAAGGCGTATTTCGACGAACTACACCCTCGGGGGCACAGGTGTGCCGTGCACAAAGCTTGATTCGTGGCCCCGTCGATTAGCCTGGGCTAGCTGGTCCTCATCGAGCGCACCGATCCGCCGCAGCAGGTCGAGCTCGTCCCGCAGATGCGTCCGCATCATCTCCGGCCCGTCCGTTGCGATCGTGAACTCGACGCCGTGCTCCACGAACGCACGGAACGTGTCCCGCACGGCCTGCTCGTTCGGCAAAGCCTTCGTCAGCAGATTCGACGTGGGGCAGATCTCCAGCACGATTCCCGCATCGCGCAGCGCGGCCATCAGCTCCGGATCGCTGGTTGCAAGGATGCCGTGGCCGATCCGGTCGGGCCGTAGCGACTGGACGACCTCGCCGATCTCCTCGCGGCCCATGTCTCCACCCTCCTCGCCGACGTGGATCGTCACGCCGAGTCCGGCAGCACGCGCCTCTTCGACCATCGGTGCCACCTGGCGATAGTCGTAGCGACCGCCGCCGGGACGCGGGCCGGCGATGTCGACGCCGACGACTCCCCGCGGCGACCAGCCGATCGCCTTCTCGATCACGACGGCGTTCTGCGCGTCCGTGAACGTGCGATCCATCATCAGGATGATCCCAGCCTGCACCTGCGGGTACTCGAGCTCGGCCCGGTCGAGGGCGCGGATCGCGGCGAGGATCACGTGGTCGAG
>JBBRZA010000020.1:0-39656 GCA_038237145.1 Gaiellales bacterium
CAACGGCTCGACACGCTCCCACAACTCGTCCGACACGATCCATGGCGCAACAGCCATCGGCACCCCTCCCAGCTTGACGACGGATGCCGACGTCGTTCGTCGTCAGGGAGCGGGTCCCTTCATTTCGATTCGAGTTCTAAGCGGCAGCGCAAGCGCAGGCGCAGTGGCGCGCGCGCCGCTCCGAATCCTGACCTATCCTGTGCGAATGGCGGGCCCCGAGGAGATCTGGCTTCCGCTCGTCGACGAGCCGGTCGGCGACATCGTCGCGCGGCTCCAGGCCGATGATCCAGAGATCGACCGTCTCGTAGGTTCGCCGCATCGGGTCCTCGCGTTCCGCACGTTCGCGTACATCCGCGTCGGGATCCTGCTGGGCGAGTTGCTGTTCGAGCAGGAGCTCGCGGCCGAGGATGCCGACGAGACCTGGGTGGAGGCGCTGTTGCGCAACCCGAAACACCATGATGCGCTCCACCGCGAGGTGCGGGCCGTCGCGGAGGAGATCGCGGCCGACCCGGCGTACTCAGACGACGAGCCGCTCGGCCCGGACGAGGATGCCCGGGATCGCTTCCGGGAGTTTGCCCGGAAGCAGCTCGCCGGCGACTGAGCTTTTCGCCGGGCCGCTGCCGGAGGGCTTTGCCTCCGCCGGCCGAAAAGCCTGCATAATGGGGATCTTCGTGAAGCGCGCGTCTGTCGGCTTTCTCGCCGCCCTGTTGCTGCTGACTGCTGCGGCCGCCGATGCCGGTTGGCAGCAGGCTCGAGCCTCGGGGGCGACCGCGCGGGCATATGCTATCCGCGTCGCCGTTCCGGACCAGCCGGGAGCCGAGACCCCGACTGTCTCCGCGCCGGAGGACTCCGTCGTCTTCAGCGGCAGCTTCGACTACAACAAGCTCGTCACGTCCGGCTCGGCGAACGCGAGCGCGTCCGCGATCGCGGGTTCCTCGGCGAACGCAACCGCATCCGCGGAGGTCAGCAACCTCAGCGTGTTCGGCGGTGAGATCACGGCGACGAGCGTCGTCGCGCAAGCCCACGCAGAAGCCCGTGCCGGCGCTGCAAAAGGAGACATCTCCGGATCGGCGGTCACAGACCTCGTCGCACTCGGCCAGCCCGTGACGGGAACCTCGGTGCAGCTCGCCGACTGGGGCTCGCTCACCACCGTCGCCGGTGGCGCCAGCGGTTCTCCGGCCACCGGCTACCGCGGGAGTGTTACGGCACTCGAGATCAGGCTCACTGCGGAGCACGGCGGTCTGCCTGCCGGAACGACGATCCTGGTCGGCTATGCGGAGGTCGCGGCGCAGGCTGCGCCGCCCGAGCCGTCCGTCCAGGTTCCGCCGCCGCCGAAAGCCAAGGCCGGGTCGAAGTCCGGAAAGGTGCCGGAGCCCACCGGGTTCCCGCCCATTCGCCAACCGCCGAACATCACGCCGAAGCTGACGGCAGGCGGCTATGTGTTCCCTGTGTACGGCCCGTCATCGTTCGTGGACACCTTCGGGGCATTGCGCGGCGACGTCTCGGGCGGCTGGCACCACGGCGACGACATCTTCGCCCCGCTCGGCGCGCCGCTGCTGGCTGTTGCTTCCGGAACCGTCTTCTCGGTGGGATGGAACAAAGTCGGAGGCAACCGCCTCTGGCTCCGCGACGGTCAGGGAAACCTCTTCTACTACGCACATCTCTCCGCGTTCTCACCGCTCGCGGTGAACGGGAGCAAGGTGAACGCGGGCGACGTCGTCGGCTTCGTCGGCAATACCGGGGACGCACAAGGGACGCCGTTCCATGTTCACTTCGAAGTCCATCCCGTCGGCCTGCTTGGACTCGGCTACGACGGCGCCGTCAACCCGACGTCGTACCTCCTTGCCTGGAAGCACCTTGAAGACGTCAGCTTCGCGGGCGGCGACGCGTGGGCGTCGTCGCACTCGCTCGGCAACGCCCCGAAGCCCGGGGCGGTCCTCCTGACCGCGACCGACATTTCGAGCGCGGACGGGCTCGTCCCGGGCTCGCTGCAGCGTGCGATCAGGCCTCTGATCGTGAGGCCCGACAACTTCAGCGCCAAGAAGCCGAAGAAGTAGCTTGAGCTAGTTCGAGCTGGGGCTCGAGTTCCCGCCCTGATACGTGAACTCGTCGCTCGGCCCGAAGACCCGGTCGGACAGCCACTTGCGCGTCTGCGACCCCGAGGCGGGGTTGAACAGGACGCCGAGTGCAATCCCCGTCAGGAGTAGCACCGCGTTGCGTGTGCCGTGGTCCTTCTTGCCCTGCACGCGGTCGGCTGCCTGGCGGAGCTCGTCGAGCGCCTCGCGCAGGTGGTCCTGGATGTCCTTGTCCGTGGCAACACGCGTGGCAACTGGGATCGCTCCGCGTCCGCCGATCAACTCGTTGTAGACGACGCGCGCCGACTCATAGGCGTTGCGCACGTTGTCGCGGAGATCCTCGTCTTTGAATGCCCGCTCGATGTAAGGCCTCGCGCCGCCGGCCCGGTCCATTACCTTGTCTCTCGTCTTGGTCATGCTCCCTGTGTCCTTTCGCTCGTTTGCCAGCTCTTGCGTACCCGTGTGTAATCGACGCAAACAAGCCGTTCTCGGGCTCACTCTACTGGTCGCTTCAGGATGCGGGAGCACGGCCGCGCAGAAGGGGCACATCGTCCGTGGGACGGCTTTCACGTTCGTGGCTCCAGCCGATTGGGGAGTCTCGCGGAAGGGCACCGAGGTTCAGGCCGCGCAGGGCACCCAGCTGATCTCGGTGACGCGCTTTCCGCTACTCCGCCGGTTCAAGCCTACGCTCTGGGACAAGGTCGTTCCGGAGCTCGATCGGGCGGCCGCCGCGGTCGCGAATCAGCAGCAAGGCACGGTGAGCGACCCTCGCACCGTCACGGTCGCCGGCCAGAAGGCTCGAAGGTATGACGTCGCATACACGGCCGAGGGTAATCAGCTCGTCGAGCGGATCGCGTTCGTCCTGCGCGGGAAGACCGAGTACCTGCTGCTCTGCCGCTACGAGCGCGGCGGCAGCACCGAGGCCTGCGACGGCTTGCTGACATCTTTCAGGCTCGCTGCGGCCTGACGGTCGCGGACGGGTGACGGTTTGGGGTGGGTTGCGCCCTTGCCGTCGAATGCGGCGGCGAAGACCTGGTCGATCGTGTCGACCAGAATGAACTCCAGCTGCTCCTTCGTCTCCTTGGGCAGCTCTTCGAGGTCGGGCTCGTTGTCCCGCGGCATGATGATGCGCTTCAAGCCGGCGCGCTGCGCCGCCAGCGTCTTCTCGCGGATGCCCCCGATCGGGAGTACCTGCCCGGTCAGCGTGATCTCGCCGGTCATGCCGACGTCCTCCGAGACAGGCTGGTTGCGCACCAGCGAGGCGATCGCCGTCGCCATCGTGATCCCGGCCGACGGCCCGTCCTTCGGCACGGCACCTGCCGGAACGTGCAGGTGGATGTCGTGTTCGCGGAACCAGTCCGGTTCGAGGCCGAGCTTTTCAGCGTGCGCGCGAACCCACGAGAGCGCAGCCTGCGCGGACTCCTGCATCACGTCGCCGAGCTGTCCCGTGATCGTCAGCCGGCCCTTGCCGGGGTACGCCGTCGCTTCGAAGAAGAGGATGTCGCCGCCGACCGCGGTGAAAGCGAGTCCCGTTGCGACGCCCGGTTCGGAAGTTCGCTTGCGCACCTCGCCTTCGTAGCGACGCGGTCCGAGTGCGGCGCGCACGCGCTTCTCGTCGATGCGCAGCTTCTTCGCGCGCCTCTTGCCCTCGGCGACCTGCCGGGCAGCCTTGCGCAGCACGTCCGCGAGCCGGCGCTCGAGGTTGCGCACGCCCGCTTCGCGTGTGTACTCGCGGATGATCAGCCGCAGCGCCCT
This sequence comes from Gaiellales bacterium, assembly GCA_038237145.1. GTDB lineage: Bacteria > Actinomycetota > Thermoleophilia > Gaiellales > Gaiellaceae > 3-1-20CM-4-69-9. The sequence continues at coordinate 3,831 of JBBRZA010000020.1, forward strand.
GTCGGTGATCGTGACCTGGTCGCCCCCCAGCCCGTGGGCCTCGATCTGCTTCGGCACCAGGTAACGCTTGGCGATGCCGAATTTCTCGTCCTCGGTGTAACCCGACAGCTGGATGACGTCCATGCGGTCGAGCAGCGGGGCGGGGATGGTGTCGAGCGTGTTCGCCGTGCAGATGAACAGCGTCTTCGAGAGATCGAACGGCAGATCGAGGTAGTGGTCGCGGAAGTTCTTGTTCTGCTCTGGATCGAGGACCTCGAGCATCGCGCTCGCGGGATCGCCCCGGAAGTCGGCGCCCATCTTGTCGATCTCGTCGATCAGCACCACGGGGTTCATCGATTCGGCGTCGCGCAGGTGGCGGATGATCGTCCCCGGCATCGCGCCGATGTACGTGCGCCGGTGACCGCGAATCTCCGATTCGTCGCGGACGCCGCCGACGGAGAGCCGGGCGAACTTGCGGCCGAGTGCGCGCGAGATCGACTGGCCGAGCGACGTCTTGCCGACGCCCGGCGGCCCGACGAGGCAAAGGATCGGTCCCGAGGTGTCGTTTCTGAGCTTCGAGACGGCGAGGTGCTCGAGGATCCGCTCCTTCACCTTTTCGAGGTCGAAATGGTCCTCGTCCAGCACCTGCTTCGCGTTGTCCAGGTCGAGGTTGTCCACGGTCGTCTTGTGCCACGGGAGCGATGCGATCCAGTCGAGGTACGTGCGAATGACGCCGTACTCGGCGGCGGCGGTCGGCAGCCTTTCCAGTCGGCCGAGCTCGCGGTCGACCACCTTGCGGACGTCCTCGGGCAGTTCCGTCGCCTCGAAGGTCGAGCGCAGCTCGGCAATCTCGGCCGCCTCCGGATCGCTCTCGCCGAGCTCGTCCTGGATCGCCTTGAGCTGCTGGCGCAGAAAGAACTCGCGCTGCCCCTTCTCCATCTCTTCCTGCACCTGCGACTGGATCTTCGACCCGAGCTCGAAGACCTCGAGCTCGCGGTTCAAGATGGCCGAGATGTCACGCAGCCGCGCTTCGATGTCGGTGAGCTCCAGTAGCCGCTGCTTCTCCTCGGTCTTGAGGCGCAGCGTGGAGGCGACGAGGTTGCAGAGCGCGCTCGGGTCGTCGACGTTCGCAGCGGCGATCTGCAGCTCCTCCGGGAGGTAAGGAACGAGGCCGATGACGCGTCCGAACAGGTTCTGGACGTTCCTTGTCAGGGCCTCGACCTCGGGCGTCTCCGTGAGCTCGTCCGGCAACTCGACGAACTCGCCCACGAGGTACGGGTCGTCCTGCACCGTGCGGTCGAGCTTGATGCGCTGCACGCCCTGGACGAGGATCCGCAGCGTCCCGTCGGGGACCTTGATCATCTTGTGGATCACCGCGGCCGTGCCGACCTCGTAGAGGTCGTCCCAGCCAGGCTGCTCCGCCTCCGAGCTCTTGACCGTGACGAGCGCGAGCACGCGGTCACCCGAGACGACGTCTTCGACCAGCTTGATCGAGCGCTCCTGGCCGATGGCGAGCGGCGTCACGGACTCGGGATAGACGACCGTGTCCTTCAGCGGAAGGACAGGCAGGGTCGCCGGGAACGTCAGCTCCTCCGTCTGCTCCTCGACGAGCGTGTCGCTCATTGCCTCCGTCATGACGACGTCACCACGATCGAGATGCGCTCGGCGGGGGCCGGCTTGGGGGCGATCGGAAGCTTGATGGTGAGAAACCCGCGCTCGTAGGTCGCGGTCGCCTGCTCCGGATCGACGTCCACGGCCAGCGTTACCTGACGTTGAAACGGGCCGTACTCGATCTCGAGCTGCTGGTACTGCCCGTAATCCTTGGGTCGCTGCCGCTCGCCCGCGATGAGGAGCGCCTGCGGCGATGCGATCACCTTCACCTCGCTCGGGTCGACTCCGGGGAGCTCGACGACGACGGTGAGGGAGGCCGGGTCTTCGGTCCGGTAGACGTCGACCTCCGGCCGATAGCCGCGGCGCATCCCGCGCGAGAAGGGAAAAACCTCCCAGAGGTCGGCAAAGAGTTGCTCGATCTCCTCGGCAGCGTGTCCCATGTCGCGTCGTCGTTTCTCCACCGCCTCAGGGTACCCCGGCAGGCCGGGCTTCAGACGTGGCCGGCGCGCCCGGACGGCGTTCGAGCCCGCAGGCCACTAGCATCGCGTCCGCCATGAAGGGCGTCGTCCTAGCCGGCGGGACCGGTTCGCGTCTCGATCCGCTAACGCGGATCACGAACAAGCATCTCCTGCCCGTGTACGACCGGCCCATGGTGGTGTACGCCATCGACGCGCTGCGGGAAGCCGGGGTTACGGAGCTGATGCTGGTCACTGGTGGGGAGCATGTGGACGATTTCCGGCGGCTGCTCGGCGACGGGCTCGCGTACGGCAACCAGGAGCGCCCCGGCGGGATCGCGGAGGCGCTCGGCCTTGCCCGCGAGTTCATCGCCGACGACCGCGTCGTCGTGATGCTCGCGGACAACATCTTCGGCGGCTCGATCTCCGAGACGATCCACAACTTCCGGCAGCAGCGCGAAGGCGCGCGCGTCCTGCTCGCGCACGTCCGCGAAACCGAGCATCTCCGTCATCTCGGCATCCCGCGCATCGAAAACGGCCGGATCACCGAGATCGTCGAGAAGCCTGCGGATCCACCAGGTCGCCTCGCCGTCACGGGCCTCTATTGCTATGAGTCCGACGTCTTCGACGTGATCGGGGAGCTCGAGCCGTCGGGTCGCGGCGAGCTCGAGATCACCGACGTCAACAACCACTACGTCCGTGCCGGCAACCTCGAGTACGACGTTTTCGGGGGTTACTGGGGCGACGCCGGTGAGTCGATCGACGCGTACCACGAGGTGATCGAGCGTGTTCGGCGGCCGCATTTCGGCTCGGAGCGCCCGCGTCCGATCCCACTGCGCCGCTTCGAGGACGAGCGGGGGTGGTTGACGGAGATCGCCCGGACCGGCGCCCTGCCGAAGCCGATCCGCCAGACGAATGTCTCCTTCTCACGGCAGGGGACGATCCGCGGCCTGCATTACCACGAGCGCGGCCAGGACGACCTTTTCGTTTGCCTGCAGGGACGTGCGCGCGTCGTCGCACTCGACCGCTACACGGGCGAGGCTTTCAGCGAGGACATCGGCGAGGACAACTTCGGCGCGGTGTACGTGCCCGGCAACCTTGCGCACGGCTTTGAGGCATTGACGGACGTCCTCATGCTCTACCACACCACCGAGGAATACGACCCTGCCGATCCCGACGAGCATCAGTTGCCGTGGAACGACCCCCGCGTCGCCGATCTCTGGAGCACGACATCGCCGATCCTGTCGGAACGGGACCAGAGCGCGTCGTAATCACGGGCGCGGGCGGCCAGCTCGGCCGTGCGCTCGCGGTCGAGTTTCCGGGCGCTGTGGCGTTGAGTCATGCGGACTGGGACGTGACGTTCCCGCCGCCTGAACTGGGGGAGCCGCTCGGGGTCGTGTTGCACGCGGCAGCCTGGACGGATGTCGACGGCGCCGAGGCCGACCCGCAGGAGGCCGCCGCCGTAAACGTGGGGGGGACGCGCCATGTCGCTGAGTTGGGCGCTCCGCTCGTCTACTACTCAACGGATTACGTCTTCGACGGTCGCAAAGGCGAGCCCTATGTCGAGTCCGATGCGCCGAACCCGCTGTCTGCATACGGGCGCACTAAGCTGTACGGGGAGGGCGCGGCAGGAGAGCAGGCGTGGATCGTGCGTAGCTCAGGGCTCTACGGTCCGACCGGAACGAACTTCCTCAGGAGAATGCTCGACCTTGCGCGCGATCGCGACGAGATCGCAGTCGTCGATGACCAGCGCACCGCTCCGACGTACGTCGGCCATCTGGCCGCGGCGACGCGTGAGCTGCTGGAGCGGCCGTTCGGCGTCTGGCACCTCGCCGCGGAAGGCGACGCGACCTGGGCCGAGTTCGCCGAAGCCATCTTCCAGGAGGCCGGCCTGGACACTCGGGTCCGTCGTATCTCGAGTGCCGAGCTGGGACGGGCCGCGGAACGGCCCGCCAATGCGGTGCTGCGCAGCGAGAAGGACGCGCCGGCCCTCCCGCACTGGCGGGAGGGCCTGCGCGAGTGCCTCAGCCGGATCGCTTGAGCTTGCCGTGCTTCTTGGCGTGCAGTTCGCCGCGGCGGAACACCCAGATTCCGAGCGGCACCGAGATGATGCCGATGATCAGCATCGGCCAGATGTCGCCCCAGACCGACCCGACGCTTGCACCGTCGAGGATCGCTGCCCGCTCGCCTCGTAGCGCGTACGTCGCAGGCGAGATCTTCGCGAGCCACTGCATGAATTGGGGCAGCACCGAGACCGGGTAGTAGACGCCGGACATGACGAGCATCAACCCCTGTGCGACGTAGCCGAACTGCGTCCCCTTCTCGGGCGAGATGAGCGGCAGGACAGCCGTCATCATGCCGATGCCGACGAACGAGATCGATGCGACCGCGATCAGCACGACCGCCGTGACGAAGTTCGCGTTCGGCATGTGCAGCCCAAAGAACGCCGCAATTGCCGCGAAGACGATCGTTGCGCGCACGATTCCGTAGCCGATGGCGAAGATGCCGGTGCCGAGCAGATGCGTGGCACGGGTCAGCGGCGCCATAAACGTGTATTCGATCGTGCCTTCCCAGCGCTCCCACGCGACCGTCTCGATCAGCATCTCGAAGACGATGCCGAGGTACGACCACATGACCGCGCCGATGAGGAGGATCGTCGTCAGGCGGTCGATGTTCACCGTGCCGCCCTCCGCGACCACGCCTTTCGCGATGAAGACGATCGTGAGCGTGTTCGCCGCCGTCCAGAAGAAGAAGGCGATCTCCCACCAGGCGTAGCGCTTGATGAGGTACCAGTTGCGTTCGACCATCCCGTAGAGGCCGATGAACTCGTGCCGGAGGGTTCCCGCAGCTTCTCTCACGCGAACACCCCCCGCTCTGCGTCCTCGTCCTTCTCGTCCTCGAAGGTCCGACCGGTTGCGGCAAAGAAGGCTTCCTCGAGCGTCTCCGCCCCGTACTGCTCCTTCAGCATGTCTGCGGGAGCGAGCGCGATCAGCTTCCCGCGGTCGAGGATGCCCACACGGTCCGCGAGCACTTCGGCTTCGCGGAGGTCATGCGTGCAGAGCAGGATCGTCGCGTCGTGCGTAGTCCACACGTCCCGAATGAAGTCCTGCACCTCCAGCTTCGAACGGGGATCGAGCCCGGTCGTCGGCTCGTCGAGGAGCAGCAGGACGGGGGAGGTCAGGAGCGCTCGGGCGAGTGCGACCTTTTGCTGCATGCCCCGTGACAGGTTCTCCATCGCCTCGTGCCGGCGCCCGATCGGGAAGCCGACCCGGCCGAGGATCTCGGGGATAGCCGTCTTCGTGACGCTCGGCGGAATGCCGTAGAAGCGCGCCGCGTAGGCGAGATTCTCCTCCGACGACATCTTCTTGAAGAACGACGCTTCGACCGAGACGCGGTTGACCAGCCTTTGCACCGGACGCGACTCCTTCACCACGTCGTGGTCGAAGATCTTGGCGTTGCCGCCGTCAGGCAGGAGCAAGGTCGACAGCAGCCGAACCAGCGTCGACTTGCCCGAGCCGTTCTGGCCCAGGATCGCGACACACTCGCCGCGCTCCATCGTGAACGTCACGCCCTCGAGCGCCGCCACGCGCTTACGCTTTTTGCGCATGTGCGTTCGCGTCGCATCGCGGCGGAAGAACTCCTTGCGCAAGTTGTCGACTTCTACTGCGAACACTTCAAGCTCCTACGATTCGGCGGGACACGGGTACGCGCAATACACCTGCGAAGCGCAGGCGGCGCACGGGACGTGAAGAATCAGCCGAAGAAGAGCGTCATACCGTCAAGACGGTAGCAAACGTGTCAAGCCTTCAATGAATCAGGATCGTGTTCGAGGTCGTGAATCATCCAGAGCCGTTCGCCTGTTTGCGAACTGGTGCGCGCCTGAGCCGTGATCTTCTTGACGTCGGGGTACTCGACGACCTCGGGCGAGACGCGGATGCCGGCGACGATGTAGCGGACGAGCTCGCCGGTGTCGTTGCGCAGTCCGTGCGCGCCGTCCGGCCCGACCGGGAAATGCACGACCTCGCCCTCGCTGAGTTGCCGATCGCCTTCGGGTCCGCGCAGAGTCGGCCGTCCGCGCAGCACGATCAGGAGCTCCTCCGAGCCGTGGTGGAAGTGGTAGACGACGGAGTTCCCGGGCCGAGCTCGTACAGGCTCGCGCCGAGCAGTAGGCCCCGGTCGACGAGGTGCTTGCTCTTCGCGCCCCCTCCCGACCAGTCGTCGGTTGCGTCCCACTCGTCGGTCCAGATGTTCATCGGCCGATCCTGGCAGACGGCGCTTGACCGCAGTCCGGTCACCCGGCTAAGGTGCCGTCCAGGTCGTCCGCCGCAGAAGGCGGTCGCCGAGGCAATGGAGCCTCAGGACTCAGAGAGTCCTGGGCTCTTTTTTTGTGGTCCCGAGTCGGAAGGAGCGGCATGTCTGTCGAAGAGACGAAGCACTACCTCACGAATGGGCAGGCGAGCGCGCCCGACGCCCGCGAGGCCCTGGAATGGGCACGTGAGACCACCGCCCAGATGGTCGATCTGAAGTTCTGCGACCTGCTCGGTACGTGGCAGCACATGACGTTGCCGATCAGGGCTCTCGACGAGTCCGCCTTCGACGACGGTCTCGGTTTCGACGGCTCGTCGATCCGCGGCTGGCAGGGGATCTCCGAGTCGGACATGCTGCTGATGCCGGACGCCTCGTCCGCGATCCTCGACCCCTTCACCGAGGCGCCGACGCTCTCGCTCATCTGCGAGATCGCCGACCCGATCACGCGAGAGCCGTACGCCAAGGATCCACGCAGGCTCGCGAAGCGCGCGGAGGAGTACCTGCTCTCGACAGGGATCGCCGACACGGCCTTCATGGGCCCGGAGTGCGAGTTCTTCGTTTTCGACGAGGTCTCTTACGAGCTCGGCCCCAACCGCTCGCACTACTCCGTGGATTCGGGCGAGGGCCACTGGAACTCCGGCAAGCCGGGACTCGGCTACACGGTGCGCGAGAAGGAGGGCTACTTCCCGCCTTCCCCACACGACACGCTCCACGATCTCCGCACGCGGATGGTGCTGACGCTGGAACGCCTCGGGATCCCGTGCGAGTTCCATCACCACGAGGTCGCCTCCGGAGGACAGTGTGAGATCGACCTCCGCTACCAGCCGCTCACTCGCATGGGCGATCAGGTCATGACCTACAAATACGTGGTCAAGAACGTCGCGCACGCGGCTGGAAAGTCCGTGACGTTCATGCCGAAGCCGATCTTCGGCGACAACGGCTCGGGCATGCACACGCACCAGTCCCTCTGGAAGGAGGGTACGCCGCTGATGGCCGACAAGTCGGGCTACGCGGGCCTGTCGCAGCTGGCGCGCGCGTACGTCGGCGGCCTGCTGGCGCACGCCCCGGCGTTGCTCGCGTTCTGCGCGCCGACGACGAACTCATATCGGCGCCTGGTGCCGGGCTACGAGGCGCCGGTCAACCTCGTGTACTCGATGCGGAACCGCAGTGCCTGCATCCGGATCCCGATGTACTCGGACTCGCCCAAGGCGAAGCGGGTCGAGTTCCGCTGTCCGGATGCCGCAGCGAACCCGTACCTCGCCTTCTCGGCGATGCTGATGGCCGGTCTCGACGGGATCCAGAAGGGCCTCGACGCTGGCGAGCCGGCGGACTGGGATCTCTTCGAAGAGGACCGCGGCGTGGCGCAGGTGCCGGGCTCGCTCACCGAGGCGCTCGACGCGCTCGAGCGGGATCACGAGTTCCTGACCGCCGGCGGCGTGTTCAGCGAGGAGTTGATCCGCACCTGGATCGACTACAAGCGCGAGAACGAAGCCGACGTGGTGCGCCTGAGGCCGCATCCCGCGGAGTTCTCCCTCTACTACGACTGCTGACAGGGGCCAAGGTGTTGGAGCTCGGCGCACGGCCAAATGACACGCTTGCCGCTCCGCCGTCCGTCGAGCTCCGGCAGCTCGAGCCGGAAGACTGGCCGGCGGTTGCGGAGATCTACTGGGAGGGGATGCGCGACGGGATGGCGACCTTCCAGACGGAGGTTCCATCCTGGGAAGCCTGGAACGCGGCCCACCTGTGGGGCCATCGGCTCGTCGCCGAGCTGCTCGGCGAGGTCGTGGGGTGGGCGGCGCTGTCGCCAGCATCGACGCGGCGGTGCTACCTCGGCGTCGTCGAAGACAGCATCTACGTCGCACGTGAAGCACATGGCCTCGGCATCGGCAGGGCGTTGCTGGAGGAGTTGATCGCCGGCGCGGAGGCCACGGGGATCTGGACGATTCAGACATCGATCTTCCCGGAGAACCGCGCTTCCCTGGCACTGCACGAGCGCTGCGGGTTTCGCGTCGTCGGAACGCGTGAGCGTGTGGCGAAGCGCGACGGGATCTGGCGCGAGACGGTGTTCCTCGAGCGGCGAAGCGAGGTGGTCTCATGACTTCGTGGCTCAGAGCCACTAAGTGGTTTTGGGGTAGTCGCGCCCCCATGGTTGAGCCGGCTCGTGGCGGCTGCTGTGAGCTTGTGGCTCAGAGCCACAAGGAGTGGTCGGCATGACCAAGGTCGAAGCGGTCGTGATCCGCGAGCGTGTGGAGACCGTGATCGACGCGGTCGAGCACGCGACGGGTCACATAGGCGTAACCGTGATCGAGGCGATCGGTCACGGGCGCCAGCGGGGGGTCACGCATGAATATCGCGGGCGCATCTTCGAGTCGCGGTTCCTGCCGAAGGCGCACCTCACGTTCATCGTCGAGGACGAGCTCGCCGACACAGTCGTGGACGCGATCGTGGACTCGGCTCGCAGCGGCAACGAATCCGGCGACGGGCTGGTGTGGACATCCACGGTCGAGAACGTGACGCACAACCGAACGGGCGCGAAGCTCGAGAAGGAGGTGGAAGCCTAGATGGCGAGTAAAGATCTTCTGATCGCGACAAACACGATCTGGGTCGTCATCGCGGCGATCCTCGTGATGTTCATGCAGGCAGGCTTCGCCTTCCTCGAGGCCGGGTTGACGCGCATGAAGAACGCGGCGCACATTGCCGGCAAGAACGTTCTGATCTTCGCGGTCTGTTCGCTCGTCTATTACGCCGTCGGCTTCGGGATCGCTTTCGGAGACGGCAACAGCTTCGTCGGGACGAGCGGTTTCTTCCCCTCCAGCAACGAGTTGCTCGCGATCGGCCAGGCGCCTTACTCGTTCTTCACCGGCATCCCTGCGGCGAGCGCCTATCTCTTCGAGGTCGTCTTCGCGGGCGTTTCGCTCGCAATCGTGTGGGGCGCGATGGCCGAGCGGGCGAAGTTGTGGGTCTACCCGGCCTTCGGCGTCGTCTTCACGCTCATCTACTCGGTCACGTCGCACTGGATCTGGCACGCCGGTGGCTGGTTGTTCGGCAAGGGCATGCAGGACTTCGCCGGTTCCACTGTCGTGCATTACCAAGGGGCGCTCGCAGCACTCGCCGGTGCGCTCCTGCTCGGGCCGCGGATCGGGAAGTTCGGTCGTGACGGACGTGCGAACCCGATCCCCGGTCACAACATGCCGTACGCCGTCCTCGGAACGATCATCCTCTGGTTCGGCTGGTTCGGATTCAATCCCGGCTCGACGCTTGGAGTCGTCACCGGCGATCGCATTGGCTACTTCGGCTACGTCGCGCTGACGACGAACATCGCCGCCGCCGCCGGCGCCGTCGGCGGCCTCGCGAGCGCCTGGTGGATCCTGCGCAAGCCCGACATCTCGATGATGCTGAACGGTGTCCTCGCGGCGCTCGTCGCGATCACAGCCGCCTCGGGATTCGTGGCGCCGTGGGCTGCGATCGTGATCGGCGGGGTCTCCGGCTGGATCGCCGTTGCAGGCGTCCTGTTCGTCGAGCGGATCGGCATCGACGACCCCATCGGCGCAGTCGCCGTGCACGGGATGTCAGGCGTGTGGGGAACCCTCGCGACCGGCATCTTCGCGGTGCCGGCACTGGCTTCCAATCTTGCGACCGGCAAGGGCGGGCTCGTCTACACGGGCTCGTTCCATCAGCTCGGCGTCCAGGCTCTCGGCCTCGTCACCGTGGGCGCGTTCACGTTCTCCGCTTCGTTCGGCTCGCTGTGGGTGATGAAGCGGGTGTGGGGGATCCGTGTCGAGACAGAGACGGAGACGGCAGGCCTGGACGTCTCGGAACACGGCATGTGGGGCTATCCCGAGTTCTACATTCCGGTCCCCGGCGGCTACGGCACCGAGACACACGGCCATCTCGGCCTTTCCCACGGGAACGGGCATGGGCATACGTCGCCTGCTCCTACGGTGCCTGCCGCTCAAGCGGAGCCCGCGCCCGGTTAGCGACCGCTCCTACGAGGGCGCCGTGAACCCAGCGGCGCCCTCGAGCTTCCGGGTAAAGATGCGGCGAGATGAAGTACCAGTTCGTCGACTGTCGCTGGGAGCTCGGGAAACCGGAGCGCGGCCGCGAGCTCTACCTCGGCGGCCACATTCCCGGCGCCAGCTTCCTCGACGTCGACACCGATCTGTCGTCGCCGCCCGGCCTGAGCGGCAGACATCCCTTACCCGATCCCGAACAGTTCGCGAGCGCCGCGGCGCGAGCAGGTATCGGCGACGGCGTCTTCGTCGTCGCCTACGGGAACATGGGAGGCGCCGAGCGGCTGTGGTGGCTCCTGCACCATTTCGGCCACGACGGGTGCGCGGTGCTCGACTTCGCTGCCTGGCGTGGCCCACTTGTTTCAGGCGTTGAAGAAGCCGAGCCTGCCCAGTTGACCTTGCGCCCGCGCGACGACGACACGATCGAGGCGGACGAGCTGGGCCGTCGACGGGAAGAGCTCGTCGTCGTGGATGCGCGCCTACGCCCTCGGTGGCGCGGAGAGCCCAATCCGATCGACAAGGTGCTCGGCCGGATTCCCGGTGCGCTCAATGCACCATGGAACGAGTCGCCGCCGGAGTTGCCGGAGGGCGAGCTCGTCGCCTACTGCGGCTCAGGTGTCACCGCGACCGTGCTCTTGCACCGCCTCCAGCTCACCGGCCGTGCCGGCAAGCTCTACCCGGGGTCGTGGAGCGAGTGGGAGCAGCTCGACCTGCCGGTCGAGCGCGGGCCGGCCTAGGCGGTAGACGTCGCCGTGCTGCCGCCGAAGTGCGCGAGGTACGGCTGCCAGCCGTTCGGGATCTTTGGTGCGGCTAGGCGAATGAACAGGACAGGCGCAGGAGCCTTCGGCGGATGGACGAGCTCCATGCGCGCCTCTTCGAGGGTTCGGTTGCCCTTGTGGTGGTTGCACGGCGCGCACGCCGTCACGACGTTTTCCCAGATGGATTCCCCGCCGCGCGACCTCGGAATCACGTGGTCGAGCGTCAGCCGGCCGGCGGTGGTGCCGCAGTAGACGCAACGCCAACTGTCGCGTGCGAAGAGCGCTCGGCGCGAGATCTTGCGCTGGACGGCGCGCGGCACGCGCACGTAGGAGACGAGCCGGATCACGTGTGGCCACGGATACGTGTCGGTCGCGGAGTGCAGCGGCTGGTCGAGCTCCTCGATCACCTCGGCCTTTCCCTTGAATACGAGCACGTGGGCACGCCGCACGGATGTGACATTCAGCGGCTCGTAACTCGCGTTCAAAACCAGAACCTGCTGCATCTAGGCGGAAATGTAGCTGAGTGAACGAGGGTTACCCAGCCATGGCCCGCTCGACCGCCTGTTCCTCCTCGGGAGAGAGAGCCACGGACGGTCGGCCGTGGTCGAGTTCCTTGACGTAGATCCGGGCGTAATCGCGGCCCTGGATCGCGGTAAACACGATGCCGCTTCGGCCCGCGTCGAGGAGGGCGATCGAGGCCGACTGGTGGCCGCCGGCGCCCTCGTAGGCGTCGTACCGCACGAGCGAGGTCTTGGAGACTGCGGTGTCGACCCGGCGATCCACGCGCGAGAGCCCTGCGGCGATCTCGTCGACGGCTCGGTGCAGATCATCGATCCGGCCCTGGAGCGAGACAGCGAAGTCGACGAGATCTTGCTTCCCGCCTCCGAGTAGGACGAGCTGGGACGTACGGACCGCGCGCAGCTTCCACCACGCGAGTCCGGCCACCAGCAGCGCGACCCCTGCGGCGGCGCAGGCCCCGATCGCGATCCACTCCGCGGTCGAGAGAGACACCTAACCGCCGAGGGAGAAAATGACTTTGTACTCGGACGAGTTGTTCGTCGTGGTCTTTTCACCCGGCACGGGCTGGACGTCGACCTTGACCGTCGTCGGCAGCCCGAACAGGCCGTTGATGTCGATGTTCGTGAACGTGATCGTCTTCGTCTCGCCTGCGTTGATCACCGGGATCTTCAGGCGCTTCACGATCGACTTGGGCGACTTCTGGATCGTCAGCGTCACGGTGACGTTGAACTCCTGGAAGTCACCCGAGTCGGACACGGCGACCCTGAACGCGAGGTCGGTCGATGCGGTGATGGCGTTGTCGCTCGCGGCGCCGTTCGGATTGAGCCGCTTGCCGTCGGGAAGCGCCGTGACGGAGACGAGCGCGCTCCCGTGGTTTCCACTGGTCGTCCCTCCGCCAGTCGCTGCGCCGTGGACGCGAAACCACACCTGTGTCATCGCCTGGGTGCTCGCGAGCTCTGGGTTCGGAATGATGTTGGAGTCGGGGACCGCGCCGATGTCGCTGATGTTCTGGTTCCGCAGCTCGAGCTGCGTCGGCTCCTTGAAGTAGAAGTCCCAGTTGACGTCGCTGGCGACCAGGAGACGCGCCTGGTCGGCGATGAGCCGTCCGGAGATGGCCGAGTTGCTCGCCTTTGCTGTCGCTGTCTGGCGGAAGGCGTCGGCCAGCCGGCTGAGACCGCTGGAACGCAGCTTGAGCACCTCGATGAGGTGGTCGTGCTCGACGCGGAGCGGCCCGGGCGGATTCAGCTGGACGGCCTGGGCCACCTCCTGCTGCTCCTGCGCGGCGAGACCGGTGATCTTCGTCTCGAGATCGGTCTCCTTGATTCCCGCGTCACTCAAGGTCGCGTTCAGGTCCCTGCCGATCTGATCCGAGCGCTTCGCGATGGCACGAACGTCCTGAATGTAACCCTCGTACTTGGCGTGCTTGCCGCTGGACGCGCAGCTGCGCACGCCCACGACGAGCAGGACGACAGCAAGGATCAGGAAGGCGATCAGCCCCGCCAGGCGGAGCATCGGGATCAGGCCCTGGGGCGGTCGTACGGGGCGGCGGGGACCCCCAGGCGGCGGTCGCCGGGGCGTGCGGACACGCTCGGAGGCCTCCTCCGTCTCGGGCTCGTCGAAGAAGTCGAATTCGATGTCGGAGTCGTGTTCGGTCATCTCGAGGGCGCGGCCGGGCGAGTCACAGCCGAAGCGGCGTTCACTCTAACCCTTACCTCCGCTGTTCTCGACGAGTGAAGGACTTGTCGGTGCCCCCGCCAACCCTGGAGAGCCGGTGTCCAACGCAGCCCCAGCCCTTGTCCAGAGCGAGCTCGTCCTCGGGCGCTACCGTCCCCTGCGGCCGCTTGGGAGCGGAGGTTCCGGCTCCGTCTGGCTTGCCCGGGACGAGCAGAACGGCCTAGACGTCGCCCTCAAGATCGTGCCTCGGGAGGGGAAGGCGGCGTCCCGGGCCGAGCGGGAGGCGGAGGCCGCCGCCCGCCTGCGTCACCCCTCCTGTCAGCGCGCATATGGGTTCGGCCGCGACTCCCAGCACGTCTACATCGCCTACGAGTACGTACCGGGGCGGACCTTTCGCGAGGCGCTCCGGAGCGGCGAGCTCGACGACAGCGCTGCCATCGAAGCGTGCGCCCAGATCCTCGAGGCACTCGCGCACGCGCACGCGCGCGGGATCGTTCACCGCGATGTCAAGCCGTCGAACGTCTTGCTCGCAGAAGGGAAGGACGTGTCGGTGCGGGTGCTCGATTTCGGCCTGGCGCAAATCCAGCAGGCAGAGACCCTGACCGCGCAGGGCGACGTGCCGGGCACGCTCGCCTACATCGCCCCAGAGCGGCTGGCCGGGGCGCTGACGACCGAGGCGGCCGACGTGTGGGCGGTGGGATTGATGCTCTGGGAGGCGCTGGCCGGCCGCCACCCGTTCTGGCGGAGCTCCCTGCTGGAGACGGCCCGCGCAATCGAGGCCGGCGCGCCGCGGCTCGAGACGGTGCGGCCGGATCTGCCGAAGCCGCTTCTCGCCGCGGTCAACGGCGCCCTCGATCTTGATCCGGCCCGGCGACCGAGCGCGGCAGCACTCGCCCAGACGGTGCGGCTCGCCGCCCGCAAGCGGCGCGTCCGGAAGAGCGGGGGTCAGACCCTGGCCGTTCCCGCCGTGGTGCCGCGGCTCGTCCCCGCGGTGCTTGCTGCAACCGCGGTCGGGTGGAGTGCGTGGGCGCTGCCGTTCTTCCCGACCGGGTGGCCGTTCGGCCTCGCAGCTTTGGCTGCCGCCGCCTCGATCGTGAATGCCCGCCTTGGGCTCGCCTTCGCGCTTGCCGTCCCGGTGTTGCCCCTCGGAAACCTCGCGCTCGGCGCGGCCGTGCTCTACGTGCTGGTCGCAGTTGGGCTCCTGGCGGCGATGTGGCGCGAACCGGAGCACGGCCTTCTCTTCTCGCTCGGCGCCCTTCTGGCGCCGATCGCAGCCCTCGGCCTCTTTCCACTCGCCACTTTGGCCGTCCGCTCGCGCGTACGGCGGGCGGTGCAGGCTGCGGCGGCCGTGCTGGTGGCCGGAGTCGCAGCAGGGGTCCGCGGCGCGTCGTTGCCCTTCGACGGTGCTCGTCCGCCTGCCCTCGGGATCGTCGCAAGCGGAGATCCGTTCACGGTCCTGGCAGCGGTCTGGGGGGCGCTGCTCTCGAGGCCCACGCTAGCCGTCGAGACCATCGTCCTCGCCGTGGTCGCGGTCCTGCTCCCCCTGGCCCGTACGCGGGGGCTGTGGGCGATCGCCGGCCTCGGGGCGGGGTTTCTGGCTGCTGCGTTGCTTCTGGCGCCGGCCGCGGCGGCCGCACCGCTCGTGGTGGCCGTGTGGGCCACCTGCCTGGCAGTAGCGGTGCGTTAGCATCGCTTGCCGGGTATTCCCGGCACATGGTCCTCCGCGCAATCGAACAAAAAATCGAGTCCCTTTTCGAGGGGATTTTCGGCCGCGCGTTTCGGACGAACGTCCAGCCGGTCGAGCTTGCGCGCAAGCTCGCAAAGGAGATGGACGAGCACCGGACGGTCTCCGTCTCCCGCGTCTACGTTCCGAACGAGTACACCGTGTACCTCTCGCCGGGCGATCGCGAGCAGTTTTCGAGCTACGAGGAGAACCTGAAGGGCGAGCTGCAGGAGTATCTCTCGGAGCACTCGCGCCGGGAGGATTACGCGCTTCTCTCGCCGGTTCGCGTCCTGATGGAGACGGACTCCGATCTCGACGTGGGCGAGTTCGGCATTGCGACCCGGATGGTCCAGCCGGAACGGCGCCGCGCCGCCTCCGGCGAGCCCGAGGGGGACGTTGCGCCCGGCGCGACGATGATCTACAAGCCGAAAGCTCCGGTCGCGACCCAGGCGGTCAGCGCCGAAGAGCTCGGCGTCCAGCCCGAGCTGGTGACGCTGAGCTTCGACGGGACGCGCTACGAAGTGAAGCAGCGCCGAGTCGTGATCGGGCGGTCGCGCGACTGCGACATTCAGCTCGCGGACACGAACGTCTCGAGGCGCCATGCCGAGCTGCGCCAGGAGGGGGCGTCCCACTGGATCGTCGACCTCGGCTCGACGAACGGGATCGAGGTCAACGGCAAGCGCGTGAAGCGGGCCAAGCTCAGCGACGGCGACTTGATCACGCTCGGCTCGACCGAGGTTGCGTTCAGCCAGGAAAGCGCGTGATCTTCGACTCGGCCGCGGTCGACGAGGTCCTGCTCGTCCTCAAGATCGCGTTCCTCGTCCTGCTCTACACGTTCATCTGGCGGATCGTCCGGACCGCGAGCCGCGATCTGCGGCTCCCCCAGGAGAGCTTCGTGCTCGCCCCGTCCGCGGCTGCGGGCATGCAGGCCTCGCGGCCGGGTCTGCACACCGGGCATCTCGTGGTCGTGAAGAGCGCGGATCTCCAGAGCGGTGAAGATTTCGAGCTGAATTCCGCGCAGCTGACGATCGGGCGCGGAAATCAGAACGACATCGCGATCGCCACCGACGAGTACGCGTCCGCGCGCCATGCACGCTTCGAGCCCCGCCAGGACGGCGTCTGGGTCCAGGACCTGGGCTCGACGAACGGGACGTATCTCAACGGGACACGACTCGACCGACCGCGCCGACTTAGTCGCGGCGACATCGTCCGCATCGGCGAGACCGACCTCAGGTACGAGCAGTGACGGGGCTCGGGCACGTCGGCGTGATCACGGACACCGGTCGCAAACGGCGCCGGAACGAGGACGCCTACGTCTGCGAGCCGCCGCTCTTCGCCATCGCCGACGGTATGGGGGGCGCCCAGGCGGGCGAAGTTGCATCGCGCCTCGCGGCTGCCGCGCTGAAGGAGAGCCATGCCGACACGGGCGGTGAGCACCGCATCTACGACCTGATCCAGGAGGCGAACCGGCGCGTTTATGCCCGCTCGAGCACCGATCCCAACACCTCGGGAATGGGCACGACGATCACGGTCGCGTTGGTGGAGAACGGCAATGTCGCCTTCGGGCACGTGGGCGACTCGCGCGCATACCTGATCCGTGACGGTCACATGGAGCAGGTGACCGAGGACCACTCGCTGGTGAACGAGCTGATGAAGAGTGGCAAGCTCTCGCGCGAAGAGGCGGAGACGCATCCGCAGCGCTCGGTGATCACGCGCGCGCTCGGCACGGATCCCGACGTCGACGCCGACACGTTCACGATCGAGGCCAAGGCCGGCGACGTCTTCCTCCTCTGCTCGGACGGGCTTACCGACATGGTGGGAGAGCGCGAGATCCAGGACCTCGTCGAACGGAACCGCGAGAACCTCGACGCAGCACTGAAGGCGCTGGTGAAAGCTGCGAACCGCGGGGGCGGCGAGGACAACATCACGGTGGTCGCATTCGAGATTGCCGACGAGCAGGCGCTGACCCACGACGGCGATACACGTGAGAGCGTGCTTCCGGTTGCGCCGCGTGACGACGACGACACGCTCACCGAGGCGGATGCCGTGCCGGTGGTCGATACCGGGGTGATCTCCACCGAGGAGATCCAGGCAGAGCTCGACGCCAAGGAGCGTCGGGAGCGCGCGGTGAAGCGTCGCCACCTGCGCCGGCGCGTCCTCGCTTGGCTGGCCCTGATCGCGATCGCGGCCGGGATCGCGGTTGCGCTGTACCTGAGGTTCGTGCGCTGACACTGAGCCCGAGGAATCGTGAGCTCGCGTTCCTGTTCGTCGTCGGGCTCCTGACGGCCGTCGGGTTCGCGAGCGTCTACATCGCCCGCCAGGACGTCGTGTCGACGGCCTCCCTGACGTACGCGGGCTTCTTCTTCGCGCTGTACCTCGCGGCGCACCTCGTCACGCGCTACACGGTTCCGTTCGCCGACCCTTACCTGCTCCCGATTGCCGGTCTGCTGACCGCGATCGGCCTGACGGAGATCTACCGGCTCAATCCCGACGATGCGTTCAAGCAGGGCATCTGGATCGTCGTCGCGGTTACGCTCTTCGCTGCGACGCTCTTCCTCCTGCGACGCGACTACCGCCGGCTGGAGGCGTACAAGTACCTCTTCGGCATCTCGGCGATCGCTCTGCTCCTCTTGCCGATCCTGCCCGTGTTCGGCCTGACCGTGAACGGCGCACGCCTGTGGGTGCACGTCGGCGCACTGCGCTTCCAGCCGGGCGAGCTTGCGAAGATCATGCTCATCGTCTTTCTCGCCGGGTACATGCGCGAGAAGCGCGAGGTGCTGGCGCAGGGGCGCCTGAAGGACTGGGGGCCGCTCCTCGTCATCTGGGTGCTGGCGATGCTCGTCCTGCTGGAGACGAGGGATCTCGGCGGCGGTCTTCTCTACTTCGGGATCTTCCTCGCGATGCTCTACATGGCGACCGCGCGCATCGCGTATGTCGCAGTGGGGCTCGGCCTCTTTCTCGTGGGCGCCGTTGGGGTGTGGAGGGTCACGCCACATGTGCAGGACCGCGTGACGATCTGGCTTCATCCGTGGACCGAGCACAAGATCTACTGCCCGCTCTCGGGGCAGCTCGACCTACGCCAGAACTGCCAGAGCTTCCAGCTCGTGAAATCGCTCTACTCCATCGGCAACGGCGGGTATGGAGGTACCGGGCTTGGCAAGGGGACGGTGGCGAACCTCAACGGCAAGCAGATCATCCCCGACCTCAACACCGACTTCATCTACTCCGCGCTCGCGCAGGAGCTCGGCCTGATCGGTGCGGCTGCGCTCCTCCTCGTCTACATGATCTTCGTGTTGCGCGGGATGCGGATCTCGTTGCTCGCGCAGGACGGATTCTCGAAGCTCGCCGCCGCCGGGCTGACGTTCGGCTTCGCGCTGCAGACGTTCATCATCGTAGGTGGCATCCTGCGGCTGATCCCCCTGACCGGGATCACGCTGCCTTTCGTCTCGTACGGGGGCTCGAGCGTCGTCGCGAATTTCGTGCTCTTAGCCGGGCTACTGCTCGTCTCGAATCGCGCTAATAGAGAGATGCTGCGGTGAACAAACAGGTGTCGCATATCGGCATTGCGGCGCTCGTCCTGCTCTCCGCCCTCGTCATCGGGACGACGTACTGGCAGACGTGGGCGAATGCGGGGCTCGCCAACCGGCAGGACAACGACATTCGGCTCGTCGCGCAGTTCACGATCAAACGCGGCAAGATCTATGCCTCTGAGGGCCGCACGCTGCTCGCGACGAATGTGACCAAAGAGCGTGCCGGGCAGACGCTCTACTTCCGCCGTTATCCCACCGGCCCGATCTTCTCCGACGTCGTCGGGTACTCGACACAGACGCGCAACCGAACCGGCATCGAGCAGTCGTACAACGACTACCTCACTGGCTCGAACGCGAACCTGGACACGGTCTTTCGCTCCGCGCTCGACAAGCTGAGAGGAACGACCGTCACCGGCAACAACCTCGTTCTGACGATCCGGCCGAACGCGCAGGCGCTGGCGCTGCGGCTGCTGCGTGGCAAGTGCGGCGCCGTTGTCGCGCTCGACCCATCGACGGGTCGGGTGCTCGTGATGGCCACGAATCCGACCTACAACCCGAACCTGATCGAGAACCGCTTCGGCCTTGCCACGCGCACGAGCGCCCCATGCGGCGCGCCGCTCCTCAACCGCGCGACCGCCGGCAAATACCCGCCGGGCTCGACGTTCAAGATGATCACGGCGGCCGCCGCACTTGACACCGGGCGCTACACACCCGATTCGACCTTCTACGACCCGGGTTACTGCGAGGAGTACGGCAAGCGGGTTCGTAATGCCGGGAACCCGGAGGCGCCCGAGACGTTCGGCAACGTCAACTTCGATTTCGCGTTCCAGCACTCGATCAACTCGGTTTTCTGCAACGTGGGCAAAGCGCTGGGCGCCGGAACCATTCTCGACTACGCGAAGCGCTTCGGCTTCTATTCGCTGCCCCCGCTCGAACTGCCTGAGAACGAGCGCGTCGCAAGCGGCTTGTACGACCACGGCCGCCTCTTCGACCCGAAGCATCCGGACACGCAGGTCGATCCCGGCCGCCTCGCGTTCGGCCAGGAGCGGCTCGCGGTGACACCGCTGCAAATGGCGATGGTGGCGGCGACGATCGGCAACCGCGGGGCGGAGATGCGCCCGCAGATCGTCGAGCGCATCGTCTCGCCCGCCGGAAAGACGATCACGCATCTGCAGCCCGATCAGCTCGGCCGCCCCATCAAACGGCAGACAGCCGATGAGGTCACGCACATGATGGAACTCGTGGTGACGGGCGGTACCGGAACCGCCGCCTCCATCCCCGGGGTTCGCGTCGCCGGCAAAACCGGTACTGCGGAGGTCGGTCGCGGCAACATCTATACGGCCTGGTTCGCGGCCTTTGCGCCTGCCGACGCCCCGAAAGTGGCAATCGCTGTGGTGGTCGAAAACCAGCCCAACGGCTTCGGCGGGGCGATTTCCGCTCCGATCGCCAAACAGGTGATGGAGGCGCTACTGCGGTAGGGGCGAATCCCTACCCTGGAAGGCCCCAATGGCGGTTTCTGACACCCTGATCAACACGCTCTTCGACGGGCGTTACCGCATCCTGCGCAAGCTCGGCACGGGTGGGATGGCGAACGTCTACCTCGCCGAGGACGAGGTGCTCGGCCGGCGCGTCGCAATCAAGATCCTGAACGACCGCCACGCCGGCGACGATCAGTTCGTCGAGCGCTTCCGCCGTGAGGCGAAGAACGCGGCCAGCCTCTCGCACCCGAACATCGTCTCGATCTATGACCGCGGCGAGGCGGAGGGCACCTACTACATCGCGATGGAGTACCTCGACGGTCGCTCGTTGAAAGAGCTGATCGTCGCGCGTGGCCCCGCGCCGATCCACCTCGCGGTCGACTACACGCGTCAGATCCTCGCTGCGATCCGGTTCGCGCATCGCCACGGCATCGTCCACCGCGACATCAAGCCGCACAACGTGCTCGTCGACGGCGAAGGGCGACTGAAGGTGACGGACTTCGGGATCGCACGCGCGGGAGTAAGCCAGATGACCGAAGCGGGGTCGATCATCGGTACGGCTCAATACCTGTCGCCCGAGCAGGCGAAGGGCGCGCCGGTCGACCAGACCTCTGATCTCTACTCGGTCGGCGTCGTGCTCTACGAACTGCTCACAGGAGAAGTGCCTTTCAGCGGCGATACGCCGGTCGAGATCGCCATGAAGCATCTGTCGGCCGTGCCCGAGCCTCCCTCTGCGAAGCGCGCCGACATTCCCAGGGACCTCGACATGGTCGTGATGCGTGCGCTCGGCAAGGATCCGTCGGAGCGCTACCAGAGCGCGGAGGAGATGGACGCGGACCTCCGCCGCATCAACCGCGGAGTCGCGATCTCTCCCGTCACCGAGGAGGCAGCGACCGCGATCATCTCGCGGCCGCCGCCTTCGGCCGTCACCGAGATCACGTCACGCACGCCGAGACCACCGGTTCCCTACGCGCCGCCCTCTGCCTACTACGACTACGACGAGCCTTCGAGGCGCGCGCTGTGGCCGTGGCTCGTTGCGCTGCTGTTCGTGACGGCGGCGCTCGTCGGCGGCTACTTCCTCTACTCGCAGATCCAGGATCAGCTCAGCGGGTCGAAGACGGTCGCCGTCGGGAACTACGTGGGCATTCGCGAGATCGCCGCGGTCGCCAAGATCCGCGAGCTCGGCTTGCGGGCTAACCCGGTCCGGCAGCCCAACGCAGATCCTCGATTCCCCGAGACTTACGTCTTCCAGCAGACGCCCCGACCCGGCGACAAGACGCCGAAGAACAACTTCGTCACCATCTACGTCTCGCTCGGACCACCCAAGACAGACGTTCCGAGCGTCGTCGGCGAACCGCTCAACCAGGCGCTCTCGGACCTGCAGGACGCGAAGCTGAAAGGCAAACCGATCCCGACGGAGTCCGACAAGCCGCAGGGCCAGGTGATCTCGCAGTCGCCGACTGCTGGCGCGTCGGTGCAGCAGGGATCGCAGGTCAAGCTCAAAGTCTCGAAGGGGCCGAAACCGGTGGCGGTCCCGAACGTCGTCGGCTCGACGTTCGAGTCAGCGAACTCGACCCTGCTCGGAATGGGATTTGCGGTCAAGCGCGAGGTCGTGACGTCGGACGCGCCGAGGGACACCGTCGTCGACACGAGCCCGGGCGTGGGAACGCTTCAGCCGCCGGGCACCACGATCACCGTCATGGTGTCGAAGGGCCCGACCACCTCCACCGTGCCCGACGTGACGACCCTTTCGCAGAGCGACGCGCAGGCGACGCTGAAGGCCTCGGGCTTCGGCGTGAAGATCGTCAGCCAGCCGGTCACCGACCAGAGTCAGGACGGCATCGTGCAGACCCAGGATCCACCCGGCGGATCGCAGCAGCCGCCCGGCACGACTGTGACGATCGCCGTCGGCAAGTTCGCCGCGACGCCCGTCCCGCCGTGAGCGTCCCTCGCCTTCGGCTCGCTCCCGTGAGGAACCCACAGGTTCGGGCTGGGGGAACCCCCCGGTTCCCCCAGACCCCCTCCACCGGTCCGCTTCGCGGACGAGACGCTGCGCGCCTTCCCTCACGAGCTCCCTTCTTTAGGGATCGCCTCAACCCCCGCGCCGCTGAGATCGCCGCGTGCGCTGAGGAGAAAGAACGGGGAAACCTCCTGGTTTCCCCTTACGCCCCTTCCACCGCTCATAGGCCACAGGTCGGCCTATGAGCCGGCTGAAGGTCGCGATCCTCGCCGGCGGGAGATCCTCCGAGCACGAGATCTCGCTCGCCTCAGCCCGCTCGGTGCTCGAATCGCTCGATCCTGACGAGTACGACGTCGTCACGGTCGCGATCGGTCGTGATGGACGCTGGGAGCTTGGCTCGGGCGACGGCTCGGTGGCCGAGACGCTCCCCGTTCCGGCAGCGAACGCGCCTGCCACCCTGGGCGCGGTCGACGTCGTCCTGCCTATCCTGCACGGGCCGTTCGGCGAGGACGGGACGGTGCAAGGGCTGCTCGAGCTCGCGGGCGTCCCCTATGTCGGAGCAGGCGTGGCGGCGTCCGCGCTCTGCATGGACAAGGACCTGTTCAAGAAGGTGCTGCGCGACAGCGGGATTCCGGTCGCGCGCCACGTTGCGCTACGCGAGGGCGATCCGGTTGGGAACCCCTTCGGCTTCCCCTGCTTCGTCAAGCCGGCGCGTCTCGGATCCTCCGTCGGGATCACGAAGGCGCACGACGATGCCGAGCTCGTCGACGCGGTTCAGCTTGCCTTTCGCCACGACGACAAGGTCCTCGTCGAGGAGTTCCTCGACGGGATCGAGGTCGAGGTCGGCGTGCTCGGCAACCGCGAGCCCATCGCGTCCATTCCCGGCCAGATCGTCCCGTTGGGGCACGAGTGGTACGACTACGCCTCGAAGTACGAGGAAGGCGGGATGCAGCTCGTGATCCCACCCGACCTGCCCGAAGCGGTGCTCGAGGAGGTGCAGCGCGCGGCGGTCGAGTCGTTCCGCGTCACCGAGTGCGAGGGCATGGCCCGCGTGGACTGCTTCGTCGTCGATGGCAACCGTGTCGTCGTGAACGAGCTGAACACGATTCCGGGTTTTACGTCGACGAGTGTCTATGCGAAGTTGTTCGATGCGTCAGGAATTCCCTACGAGGCGTTACTCCGTCGCTTGATCGAGCTTGCCGTCGAGCGGTACGAGCGCCGGTCGAAGCTCGTCTACTAGGCCTTGCCGAACGCGTGCACTTCGTTCACGTGCGCGAAGTGGCCGCCGGGCGCGAGCTTCGTGATCCAGACGACGTAGAAGCGCTTCGGCGCAGGCTCTGTGATGTCGAACTTCGTCGTCCGCCCGACGTCGCGGCTCTCCGAGACCTTCTGGCCAGGGGTCCCCTGGATGTTCGTCGCGCGAATCTCCGCGGTGAAGCCAGGCGTGTCCGTGACCACTGTGATGCGGGATAGCTGGACAACCGACGTAGCATCGAGCACGAGCCCCACCCCTGCCTTCTTCACTCCTTCGAGCCCGCTGTTGTAGTCCTCGGTCGTCCAGTAGGTCAGCCCATTGCCGTCGGTCGCCTTGGGTGCGTCGCCGTCGTGCTCGGTGCCGTCTCCGTAGGGATCGTAGGCGCCGGCGCCGGCAATCGTGATCGGAGCGCCGACCGAGACGCTCTGGCCACCGCCGCGGAACGTGAGTAGTCCGATGACGACGGCCGCGATGGCGAGAGCGCCGAGCAGGCCGATGAGGAGAGGAAGCGGTGAGACAGGCTTGCGTTGTCTCTGCCGTTGCAGGCGCTGCGCTGCCGGAACGACCATCGTGACGGCCCCATCCTCGCCGCGGTCGAGCTCGGCGAGGCTCGCCTCGATCTCCGCCGCGAAGGCGTCCATGGTCGGAAATCGGTGTTCCGGATCCTTCTCGAGCGCGCGGTCGATCATCTCGGCGACACGCAGCGGCACGTCGCCTCGCACGTCCAGGACGTTCGGCGACGGCTCCTGTATGTGCTTCATCGCAATCGCGACGAAGCTTTCGCCGGGGAAGGGCACCTCTCCGGTGAGCATCTCGTACAGGACGATCCCGAGCGAGTAGACGTCCGTATGCGCGTCGACCGGCTGGCCGTTGGCCTGTTCCGGAGCGATGTAGTTCGACGTCCCGAGGATGGTTCCCGTCTGGGTCACGCCGTGGTCGACGTCGAGCGAGCGCGCGATCCCGAAGTCCGTGACTTTGGCGCGCCCGTCGCCGTTCAGCAGGACGTTCTGCGGCTTCACGTCACGGTGGACGAGCCCATGGTCGTGGGCGAACGCGAGACCGCGCGCTGTCTCGAGCGCAATCTCGAGCGCATCCCGCAAATCCAGGCGGCCTTTGCGAACGACGAGCTCCTTCAGGTTCTCGCCGTCGATGAACTCGAAGACGATGTACTGCCGGCCGTCCTCCTCGCCGCGATCGATCACCGTCACGATGTTCGGGTGCTGGAGTTGCGCGACGGAACGCGCCTCGCGCTTGAACCGCTCGACGAAGTCCTCGTCCTCGTTGTACTGCTGGTGGAGGACCTTCAGGGCGACGTTGCGCTCGAGCAGCGAGTCGTGGGCCTTGTAGACGGTCGACATCCCGCCGTGCCCGACGACTTCCTGCAGCTCGTATCGCTCCGCGATCGTCTCCCCGACTACCACGCTCGAAAGCTACCCGCCCGTCCCCTGTCGTATGCCGGAGTCAGCGCGCGCGCGCGTTCCGCAGGCGTAGGCCGAGCCACAGGCCTCCGCACCAGAGGACGTACAGGATGGCCATAAGGCTCGCCAGGAACCAGACCGGGACGATGTGGTGGCCCTGGCCGTCCTCGGCCCGGCCGGCGACGAGAGCGACGGCCCAGCCGCAGGCCATCACGGCGCCCAGGCCGACCACGACCCTCGGTCGCGCGAGCCCGGTTGCGCCGACGGAAAGCGGCAGCACCAACGCGATCACGGCAATCAGATACCCGGCCACTGCCTCGCTATCGGCGCTGCGCCGCGTAAACGTGAACTAGCCGAGGACGGAGCCGAGCGCGTCTTCCCAGACGCCGAGCGCCTCGTCGAGCTCGCCCTCCGAGATGACGAGGGGCACGAGCACGCGAATGCAGTTCGAGTAGATCCCTGACTTGAGCAGGAGCAGCCCTCGCGCCGAGGCGGCCTCGACGACCGCCGAAGCCAGCTCGGGGGCAGGATCCTTGGTCCCACGGTCGTGGACGAGCTCGATTGCCAGCATCGCGCCGAGCCCGCGAACGTCGCCGATTGCATCCCAGCGCTGCTGCCAGCCCTGCATCCGGCTGCGGATGGTCTCGCCGATCTGTCCTGCCCGTTCGATGAGGCTCTCCTCTTCGAACACGTCGAGGACGGCGAGTGCGGCAGCCTGCGCGACGGGATTGCCGACGTACGTGCCGCCGATCGCAGAGTCGCCCGGCGCGTCCATGATCTCCGCCTTGCCGATCACGCCGGAGAGCGGCAGACCGGCTGCGATCGACTTCGCGATCGTCATCAGGTCCGGCTCCACGTCGTAGTGCTCGATTCCCCACATCTTTCCCGTCCGCCCATAGCCGGTCTGCACCTCGTCGACGACCAGCACGATGCCGTTGTCGTCGCAGATGCGCCGCACGCCTTCGAGGAACTCGGGCGGTGCGACGACGAACCCACCCTCACCTTGCACCGGCTCGATGACGATTGCCGCGACGTTTTCGGCAGCGACGGTTGTCACGAACGCGCGCTCGAGCGCTTCGAGCGCTTCGGCCGCGCTCGGGCCGCGGTAGTCCGTTGCGAACGGCAGCCGGTAGACCTCGGGCGCGAAGGGGCCGAGTCCGGCCTTGTAGGGATGAGTCTTGGACGTGAGCGTCAGGGACAGCAGCGTGCGACCGTGGAAGCCCCCCTCGAAGCCGATCACCGCGGGCCGCTTCGTATACGCGCGCGCGAACTTGATCGCATTCTCGACGGCTTCCGTGCCGGCGTTGAAGAACGCGGCCTTCGCAGGGCCGGAGATCGGCGCCGTCTCGACCAGGCGCTCTGCGAGCGTGACGTACGTCTCGTAGGGGACGATCGTGAAGTCGGTGTGCAGGAACTTCGCGGCCTGTTCCTGCACGGCGTCGACGACGCGCGGGTGCGCGTGCCCGACGTTGAGGCAGCCGACGCCTCCGGTGAAGTCGATGAAGGTGTTCCCGTCGACGTCCGTGAGCGTCGCGCCCTCGCCACGTTCGATCACCACCGGTAGATAGATCGAGAGCGGGTCCGCGATCACGCGGTCTTTGCGTTCCAGGATCGTCCGGGAGCGTGGCCCCGGAATGGCCGTTCTGAGCTCGATCGTCTTCGTCGTCGCCATGCGGCTGACGATAGCGCAGCCGGCGGCCGCACTGCATACCTGTATAGGGGTCTTACAGCGTCTAGCGGAACGCGGGCGTGGAGAGCGCCTTGACCGTGTAGAGGCCGGCGGCGTTCCAGAGCATGAAGCCCTTGGTGTGCTCGAGCCTCGCGGCCTGAATCTGGTCCTGGACCTCCGCGAGCGTGTAGTTGCGGCGCAGGGAGAAGTCCTGCAACCACGGGATCAGCTTGGTCTCGTGGCCTCGCACGGCCTTGCGGAAGTCGCGCAACGAGTAGGCCACCGTGGTGCCCGGGCGGGAGTCCGGGTCGACGATGTTGTACTCGCCGGACACGTAGTGGGACGGGTAGACCATCGGATAGATGGCGTCCACGTAACGCGCGATCCGGCGGGGGAACTGGCCGATCCCGAGGTTCCGAGTGGCCGAGAGGCCGAAGACGTCCACCGAGAGGCGCACCCCGAGCGGCTTGAGGCGCTGCTGCGCGTACTTGGCGAACAGCGGAATCGTCCAACCCATCGGCTGAGCATGCTTGCCCGGGTAGCGGATCTGCGAAATGTCGCCGTCGCTCGGGAATCGGACGTAGTCGAACTGGATCTCGTCGAAGCCGAGCTTCGCGGCCTGCACGGCGATGTCGACGTTGTACTTCCAGACCCGCTTGTCGTAGGGGTTCGTCCACCCGAGACCGGCGCTGTTGACCCAGCGGGAGCCGTCGGCCCTCCGGATCGCGAACTGGGGGACGCCGGCCGACAGAGCCGGATCCTCAAAAGCGACGACCCGCCCGACGAGATAGAGCCCGGCAGCATGGATCGTGGCGACCGCGCGCTGAGCGTCGTAGTAGCGCTTTGCGGAGCCGATCTTCCGGGCGAGCGGAACATTGACCAGAAAGCCGATGTCTCCGTTCTCGTCCTTGACGTCGAGCTCGATCGTGTTGAGTCCCGCCGCCTTCATCGCGACGTACTCGTTGAGCTTTCCGGGCAGACCTGCGAGGGCCATCGTCACGTGCACGCCACGTACCTCGTCAGGTAGCGGCCGCGGCTGCAGGATCTGTGGCTTCGGGGTCTGAGGTGCGCGCGCTGCGGCGCGCACCGTCTTGTGTCCACGCACCTTGGTCGCGATCACGCCCCCGGCGACACCGGCTGCGATGAGTGCGAGCAGCGCGCAGGCAGCGACGAACCGTTGCTTGTGGCGTCGCTTGCGCGCCTCGGCCCTCCGTACCTTGGAGCGGGCATTCGGATCGACAGGCTGGAGGACGTACCTCGTAGGCAAGGTGTGGAAAACTAACAGAGCCTGGCCGGCCGTAGAATCGTCCCTTCATGGTCCTTGCAGATCGCACGATCGCCCGATTGCTGGAGGAAGGCCGGATCGAGATCGATCCCTACGACGCCTCGCTGCTCCAACCCTCGAGCGTGGATGTCCGGGTCGACCGCTTCTTCCGGGTTTTCCACAACAACCGGTACCCCTACATCGATGTCCGCGAGGAGCAGGAGGACCTCACGGAGCTCGTCGAGGTGGACGACGGAACGCCCTTCGTGCTCCACCCGGGGGAGTTCGTCCTCGGCTCGACGCTCGAGCGAATTCGCCTGCCGGACGATCTCGTGGCGCGGCTGGAGGGGAAGAGCTCGCTCGGCCGCCTGGGCCTGCTGATCCACTCCACGGCGGGCTTCATCGATCCGGGCTGGGACGGCCACGTCACGCTCGAGCTCTCGAACGTCGCGAACCTCCCGGTGACGATCTACCCCGAGATGAAGATCGGTCAGATCTCGTTCGTGCAGCTCACCGAGCCCGCAGCGACGCCTTACGGGACGGGCGACATCGGCTCGAAATACCAGGGCCAGCGCGGGCCGACTCCGTCGAAGTACTGGCAAAACTTCCAAAAGGAACCGACGGGTTGATCCTGGTCACAGGGGGCACGGGCTTTGTCGGAGGCCACGTCGTCCACGAGCTGCGCGGCCGCGACCTGCCCGTGCGCTGCCTTGTCCGTGATCTGCGTGGGGGAGCCAAGCTCGGGGCGTGGGGTTGCGAGCTGGCGGAGGGCGACGTCACCGATCCGGCCAGCCTGCGTGCCGCGGTCGCCGGAGTCGACACGGTCATTCATCTCGTCGCGATCCGGCAGGGCCGCCTCGAGCAATTCCAGCGAATCATGGTCGAGGGAACTCGCGATCTGCTTGCGGCCGCAAAGGACGCCCGTGTTCGGCGCTTCGTGCACATGAGCGCCCTCGGGACGAGCGGGGCGACGAAAGACCTCGTGCCCTACTACGGGGCGAAGTGGGAGACCGAGCAGCAGGTGCAGGGCTCGGGCATCCCGTACGTGATCTTCCGGCCGAGCTTCGTCTTCGGCCCCGACGGCGGCATCCTGCCCACGTTCGTCAAGCTCGCGAAGCTGACCCCCGTGACTCCGATCATCGGCAGCGGCCGCCAGCGCATCCAGCCGATCTGGGCCGAGGATCTCGCGAAGTACTTCGCGGAGGCCGCCGAGCGAGACGACATGGTGGCCCGGGTCTTCGAGCTCGGGGGTCCCGACGTCGTCAGCTGGAACGAGTTCTGGGAGCGCCTCAAGCGCGTCCGGCGCATTCGCCGGCCCAGCATCCATATCCCGGTGGGCCTGATGAAGGCCAACGCCCTCCTCGCCGAGCGCCTGCCGGGCGACATCCCGCTCACGCGTGACCTCCTGAAGATGCTCGAGCTCGGAGACAACATCGCCTCGGACGAGGATGCGGTTCGCACCTTCGCTCTGCCGTTGCTACCACTCGACGACCAGCTCCGGCGTGCCGCTTGATCAAGCGGTTCCCTGCCGTCTGACCCATAGGAGAAGCTTCTCCGAGCCCCTACGTACGGAAGGAGAAGCATGAACTTCGGTGTCAGGGTGATTCTGCTGATCGCGGCCGTAGTGAGCTTCATCATCTGCATCTTCGCGACTACGCACTATGCGGACTGGCTTGCGATCGGCCTGGCCTGCCTCGCCGGCTCCTTTGTCGTGGGCGACATGGGCTGGGACCGGCCGATCGGCACGCGGCGCAGTACATAGCGCGGTCGGAAAAGAAAGGGGGCCGCGTGAGCGGCCCCCTGTTCCGGTTACCAGCGGTGGATTAGCAGAGGCGCTTTCCTGCCACGACCCTAAACGGTCGATCCGGCAAAGCCGGCTCGACCTCTCCTGGTCGGCGTCCCGAGAGGACGCCTCAGGTTAGTGAGCCGGGCGGCGCGTTACGCGTCGTCCCCCACGCTGGCTAGGCGATTTCCCCGTAGGTCCCGGGGACAGCACCTCTACCCGCTGGTACCTCCACTGCCCGAACAAGAAATCTCCACTCTCGGACCACCTCCTTTCCGCGGTTGGCCGCAGAATATCAGTCGGCCAAGAGGTCGCCACGCAAGATCACGGTGAGCTCGAGGCCGCGGTCGAGCGGGACCGTCACCGACTCGAGGGTGGTATCCGACTTGCGGGCCTGCACGTACGGGTCGAGGGTGTCCTGGTGCGAGAGCACGTTGTCGGCGACGACCAGAGCCCCGGGCTCGAGCTTCGGGCGGGCTGCCTGGAAGAGCTGCTCGTAGTCTTCCTTCTCGGCGTCCAGGAAGACGACGTCGAACACGTCGCCGATCTCCGGAACCGTCTGTTTGGCATCGCCTTCGATGAGCTCGGCCCACTCATCCAGCCCGGCCTCGGCGATGTTCGCGCGCCACGCCGTCGCCTTCGCCGGATCGCTCTCGAGCGAGAGCACGCGACCGCCTAGAGAGCGGACGCCGGCCGCGAGCCAAAGGGTCGAGTAGCCGCGAGAGGCGCCGATCTCGAGCACCTCGCAATCCACCTGGGGCGCGACCAGTGCGAAGAGGAATTGCCCGGTTGTCGGTGCGACCGCGCGGGAGCGTTCCGCTGCCGGCAGGCCGCGCTCACGCTCGTCGGCGTCCTCGGCTTGCAGGCGCTCGAGCACCGCGCGAACTCGATCGTCGAGCATGGCCGGACCTTAGAGCGTGGCGTCGATCTCTCGCTGCACCTGCGCGCGAACAAAGCAGGTTGCGAGATGGTCGTTGACCACGCCGCATGCCTGCATGGCGGCGTAGACAGTCGTCGGGCCCACGAAGCGGAAGCCGGCACGTTTCAGGTCCTTGGAAAGGGCGGTCGACTCGGGCGTGGTCGGCGGCATGTCCGCAAGGCTTCGCGGCGCTCTCGGGCGGTTTGGCCGGTGCTGCCAGACGAGCTCGGTGAGCGGAGTTCCTTTGTCGCGAAGTGCAAGGGTCCCGCGCGCATTCGCGATCGCAGCTTCGATCTTGCCGCGGTGGCGGACGATCCCTGCGTCCTTCAGCAGGCGTGCGATGTCTCGGTTGCCGAACTTCGCCACCGCTTCGGGATCGAACCCGGCGAAGGCAGAGCGGAAGTTCTCCCGTTTGCGCAGGATCGTCAGCCAGGAGAGGCCGGACTGGAAGCCCTCGAGGCACAGCCGTTCGAGCAGACCACGCTCGTCCGTGACCGGGCGGCCCCACTCCTCGTCGTGGTACGCGAGGTACAGCGGGTCGCTGGTAGTCCAGCAGCGCTTCGGCTCAGACAAGCTTGACCTTGACGATTCCGTCCTCGACCCGGACGGGGAAGGTCCTTACCGGCTCGACCGCCGGGAGTGTTAGCGCGCGACCCGTGCGTATGTCGATGTTCGCCCCGTGGCGCGGGCAGATCGCTACGCCATCGTCGCACTCGAAGTCGCCCTCGCAGAGCGGCCCGTCGTCGTGTGAGCAGCGATCCTCGAGCGCGTAGTACTCACCGTTCAAGTTGTAGACGCCGACCGCGATCTCGCCCGCGTAGACGATCTTCACGGAGCAAGACGGCAACTCCTCGACCGGACAGACGTCGAGCTCGGCCACTCCTACCTGAGGTCGAGGTCGCCGGCCGCGCCCGCCCACTCCTCGGGGAGCGGCGTTCCCTTGGCCTTGTGGAGCGCGAGCTTCAGCGTCGAAAGCCCGAGCAGCGCGCACTTGAGCCGGACCGGGCTCAGGGGGATGCCGAGCTCGTCGAGCAACTCCTCGCGCGGCAGCGCGGCGACCTCGCTTGCGCGGCGGCCCTGCACCATCTCCATGAGCATCGAGGTCGCGGCCTGCGAGATCGCGCAGCCTCGGCCGGAGAACTTCACCTCGTCGATCGTGTCGCCGTCCTCGCCAAAAGCGACGAAGATGGATACCTCGTCCCCGCAGAGCGGGTTCTGTCCCTCGGCATGGGCGTCGGCGTCGTCGAGCTCCCCGTGCCCGCGCGGGTTCTTGTAGTGATCGAGGATCACTTCCCGATACATCTGGTCGAACTCGTTCACGTCAAAAGCTTATGGGCCTTGTGCAGGCCTGCGACGAGCCTGTCGATCTCTTCCGGAATGGTGTAGAGATAGAAGCTGGCGCGATTGGTAGCTGCGACGCCCAGCTTGGCCATCAGAGGCTGGCAGCAGTGGTGCCCGGCGCGAATGGCGACGCCGTCCATGTCGAGAACCTGCGCGACGTCGTGCGGATGGATGCCTTCGATGTTGAACGAGATGATTCCCGCGCGCCGGTCCGCCGGGGGGCCGTAGCCGACGAAACCGGGTACGTCGGCAAGACGCTCGAGCGCGTAGACGAGCAACTCCCGCTCGTGCTCCTCGATCGCTCCGATGCCGACATCGTTGACGTAGTCGACCGCGGCGCCGAACCCCACGGCTTCCGCGATCGGCTGCGTTCCCGCCTCGAACTTGTACGGCAGCTGGCCCCAGGTCGTTTCCTCGAGTGAGACCGACCGGATCATGTGGCCGCCGAGGTTGAACGGCGCCATTGCCTCGAGCAGCTCTGCCCGGCCCCAGAGTGCACCGACGCTTGTCGGGCCGCACATCTTGTGGGAGGAGAACGCGAGGAAGTCGCAGTCCAGTTGCCGGACGTCGATCGCGTGGTGCGGGGCGGCTTGCGCCGCGTCCACGACCATGATCGCCCCCTGCTCGTGGGCCCACGCAGCGAGCCGCTCGACCGGGTTGATCGTGCCGAGCGCGTTCGAGACGAGGTTGTTGGCAACGACTTTGATGTTCCCCATCCGCGCGATCTCCTCGAGCCCGTCCAGCCGGAGCTCGCCGTGCTCGTCGAGCGGGATCGCGGTGAAGGTCGCGCCCGTCCGCTTGGCGATGTACTGCCACGGGACGAAGTTCGAATGGTGTTCGAGCTCGGTGACGACGACGACGTCGCCCGGGCCGAGGTTGTCGAGCCCCCACGCGTACGCGACGAGATTGATGCTCTCCGTTGCGCCGTGCGTGAAGATCAACTCGCGCGCCTCCGGCGCATTCACAAATCGCGCGACCTTCTCGCGAGCACCCTCGTACTCCGCGGTCGCGACCTCCGAAAGCGTGTAGACGCCCCGATGGACGTTCGCATACGAGGTCTCGTAGAAGTTGCGCAGCTTGTCGAGCACCTGCCGCGGCTTGTGCGAGCTCACCGCCGAGTCGAGGTAGGCGAGCGGCTTGCCGCGGATCTCCTGCTCGAAGATCGGAAAGTCGGCGCGGAGCTTGCCCGCGTCCAGTTTGGTCTGAGCGGTTACCGCCACCCGGCCATCGTACCCAGGGGGTTCTACCGGAAGCGAACCTCAGCCTGGGTTGCGCCGGCTTTCGTCAGCGTGACCCGGAACGAGCCGGGGATGCGGTACGACTCGCCCCGCGCGAGCCACGGCCGTCCGGCCTTCGGCTTGCTGATCAGCACCGTCGACTCCGCGAACGGCGACGGGACAACTCGGTTGTCCACGAATCGGAAAAGCAGCCCGCGGAAGGGCTTCGAGCGGTACTCGATCCACCAGGTACCCGCCGCGGTGTCGACGACCAGCCCCTGCGCCAGCTTGGACGCAGACGTCGGCGGGGCCACTACGTAGCGCTTCGCCGCGGTCACACGAGGCTGAGGCCGAATCCAGCCGAGCGTGACCTTTTCGTAGACGCCGAAGTCGAGCTCGCCGCTGCCCATCGGGCTGAACGGATCGCCCGTCTCGTCGAGTCCGCAGAGGCCCTCGATCGTGATGCAGTCGGAGGCCTGTGCGTGGCCGAGCCCGAACGCATGCCCGAGCTCGTGCACCACGAGCTGGAGGTTCGGCTGTCGCGTCAGCATCACCTCGTTGCCCCAGGTGGTGCCGTGGAAGCCACACTTGCTGTCCGCGATCGCGTAGATGACGTCGTCGTAGCGAGACGGGTCGAAGCCGGCCACGTCGGCGGCGACCTTCGCGGGCGCGACGACGTTGTCGAGACTGCGGTTCGTGCCGCCCCCGCAGCCGGGATTGCTACTGAAGGCGGAGAGCCACGGCGTCACGTCGACTCGGAGTTGAACCTGGCCGAACGAGGCCGTCGAAATGAAGCTGCGGGCCTGCGCCACGGTGCGCTCCACCTCCGCGACCGTGTAGGGCTTGGGCCCGGAGGTGGCTAGGACGACCAGCACCCGTTCGTCGCCCTTGACAACGGCGCCGGCCGACTGAACGACCAGCATCGCGAGGAGGACCGCCACCGCGTAGAGCGGGGTTCGGGACACAGCCGAAGTATCTGCCTTCCCGCGGCCGGGGGGAAAGTCATTTCCCTCTGATGCGATCCCAGTTCCCCGACGTCCAGCGGCTCTGCACCCCGGAGAACGCGCCGGGGAGGGCTATCCCTGAGGGATACGGGCTTCGAGAGCGGCGGCGAGCGACTCCCGAACGGCCTCGAACTCGATGCGGTCGAGGATGTCCTGGAAGAAACCGCGCACAATCAAACGCTCGGCCTCGCCCCGCGAGAGCCCGCGTGCCATCGCATAGAAGAGCTCCTCGCGGTCGACGCGGCTCACCGTCGCACCGTGTGTGCAGCGCACGTCGTTCGCGAGAATCTCGAGCCCCGGAATCGGGACAGCGTGCGTCGTGGGCGAGAGCATGAGGTTGCGGTTCTCCTGGTACGCGTTCGTCTTCTGTGCGTCCTTCTCAACGCGGATCATTCCCCGCCACACGGCCGTGGATGTGTCGCGCAGGGCACCCTTGAAGGCGAAGTCGGATGTCGTGTTCGGCGCGATGTGCTCCTGGAACGTGTCGTAGTCGAGATGCTGATCTCCGTCGGTGAAGTACGCCCCGGTCACCCGTGAGGTCGCGCCTTCTCCGGCGAGGTCGTTCTGGATTCTGACTTTGCCCTTCTTGGAGCCGAAGCCGCCGGCGACCCAGTCGAGCTCTGCATCGCGCCCGACCCGTGCATGGTGCGTGGCGAAATGCCACGTCTCTTGCGAGAGGTTCTGGATCGACACGAACTCGAACCTCGAGCCCTGCTCGAGGAAGAACTCCTGCGCCGTGTTGGTGTACGAATGCAGATCGGGAGTTGTCGAGGTGACCTCCTCGACGAGCGTGAAGCGAGCGCCCTCCTCGGCGACGACAAGCAGGCGCCAGAAGAGGGAGCCGCCGTCGCTCGAGTTCATGACGCGCACGTAGAGCGGCTTGTCGAGCTCGACGCCCTTCGGGACGACGACGAGCAAGCCGTGCTCCCAGACGGCGGCATTGTGCGCGGCGAACTTCTCCTCCCAGCCGACGAGGGAGTAGAGCTTCTCGTGCTCCTCGGTCAGCGGTGCGAAGGTCACCCCGTCGGGCGCACGCTCGATCTGAACCCCGGCCTCCGTGATCGTGGCCATGCCCGACACGTCCAGCTCGAGGATCGTCTCGGCAGGACTCGTCCTGGTGTCTGACACCTGGCCGTGTCCGAAGGAGTCGGGGTCGAAGTCCTTGAGGTCCGTGAAGCGCCAGTGCTCTTCCGTCGTGTCCGGAAGAGGCAGAGCGCGGTAGGACTCGAGCGCCTCGGTGTGCATCAGGACTTCGAACCGTCGGAGTAGGGGGCGTAGCGGCGATGCAGCATCAGGGCGTTGCCGTCAGGGTCGGAAAAGAACGCCATGTGACAGACGCCTGTGTCGAGCGTCTCGCCGCGGAACTCGACGCCCGCCTCCTCGAGAGAGCGGCGCGCCTCGGCGACGTGGGGGACGCGAAACGCGATCGGGTTCTTGTGGACGTGGAACTCCATCCCCGCCTGCTCGGGAACCATGATCGCCAGCGTGACGTTGCCGGTATCGAACTCCGGCCAGTCCTGGTGCGCCAGCTCGTTCCGCTTCAGGCCGAGCGTCTCGCCGTAAAACTTGAGCGCTCGTTCCTTGTCTCGCGTAGCCAGCGGCACGAAATCCGTGCGCTCGACATCGATCAACCGACAGACCCCTCCATCTGCAGCTGGATCAACCGGTTCATCTCGACCGCGTACTCGAGCGGCAGCTCCTTCGTGATCGGCTCGACGAAGCCGGACACGATCAGCGCCGACGCCTCCGGCTCGGTGAGCCCGCGCGACATCAGGTAGAAGAGCTGCTCCTCGCCGATCTTCGACACGGTCGCCTCGTGGCCGATGTCGACCTCGTTCTCGTCGATCTTCATGTACGGGTAGGTGTCGGAGCGTGACTCCTCGTCGAGGATGAGCGCGTCGCAGACGACCTTCGACTTCGAGCCCGTCGCGCCCTTCGCGACCTCGAGCAG